>CALLVA010000124.1 GCA_938010655.1 uncultured Parvularculaceae bacterium | reverse complement strand
GGCTGAAGTTCCGTAGACAAATGATTGAGAGTGACAACGATGCGAACACGAAGGCAGTGGATAGTTTGCTGAATTATGAGACTGTCAAATATTTCAATAATGAACAATATGAGATTGATCGCTACAACGTCTCGATGAAGCGATATCAACAAGCGGCGATCCGCTCCAACATGTCGCTGGCGGTGGTGAATATGGGGCAAGCGTTGATTTTCAATGCGGGCACAGTGGCGATTTTGTTACTGACTATTCGATATATCGGCCAAGGAACAATGCAAGTTGGCGCAATCACAGCGATCACCTTGATCATGATGAGCCTCTATCAACCGCTCAATATTCTGGGCTTTGCCTATCGAGAAATCAAACAATCGCTGGTGGATATGGAGAAGATGTTTGCCTTGTTGAGACAGCCATTAGAGGTTGTGGACCAGCCAAATGCGAAAGATTTAGAGATCAAAGGAGGCGCAATAGAATTTAAGGACGTCACGTTTGCGTATGATAAAGACAGAGAGATTTTGCATGGCATCAGCTTCAAAGCAGCGCCCGGCGAAACCATCGCCATTGTCGGCCCCTCTGGCGCTGGCAAATCGACAATCAGCCGAATTCTTTATCGGTTCTATGATACTGCTTCCGGCGCTGTCTTAGTGGATGGACAGAATATTCAGGATATCCGGCAAGACGGTTTGCGAAAAGCAATTGGCATGGTGCCTCAGGATACGGTTCTGTTTAATGATACTGTGCGATACAATATTGGATATGCAAATCCCGAAGCAAGCGACGCGCAAATTGAAGAAGCAGCGAAGCTGGCGCAAATTCATGATTTCATTTCGTCGCTACCCAAAGGCTATGACACGCTTGTAGGGGAGCGTGGTCTCAAGCTTTCCGGTGGTGAAAAACAACGGGTCGCTATCGCCAGAACAATTCTGAAAGATCCGCCGATTTTGATTCTAGATGAAGCGACATCTGCTTTAGACAGCGCAACAGAGCAACAAATTCAAACAGCCCTAAAAGCTGTTGCCAAAGACCGGACGACACTGGTCATAGCCCACCGCCTTTCGACAATTATTGATGCAGATAAAATTCTAGTGCTGCAGGATGGTAAAATCGCAGAGCAAGGTACTCATGGTGAATTACTAACCAGAGGCAAGATTTATGCAGATTTGTGGCAACGTCAGCAAGAGAATGTCGAAACCGCCTCTTAATTAATTATCGGTGGTCGCTACCCAAGTCTCATCATCTTGCACTTCGCGTTCGAAGCTTAGGAAATCATAATACCCACATCGCTTTTGCGTGGGAAACTCCCGGCAAATTTTTGGCCGCGCTTCATAGATTGTGCAATTGCGTGTTTCCAAGTCGATAAATTTACAGATGGTGCCATAATGCTCATCTTTTTGATGCCGTAAAACGCGCGGCGTATCTTTGTCGCCTTTTTTAGTATGCTTTTTCTTGCATTCTTCAAAGGTCAATCCGAAGGCATCTGCCATGCGCTGAATGTCTTTTTTCTTGGTTTCAATATGGGCATATGAACAGCAATAGGCTGGACATTTAATGCAATCATATTTCTGTTTTTTCGCCATGGTGTGTCTCGCTTGAGAATATTTCAAATTTGGCGAAAACCATGCACAGGTTTGCCCCGACCTGCCAAGGGGAAAGTCCGTTGAAAAAGTCACTTTGTGGTTCGCAAAGCCGTTGTTCTTATCCATCAAAATTGTGCTAGGCTTATAAGCACCCAAATCCACGAAGGACTTCTCCATGGCCAAATATACTAATGCTGTTATCTCAGCGTCTACGCCGCGCATGGGCAATTGGTTCACCAGGGGCATGGGCAGTCTTGTTTTAAAGTTATGCGGGTGGAAAATTGTTGGCTCTTTACCCGATAAGAAAAAGCTCCTCATTATTGGTATGCCCCATACCTCAAACTGGGATTTTGTGATCGCTATGGCAGCGATACAGGCTGTGGGCTTGAAAATTTCTTATATGATGAAAAAAGAGGCTTTCTTCTGGCCGCTAGGTGGTTTTTTCAAATGGATGGGCGGCGTGCCGATTGATCGCGCGCGCTCTAAAGCAGTACCAGAGCAAATGGCAGATTGGTTCAATGAGAATGAGAATGTCTGGTTGGGAATCACGCCCGAAGGCACCCGAAGCAAAGTCGATACCTTTAAAACAGGCTATTTAAAAATCGCCTATGCCGCGCAAGTCCCAATTTTTGCTGCTGGATTTAATGGCGCAACGAAAGAACTATTGTTGACAGAGATTCTGCCCGTCACTGGCGATATTAAAGCTGATAATATGGCGATAAAAGCTTTCAGTGACAAAACTTTTGTCGGAATACGCCCAGATTTACAATAGCGCCCTCAACCCTCTTTCGGCATTTCAGGGAAAAATAAAATACAAAAGAGAATCAATGGTATGGTATACTTCTACCGATGTCACTGGGGCATTAAACATCAATAGGAGAAAAACGGAAATGGAACTTCCCTCAATGGATCTTATGATCAAATACGGCACAAACGCGTTAATCGCTTTAGTCATTATTATTATTGGCTTCTGGATTTCTGGCATCGTGTTTCGCATGGTCAGCGGATTAAGCAAAAAACACGCGCATCTTGATGATACGCTTTTCAATTTTTTAGGCTCTCTCGCCAAATATGCTGTGCTTGCCTTCACCGTTTTGATGGTGCTCGGCCGCTTTGGCATTGAGACAACGTCAATCGTTGCGCTTATCGGTGCGGCTGGTCTTGCCATTGGCTTGGCTTTGCAAGGTACACTTTCAAATCTTGCCGCAGGCGTCATGTTGATTATGTTCCGCCCGTTTAAAGTCGGCGACTTTGTTGATGGCGGCGGTGTGTTCGGTAATGTCAAAGCAATTTCATTGTTCACGACAGAGTTTGAAACATTTGATCACCAACACATTATTGTACCGAACAGCAAACTTTGGGGTGACAATCTAACCAACCATAGCCACCACGCTGTGCGCGGTGTCGATATGACATTTGGTGTTGCGTATAGCGCTGATCTGGACCTAGCCAGAAAAACCATTATGCAAGTTTTGGCAGATCACCCGCATGTACTTGCAGACCCTGCGCCTTTTGTGGAAGTCGAAACATTGAACTCAAGTTCAGTCGACTTTATCGTGCGCCCATTCTGTAATGGCGAACACTATTTTGACGTGCGATATTCCGTACCAGAACAAGTGAAAAGAGCTCTTGATAAAGCTGGCGTGGAAATCCCATTCCCGCATACAAAAGTTATCATGGAAAAATAAGTTTTCAGAATATTGGAAACGAAAAAGCACCGGCAATTGTCGGTGCTTTTTTATGCGTCTGTATGTTTAGTACACAACAATGTTATCAATCAGTGTTTGCATTGATGAATTGCCAAAGACAAATAAGAACACAAAACCAAAGGTCATCAAGGTCCAGATAGTACCAAAAATCAGTGGTAAGTAAGCAAAGGAGCTGGGACCAAAAGAGAGTGAAGCCTGTTCAGGTTTTTCCGGGTTGTACCGGACAGCGACGCTTTTTTGAGCTGGAAGCTTTGCCAATAAGGCTTCATGAGCTTCTCGATCATTGGTGCCTAGATACCCAAAAGCTTTCCTACAATTTTCTTCATGACGAGTCCCGATTGTCA
>CALLVA010000123.1 GCA_938010655.1 uncultured Parvularculaceae bacterium | reverse complement strand
ACCCCTGAAATTGTTGCGACGCATGGGCTTGCGCCTGATGAATATGAGCGGATCAAGGCGCATATGGGCCGGGAGCCTAATTTGCTGGAATTGGGCATCTTCTCCGTCATGTGGTCTGAGCATTGCTCTTACAAATCTTCGCGCCGTCACCTCTCCAAATTGCCAACGAAAGCCGATTGGGTGATTTGTGGTCCGGGGGAAAACGCTGGTGTAATCGATGTCGGCACTGGCAAAGATGGGCAGAAGGTTGCGGCGATCTTCAAAATGGAAAGCCATAACCACCCCTCTTTCATCGAACCTTATCAAGGCGCGGCAACAGGTGTTGGCGGGATCATGCGCGATGTGTTCACAATGGGCGCACGGCCAGTCGCCAATATGAATGCGCTCCGCTTTGGCGATATGTCCCATCCGAAAACGCGCCATCTTGTGGGCGGCGTGGTCGCGGGGATTGGCGGCTATGGCAATTGCATGGGCGTGCCCACTATTGGCGGCGAGACCAATTTCGACAAAGGCTATAATGGTAATATTTTGGTCAATGCCATGTGTGTCGGCCTCGCGGACCAAGACAAGATTTTCTATTCCGCCGCCAAAGGCGCAGGCAACCCTGTGGTTTATGTAGGCGCGAAAACGGGCCGGGACGGCATTCATGGCGCGACCATGGCATCTGCTGAATTTGATGATGAAGCCGAAGCCAAACGCCCAACCGTTCAGGTGGGTGATCCGTTTACGGAGAAGTTACTTTTAGAAGCATGTCTTGAGTTGATGGCAGAAGACGCCATTATCGCGATCCAGGATATGGGCGCGGCGGGCCTCACCTCCTCCTCAGTTGAAATGGCAGCCAAAGGCGGCGGTGGTTTTGATATGGACCTCGACAAAGTGCCTCAGCGCGAAGAAGGCATGTCTGCATATGAGATGATGCTCTCTGAGAGCCAAGAGCGCATGCTGATGGTTTTAAAACCCGGCGCAGAAGAAATGTCGAAAAAAATATTCGATAAATGGGGACTGGACTTTGCCGTGATCGGCGTCACCACAGATACGCGCAAATTGGTTATTCGGCATTTAGGCAGCGTGCAAGCAGAAATTCCTGTGCCGCCTTTGGCAGATGATGCACCAAATTATGATCGTCCTTACACCGAGTTTTCTGATCCAGCAAAATTGGAAGACCCGGAGCTGAACATTCGCGAAGCCATTGTGACTTTAAAAGCGGACAAGTCAGAAGCCGAGATGGCGGAAATTGCCCAGACGATGATTTCTGAAAAACTGTCCGACATAGACGACTTATTGGCTGTCGCCTTCTCCACCGCCAAAGGCGAGGCAAAGGTTTATGCGCGGCTGGTGCAGGACGGTGATGATGATTTTGCAGATTTGCGCGCCGCTGCCCATAATCTCGTTTCAACAGAAGTTGTTGCGGATGCGCAAACTGAGATGCATGAGCAAAAGCTCTCCCTTGCGGATGCCCCGGCGGGCGCGACCATGCTCACCACTTTAGGCCAACTTATGTCTGGCCCTGATCTTTGTTCTCGCAAATGGATTTGGTCACAATATGATCACACCGTTATGGGCGATACCACTGTGCCTCCCGGCTCTGACGCTGGTGTTGTTCGCATTCATGGCACCAACCGGGCGCTGGCGGTTTCAACCGATGTGACACCGCGATATTGCAAAGCCAATCCGGTGGAAGGCGGCAAGCAAGCCGTCGCCGAAACCTATCGCAATATTTGCGCAACGGGCGCGACCCCAAAAGCGATCACCAATTGTCTGAATTTCGGTAACCCGGAACGCCCAGAAATTATGGCCCAATTTGTAGGTTGTATTGAAGGCATCAAACAGGCTTGCGAGGCGCTGGACTATCCGGTGATCTCCGGCAATGTTTCTCTTTATAATGAGACAAATGGCGAGGCGATTCCGCCAACCCCGGCCATTGGCGGCGTCGGCGTGTTGGATGATTTGAGCAAACTTGCGCGGATGAACACTGCGCGCGCAGGCGATGCCCTGATCAGCCTTGGTGTCACGCGCGGCTGGCTCGGCCAATCGCTCTATTTGCGAGACCTTTACAGCAATGAAGCTGGCGCGCCGCCGCCTGTCGATTTAAAAACAGAACGCGCGACAGGGGAATTTGTGGTCAAATCTATTCATGATGTTGCCCTTTCCGCCGTACACGATGTATCTGACGGTGGTTTGCTTGTGGCAGCTGGGGAAATGGCGATTACGGCTGGTATAGGCTTACAGCTGACAACCCCGGTTAAAGATCGCCGCGCCGCCTATTGGTTTGGCGAAGACCAAGGTCGATATCTTGTGGCAATCTCGGAAGATCAAGCCGATAGCTTTATCCTCAAAGCCTCTATGGCCGGCGTTCAAGCCAGCCGCATCGGCATGTTTGGCGGCGAAGATATTTTGCTGGATGATGAAGACGCGATTTCCGTGATTGATCTGGCAACCCTTCAAGAACAGACCTTGCCTACCTATATGCAAAGAGCCCAACCGGAGAATACCCCCATGCCTATGGCCGCAGATGATATCAAAAAAATGATCCTAGACGCCCTGCCCGACGCCGAGATCGAAATTGAAGACCTCGCAGGCGACGGCGACCATTATAAAGCGCGGATCGTTTCTGAAGCCTTCAAAGGCAAGACGCGAGTGGCCCAACATCAGTTGGTGTATAAAGCGCTCAAAGGAAAAATGGGCGGCGAGTTGCATGCATTAGCGTTGGAGACAGCTGCGAAGGAATAAATTTCTTTTATTTTGTGCAGCAAAAAAGGGACTATTCTTCATGGATAGTCCCTTTTTGGTGCACAAATTCCAATAAAATCCCCTTTTCAGATAACGCTTTCCTCACGCCTCTTCACGCTAATGTGTGCTCACGCAAATGCGAGTCGCACAATGAAAAATCTGGCGTATGAGTAAATTCGACGCTGCAGTCATTCAGACCAGCGAAATTGACGAGTAACTCTTGGAGATGAAAATGATGAGAAATAAACTATTCCTGGCTGTATTATCTGTATCAGCATTAGCGACAACAACGGCAATGGCTGAAGGTGGTCTTTATGTGACGGGTAAAACCAATACGACAACATTGGAACATAGCGTCACACGTTCTGCTGCAACAGAAGGTCTTCCAGTAGCTGATAGTAATGGGTCAACATTTGTTGATGAAACAGATTTCGGCGCAGGCTTAGGCATTGGATATGAAATTGGTTTAACTGAAGACTTTTTCGTGGCTGTAGAAGGTTTTTACAATTACGAAAGCGCCTCAACAAGAAACGTCAATGGTGTCCTTGTAACTGATGTTGATCTTAACGCGACATATGGGGGACGTGTTCTCTCTGGCGCGCATATCACCGATAAATTTTCCATATATTCGCACGGCGGCTTCACCGTTTTGGATTATGACGTGAATAATTCTTACACATTCGCACCACCAACAACTTCCAGATCTGATACAGAAACCGGCTTTTCCTATGGTGTTGGCATGGATTACAAATTCACCGATAGACTTTCAACATTCACAGAATTTACTCAAATCAGCGACGTTGAATTTGATGGTATTCCAGAAGTCGCAGGCGGCACAGGCACTGTGAACCCGAACGACCTGAACACAACTTCCCTTTCCTTTGGATTGAAATATCGCTTCTAGCGCTATTATCTGAATGGAACAAAAGAGAAAAGAAGGCCCCCTCCACCTTCTTTTCTCTTATCTTTTTTTAAGACCTACAAAGAAAAAATTTGCAGCTTAGGATTGCTTTTAAATTCTCATCGCATAAAGCTACGCTGTAATATAATACCAGAATAATTACCGTAACAAAAATTTAGTGCCATCAAAACGATCATATTTTCTATAGCATTAATTTAATCCGTACCTTTTACAAAAATATTCTTTTTACAATAATTATAAAACTCTTCCCATGTTGCGCCGTTAGGTACTGTGAAATGCCGTGTAGGGATGTATAATTCCTCGAAAACATCTGAGTTTCTTTGATCTCTCTTTTGTACATTAGGCATTAAGGTAAGCACAATAAATTCTTTTTGCTGACCTTCATTTGGAATTTTCCTATGTTCTGCTTTTTCAAAAGCTTCCCAAGGAAAGTATGCTGATGCATGATCAGTCTCAACTTTCACGCCTGTTTGACCCGCAGCGAATTCTACTTGGCCAGCTCCAATCCAAATTGGTACATTCCTACTCGGGCGCTCGTGAATCATTATATCGCTAGCTGATAAAGCTTTGTGAATTTGGCGCGAATAAAACGATATTAGTAATAAAAACAAAATTGAAATCAGCAATATGTAATTCGAAGATATTAGAAAAGAGTAATCCTTTTCGAAATAGAGAATACGAACAAGAAAGAGAGCCATGACGCCAGATATGAAACTGCTAAGTATAAATATCCCATTAGAAATTGATGCATAATTCTTTCTAATACTGGGTTCTCTTTTTTCCTCAAAACAATGCTTCACCTGTTCTAAGATATTTACAGTTATCGACTTTTTTGAAGACCTCAAATAGTCAAAATCTCGATAGGAATAATCTACCTTTTTTTCAATTCTTGGAATAATAGAAAGTGCTTGCTCAATCATGTCTCCTCCCACAATACATACAAGTAATAAAAATTTTCGAAATATTTATTATCATATAAATCAAAGACAAACCAGCGTGTTTTGAGTCTATTTTACACTACAGCCCTGCATAGACCATCACTATACTTCTTCCCATGCCCAAACCTTCTATCCCGCCAATTCGATCGCGCGGGCTTTTG
>CALLVA010000122.1 GCA_938010655.1 uncultured Parvularculaceae bacterium | reverse complement strand
GCATAGATGGCTCGTCTTGAAAGGTCTCTTCAAATGTCCAAAGTCCCCAAATTGCCGGATATGCTACCTCCAACAAAACCGGCAATAGATTTTTTCTATGAAATGCGGCGCGGGATTTGGCTTTTCTTCTATCGTCTTGCGGGCTGGAAGATTGTCGGCAAAGTGCCAGAAGGGAAATTCGTCCTCATCGCGGCACCCCATACGACCAATTGGGACTTACCTTTGATGTTAGCCGTCGCTTATTACTTCCGTGTACGGCTAAACTGGATGGGCAAAGCCTCACTCTTCAAAGGCCCTTTCGGTTGGCTCATGAAAAGCCTAGGCGGCATTGCAATTGATCGGAGCAAATCCAACGACATGGTCTCTCAAGTCGTCGAAGAATATGCCCGACGCGACGAAATATTTGTCGCCATCCCCCCAGAGGGAACACGCGGCAGCTCGAAACGATGGAAAACAGGATTTTACCACATCGCCAATGGAGCCCAAGTGCCGATCGTTTGCGGCTTCTTGGATTTCCCGTCAAAAACAGCAGGGGCGCATTTGGCGGTGATGCCAACGGGCGATTACCCAAAAGACATGGCGCCCATTTTCGATTTTTATGAGGGGATTACAGGAAAATTCCCAGAGCTGATGGTCGATCCGAGAGCCTCTAACGGAGAATAAACGTGGACTTAGGATCGACGCCGTAAAAGACGTCGCAACGGTTCATCCGCCATCAGGGTCAGAATAGCTGCCAAAGCTATCGCGAACACCATTGTGAGAAGCAAAGACCCCCACCAATTTATCCCCACCTTTTGCAATTGATGCATAATCACAAAACCAATCATTTGATGGGTGAGGTAAAGCGCATAAGAAATACGCCCGATAAATAGAAGGACTGGTGTTCCCAGCCAGTTCACCCACTTTGTGAATAAAGCCATGGCCATGAGAGCGACACTGATCACAATGGCTGCAAGTGCCATGAAAGGCGGTACATTATTCGGATCTTGATATTCCAGAAACATGATCCCGATACCAGCCAAAATCAACGCTGCGCGAGGCCAGCTGACCCCTTTGAAATAGAGCTGATAAAAAACAAGCCCTATGCCAAAGAGATGACTGTAGAAATTTACCATCAAGACATAATGCGTCGGATGCGGAATAAATTCTTTGAAATTCAGAAACAAGAAAGCGCCCAGAATACAATAAGCCGCAACCCAATCAATTTTGTCACGCAATTTAGTTTTGAAAAGGAAGAACATGAAGGCGTAAAAACCAAGCTCATATGTCAAGCTCCAATAAACGCCATCAACGGGCGTTGCTTTTACAAAATCCGTAAGCATGGTGAGGTTAATTAATACTTGCGGTGCGGTTAGCGTATTATCCGGTAAAGGCAATAAGAGAAGCACTGCTACCGTCAACAACACACAAACCCAGTAAATTGGATAAAGACGAACAAATCGCGCATACATAAATTGACCAGGGCCTCCGCGTTTTTCCAGCGTCATCAGGATAACGAAACCGCTAATGATAAAAAACAAATGTACGCCAAAAAGGCCCGGTTCAAACGTAAACGCAGATGGTAAAGCGGAAGGGACAAACCTAGGAAAAATACATGTATAATGAAAAATCATCACCAACAGAACAGCAACACCGCGTAGACCATCAAGAAGATGAAGTCTGCTGGTAGTCGGCACAAAGGATGGTGCACTGCTTTCAGTCACGTTTTACTCCAAGGGCAGATTGAATGGTGTTACTTAAAACGACATAACCTTCACGATTTAAATGTAGCCCATCGCCGCTATCATAGTCTTGATCTAATTGCCCTGATGGCCCTAATAACTGATCATAAACCGCAAGTTTTCGGCACGGCGCGACGCAAAGTTTTTCGATTAAAGCGTTAAATTTTACAATCTCAGCATTTTGAGTACTGGAAACCAACGCTTCATTTACCGGCATAACTTCCATCATAAACCAAGTCTCATCTCGTCGTTGAAGATCCTTGATCAGGGCGCGAATATTATGCTGAGCCTGAACAGAGCCTAATCGCATAAGATCATTAATCCCTATGCCGATTACCAAGATTTGCGCATCATTTATTTCATATGCACGAAGATGTTCACGCAACAGATTGGAGGTTAATCCCCCCACCCCTAAATTCATGATATGATCAGAAATAATCGAAGTATCAAAATATTGAATATGGCTATCGCCTAAAAACAAGATTGGCCGCTCTGTCCATAATTGCAGCCTATTTTCATAATGATTGGAAAGGACCGTTTGGTAAGCGCTATAGGTATAAGTCGGCAAGTTCAGTTTGCGTCGTAAGCGTTCTTCCGCAGTTGGATTATACGCCATAAACCCCGCAAGCAATGTGCCTGCGCCAGCATAGAGAACCAATAATATAACAAGCCAACGCGGCATTTAAGCCCCCTACCTGTGCTGAGTTATCTTTCGACCAGATTATTCTGCAGCGAGAGCTGCATCACTTACAAGGGTCGCAGAACATTCCGCCATGGTTTTGCTCGCCCGAGCGATTGGATTGGTCGTGTAATAATCTTCAATCGGAGCGCGAAGCGGGGAGGTATCAATCTGACCAGATGCGCCCAACGATGCCAAATCGAGAGATGTTGTTTCTGGCAGCGTATCAATAGAGGCAAGATCAGGATGCGCTTTGAAAAGTTCTGTTCGCAACGTGAACTGATCGTCATAAGGCAAGGCTTTGCCCATCTTGCCGGACAAGGCCCGCAAGATCGCCCAATCTTCTCTGGCATCGCCAAAGGGGAAATAAGCCCGCATCGCCATTTGAACGCGGCCTTCCAAATTCACATAGAGGCCGTTTTGCTCCGTATAAGCCGCCGACGGCAAAATGATATCAGCATAACGCGCGCCTGCATCACCGTGGTGACCTTGATAGATCACGAACGCATTTTGCAGTTTGGCATTATCGAGTTCATCGGCACCAAGATTGAAGACAACGTCAATCTCGCCGCTTTCAGCCGCTGCCAAAATTTCAGTCGTTCCCTTGCCCCCTGCGCCTGGCAAAAACCCAAGATCAAGCCCCCCGACACGTGCAGCCGCCGTATGGAGCACATTATAGCCGTTCCATCCCTCAACAATCACCCCGGCTTTGGCCGACAGTTTCGCCAACAATGCCAGAACAGCTTTCGCATCAGGCCGGGTCAAAACACCCATGCCGACAATGATTGCGGGACGTTCCGCTTTGGCAAAATGGGTTGCAAAGTCGCCCTTGCCAGCGACCAAGTCTTCAAGCACAGACATATCTGTGCCGAGATGGTCGGCTTCATACGTCAAAGATTGCGCTTCCCCGATCAGGCCAATTTTCAAATCCATATTCGAAAGCCAGCTTTTGCGCAGACGCGCATTCACCAAAGGCGCTTCCCAGCGTGGATTGGTGCCAACCAGCAA
>CALLVA010000121.1 GCA_938010655.1 uncultured Parvularculaceae bacterium | reverse complement strand
CTCACAAGCCAGTGACCTCTGCCGTGACCTCAATCAGGGATCTCCTTTTTGCGAATTGCTTGCAAGCAAGATGGGAAGGCGCTATTTTGAGGTTATGAAAAAAAGCGCCCTTCTAGCCTTGTTGCTCCCGCTGTCTCTCGCCGTTGCTTGCAGCGAGCCGACATCTTCTCAGTCTGAAAAAATGGCTGCTGAAAAAATGAAACATAGTGAAATGTCGACCCTGCCAATTGAAAAGCGATTGGCGTTTATGTCGGGCCATGTCGAAGCTGGCTTAGCGCTTTATCGTGCTGGCAATGCAGAAATGGCCGCGCCGCACTTACGCCACCCGGTTTCGGAAACCCACGCGGCAGAGCGCGCCGGGCTTGCTGAAATTGGGTTTGATGCAGCTTTGTTTGAGCGCGTTTCAGAAGCGTTGAAAGAAGGCAAAGCTGCGAAAGAAATTGAAACAGACTTAATTGCCGCTGAAATGAATTTGTCAGAAGTCGTGATAAAAGCAGGCGGCGAGCCGAAAGACATAATCGCATATTTGTTAGATGCGATTGATGAAGAATATGAAGCGGCTGTGAAAGATGGTAAAGTTGTCAATGCTGGCGAATATCAGGATGCATGGGGCTTTACGATTGTCGCGATCCAATGGGCTGCTTTGATGGATAGTGAAGAATTGATGATCGGCCTCTATGATCTAAAATCAACATGGCCAGAAGCTCCTCTTCCGCCACTTGCCCCAACGTCATTCGCTGACATTAAAAAGCAGACGGCGAAAATTCGCAGTCTGCTCAATTAGACTTAACGGCCCCACACCAAAATGCGGGGCCGATTTGTTTTATACTTCAAATTCCAACGCTGTTGCTTGCGTGACATGTGGCAACGCTGAAATTTTGTCCAACACAGCATCATTCACAGAACTATCAACCGCAACCAGCGCAATTGCGCTACCAGAATCATCTCTGCCCAAATGGAACGTGGCAATATTGATCCCTGCTTCGGCCAATAATCCCCCCAAAGCGCCGATAAAGCCCGGCTTGTCTTCATTCGTGACATAGAGCATATGCGGCGCAAAAGACGCGTCCACATCAACGCCTTTTACAGACACAATTCTCGGTTTGCCGCCGAACAACGCGCCTTTGATCGAACGCGTTTGCTTTTCTGAAACAATGTTGAGTTCAATCGTGGAGAAGAAATCATCTGATTTTTCTGTGGTTGTCTCCGTCACTTTAATGCCGCGCTCTTGCGCAAGGCTTGGTGCGTTGACAGTGTTCACCCCTTGAAGCATAGGACGCAAAACACCTGCAATCGTTGCGCCTGTCAGGGGCTTGTTATTGAGCTTTGCTACCGCTCCGGCATAAGTCACTTGAATTTCTTTCACGCCAGATTGTGCCAGCTGACCCGCAAAGCTGCCCATTAAATCCATCAACGGAATATAAGGCATCAATTTCGGTGCTTCTTTTGCAGAAATTGACGGCATGTTCAACGCATTGGTCACAGCGCCTGTCAGCAAATAATCTGACATTTGCTCGGCCACTTGAAGCGCAACATTTTCTTGCGCCTCAGACGTCGCTGCGCCCAAATGCGGGGTACAAACAACATTTGGATGGCCAAACAAAGGATGATCTTTTGCAGGTTCAACAGCGAACACGTCTAATGCTGCAGCAGCCACATGCCCCGCATCTAATTGCTCTTTCAACGCGTCTTCATCAATCAACCCGCCCCGAGCGCAATTCACGATACGGACACCTTTTTTTGTTTTTGCCAAATTCTCTGCAGACAGAATATTCTTCGTTTGCTCAGTCAAAGGCGTATGGAGCGTAATAAAATCAGCCCGCGCTAAGACTTCATCCAACTCCGCTTTTTCAACGCCAATTTCTGCGGCGCGCTCTGGCGTTAAAAACGGATCAAATGCCACAACTTTCATCTGCAAGCCTAATGCTCTGGACGCCACGATGGACCCAATATTGCCACAGCCGATCAACCCAAGTGTTTTTGCGGTCACTTCCGTGCCCATAAAACGAGACTTGGCCCATTCGCCTTTATGCGTGCTTTCACTGGCTTGCGGAATTTGACGCGCAACCGCGAACATCATCGCGACGGCGTGTTCTGCGGTCGTAATCGCATTGCCAAATGGCGTATTCATCACGACGACGCCTTTGGCCGTTGCGGCTTTTAAATCCACATTGTCCACCCCGATGCCAGCGCGGCCAATAACTTTGAGGTTCGTTGCCGCCTCAATGATTTCTGCCGTTGCTTTTGTTGCAGAGCGAATGGCCAAGCCGTCATAGTCAGCAATAATAGATTTTAGTTTAGCCGGGTCTTTGCCGAGATCTGGTTCAAACGTCACATCACATCCGCGATCTTTGAATATTTGCACGGCGGTTGGAGAGAGCTTGTCGGAGATAAGAATTTTAGGCATGTTCAGGTTTCCTTTTAGGATCATAAAAGTCGGGTTTTCCGAGTGCTATGCAACAAAATGCTGCGCTGTTCACACGAGGCCTCGACATTATTTTCAACGGTCATTTTTAAGCGCTGTTTTGCGCAAGGGAATAAAGTTTTGCTACAAAAGCGTTTCAGCTGTTTTGCGGAAGGCATAATCAAGCCAAGGCATCAATGCTTTGACATCGGACGGGTCAACCGTCGCGCCGCACCACACCCGAAGGCCGGGAGGCGCATCACGATAGCCGCCAATATCCAAAGCCGCATTTTCCGATTCCAACAATTTGGTCATGGCTTTGACAAAATCGCGTTGCGCCGGCTCATCAAGCTTTGCAAAAGCAGGGTCAACAATTGAGAGGCACACGGAAGTATTGGACCGAGTTGCCTTATCCCCGGCAAGAAAATCAAAAGCCGCATTTTCAGCCACAAAAGCTTCAATCGTCGCAAAGCTTTCATTGGATCGCGCTTGCAAAGCCTTTCGGCCCCCAAGGCTTTCCGCCCAATTCAACCCGTCAATATAATCTTCAACACAGAGCATAGATGGCGTGTTAATCGTTGCGCCGGTGAAAATACCGCTGATCAGCTTACCGCCTTTGGTCAACCGAAAGATCTTCGGCAATGGCCAAGGCGGCGTGTAATTTTCCAGCCGTTCAACGGCACGCGGCCCGAGGATGAGCACGCCATGTGCGCCCTCTCCGCCCATAACTTTCTGCCATGAGAAAGTCACAACATCGAGCTTTGTCCAATCTAATTCTTGAGCAAAAGCGCCAGACGTTGCATCACAAATTGTGAGGCCTTTGCGGTCTGCGGCAATCCAATCAGCATTGGGCACGCGCACGCCAGACGTTGTGCCGTTCCATGTGAAGACCACATCAGTGTCGAAATCAACAGCGCCGAGATCCGGCAATTCGCCATACTCTGCTGTCATGACGGTGGCATCGAGTTTCAGTTGTTTCACAACATCTGTGACCCAGCCTGCGCCAAAACTTTCCCATGCCATCATGGTACAAGCCCGCGCGCCGAGCATGGACCACATGGCCATTTCGACCGCGCCCGTATCAGACGCGGGCACAATACCGATATGGTAATCATCAGGCACGCCGAGAATCTCTCGGGTTTTGTCGATTGCGAGTTTCAAGCGTTCTTTGCCAAGCCCGGATCTATGGGATCGTCCTAGAACTTGAGTCTCAAGATTATCGAGGGAATATCCGGGCCGCTTCGCGCAGGGGCCGGAAGAAAAGTGTGGTCTCGCAGGCAAAGCTGCGGGCTTCGTTAGGTCAGTCATCTGTTTTACTCCTATCCTCACAGATAGGTCGCGCCGCGTTGGGGCGGCGTGGCCCGTTCCTGCTATGGCGTAATCAGCTATCCAGAGTCAACAGAATTTATAGTGACGTTAACGCTGGCCCCTGCCTCAATTCCCGTTTAAGTCCCTTTCAGGAGACGAAAATGGCAGGTGCATCGCACTCAAAAATTAGCAAACCCTCCCTCAAACATTGGCTGATGATGGCCGTGATTGTGGTGTTTGGCGGCAGTGCCTTTGCGGCGATCAAGGTGGCTCTGGTCACCGCGACGCCGGGGACAATTGTGTTTGGTCGCCTTTGGGTCAGCGCGATTATTCTGACAATTTATGCCTTGGCCACAGGCCGTCGCTTCCCCCCGCTTTTTGTGAACAAACGCCCAAGCGCCGAATGGCTTTACATGTTTTGGGGCGGGCTGATCGGCTTTGTGATTCCCTTCACGCTTTATCCGATTGCGCAGAAATCTGTCGATTCCATGCTTGCCGGAATTTACATGGCGCTGATGCCCTTGATGACGTTGGTCATGTCCTTTCTCATATTGGGCGAAAAACTGACCCTTGCGAAAGTGCTTGGGTTTATTCTCGGTGCGGTTGGTGTTGTGGTCCTAATGGCCCCGTGGGATGTAGTGCAAAGCGGTGTTGAGTCTCCCCAAAGTAATCAGCTATTAGGCCAGCTTATCTTGATTGGGGCCGTGCTCTGTTATGCCATTTATGGGATTATCGCCTCGAAAGCCCCCAAGATGCAGGCGCGGTCTTATGCAGCGGGGGTTTTGATCTGCGCGGCTGTGACATCCACTATTCCTCTTTTCTTTTGGGGCCAAGACTGGAGCGCGATTTCCTTTTCATCCATTCTCGGCATGTTGTTTCTGGGCGTCTTTCCCTCGGGCATTTCGGCGATACTGATTATAGTCTGCATCCAACAAGTGGGGGCCAGTTTTACCTCTCTCGGGGCTTATGGCGCGCCGCCTGTGGCGATTGGCCTTGGCATCTTGATGTTTGACGAGCCTCTAAAACCGACCTTTTTGATTGGGCTGGTGATCATCTTTGCAGGGCTTGCATTGAGCCAAAGCCGTTCAGGTCAGATGACGGCGCAAATGAGCGCAATGGCGACGGGGCTTCAGCGGATGATCCGCCGACGATAATTTACGGCAGATGAATTTGCCCGCGCAAATAGGTCACGGCTTTGCCCCAAAGATGAACGCGATCTCCTTCAAGGCGACACTGAACTTCGCCGCCGCGGGGCGAGGCTTGCCATGCTTTAAACTCCGTTTTGCCAAGCTTCTTGGCCCAATAGGGCGTGAGCTGACAATGAGCAGACCCTGTCACAGGGTCTTCAGGAATCCCGACTCCCGGCGCAAATAATCGCGAGACAAAATCAAAGCCTTGATCGCCGGGGGCGCTGACCAAAACGCAGCCTTCATGAACCCCCTCCCCAATTTCTTCAATTTGAAGCAGATTAGGTTTCATTTTTCGAACAGTTTCGGCTTCTTCAAAAATCGCCAGCAAAAAGGATTGTTCAATCACTTCGATGGGCTTTGCCCCGCAAGCCGCTTCAATCGCCGCCGCATATTGCATCGCATCTTTCGGGGTCGCATAAGCCGGGAAATCCATGGCATAGCCCGCCCCTTTGCGCTTCACGCGCAAAGGCCCACTCAACGTCTCGAAAATAATCTCATCTTCCGTTTCGCCAAGCTCTGTATAAAGAATATGCGCCGTCGCCAAAGTCGCATGACCACAAAGCGGCACCTCTGCCCCCGGTGTAAACCACCGCAGCTTATACTTGCCGGGCGCTTGCTTGATCACATAAGCAGTTTCAGCCAGGTTATTCTCTTGAGCAATTTTGAGCAAAATATCATCAGGCAACCATTCAGTCAGCGGCATAACCGCAGCCGGATTACCTGTGAATAGCTCGGAGGCAAAAGCATCAGCTTGGTAGAGATCATATGTGGTCATCTGATTATTCCATTTCCACACTATGGTTCAGCGGTCCATTGCCTTTGCCATAGCCGGGTGCTTCGCGGATGGCTTTTTGAACGTAAACAATTGCCCGGCGCGTCGCCATCAACAAATCCATTTCCTGCGCCAGCCCCGTGGCAATCGCGGAGGCCAATGTGCAACCTGTGCCGTGGGTGTGGCGGGTTTTGATGCGCTCTGAAGTGAAGCGTTTTGTTTCGTCTCGCGTTACCAAAACATCCAGCAACTTTTCATCCCGCCCATGGCCGCCTTTGACTAAAGCTGCTTTCGCCCCGAGGGAAAGCAGCGCCCTGCCCGCCGCCAATTGGCTTTCTGGCGTCGTAATTGGCAGGCTCGTCAAGGCCGTCGCTTCCGGCATATTGGGGGTGATCACATCAGCGCGGGGCAACACCGCTTTCAACGTTTGGGTCATCCCATCACTCGCCAAAGCGTCGCCACTGGTCGCGACCAAGACAGGGTCCAACACCACCGGAATATCAGGATAATCAGCAAGGCTCGCAAAAATCGCCTCGGCGACGGCTGGTGTGCCAATCATCCCAATTTTAATTGCATCCGCGCCAATATCTTCGAGCACCGCTTTAATCTGTCCAGAGATGATATCAACAGGAACCGAATGAATATCTTTCAAGCCCATTGTATTTTGAACAGTGATTGCCGTTATCGCCGTCGCCGCATAGCCCCCTAGTGCAGACACGGTTTTAATATCAGCCTGAACCCCCGCCCCACCGGAACTATCAGACCCCGCAATGATCAATACACGACCTTTCATGAGGGGGTGTCCTTGTTTTTACGTGCTCTATAGAAGATA
This sequence comes from uncultured Parvularculaceae bacterium, assembly GCA_938010655.1. Taxonomy (GTDB): domain Bacteria; phylum Pseudomonadota; class Alphaproteobacteria; order Caulobacterales; family Parvularculaceae; genus CALLVA01. The sequence goes on along the minus strand of CALLVA010000121.1, from coordinate 4,304 downwards.
CTAAACAACACCATTAAAACACCGAATATAGCTTCAAAAACAAACCCCAAATTATATTGATCAAAGTGTGGCTGGGTAACAGGAGCGCCCGCTTGCTTCCTGATAAATTGCCAAATCTCAGGTGCTTCCTGTAGGATTGCACTAGAATTCGCCGCAACCAAAAATATTCCCATCAATACAAGCCCCAAATGCATGACATCAGAATGACTCAAATTTGGCAGCGCTTTTATGTCGAAACCATGCATCATCCTGCGCGCAATTGCAGGCGCAAAAGCCCATAAGGCAAGCCCGGAAAACAAGTAAATCGCTTGCTCTGATAAAGCTGAAACCGCGTAGGGCAACATATTCTGCTGCATATATGCATCTTCAGGAAACATGAGCATTATTAAACTTGGAATAGCTAGCACCGCATAAAGAAACGATTGCAAAGCCAAAAAGCGGATCAATAAGACGGCCAAGGTCGTTGCCATGATATTTCTTTCAGAACGTAAATAGTATCAACAATATGCGCGGGTTTGAGGAAGATGGTCAACTCACCAAACTGAGCCGTCTCAACTGACTTGAGAAGGGGTCCAGCGCTGCCCTTCGCCACATTTTGATAAGCTTATATTGCATTAGTTCTGACAAAAGACTGTCCGAGCCAGAGCAAAGGACCGGAGATAGACTCCACGGGCGAGCCATGGAGAACGCAAGTTTCAAATTGCGCACCTAAATCCAAACACGTTTACCACGGCGTAGACCGTGGTATCCATCTCTGAAAATAGCCCCTCTTAAATCTGGCTAAATTGCGATCAAACTAGCAAAACAACTATATGACCCGCTGTTGTTAAACACTCGCCTTTTTGAGCGCTGCAACGATACTATCCACAACATCCCGCACGACTTTTAAGTCCTTGCCTTCTGCCATGGCGCGGACCAGCGGCTCCGTGCCAGATTTGCGCATCACCAGACGACCTTCTTTGCCGAGCGTTTTTTCGCCATCGGCAATTGCTTGCTTCACGGCTTTGTCTTCCAGCGGGTCCCCTTCGGAATATCTGACGCTTTCGAGAATCTGCGGGTACGGATCAAATCTGTTGCAGAGGTCGCTGACCTTTTGGTTTTTGTCTTCGGCCAAAACCGCCAGAACCTGTAAGGCAGTAACCAAGCCATCGCCCGTCGTCGCGTAATCGCTTAAGATGATATGGCCAGATTGTTCCCCGCCCACATTCATGCCCCGCTCGCGCATGGCTTCCACCACATAACGATCGCCCACTTTCGTGCGCTCCAGCCCGAGGTCAATTTTACTTAAATATTCCTCAAGACCCATATTCGACATGATTGTCGTCACAACGGACCCGCCTTTGAGCCTGCCATTTTTGTTCATGGCATAAGCAATGGTCGCAATAATCTGATCGCCATCAATCACCCGGCCTTTTTCATCGCAGATGATGACACGGTCGGCGTCGCCATCCAGCGCGATGCCGATATCAGCACGATATTCACGCACCTTTTCACACATTTTCTTTGTCGCGGTGGACCCACAATTTTGGTTGATATTTGTCCCATTCGGCTCAACACCAATCTTGATCACGTCAGCGCCCAATTCCCAGAGCACTGTCGGCGAAACTTTATAGCCTGCCCCATTGGCGCAATCGAGAACAATGCGGATGCCTTCCAGCGATAAGCGTTTCGGAAAAGTGTTTTTCGCAAATTCAATATAGCGCGCGCCCGCATCGTCCATGCGCTGGGCCTTGCCCAAATCCCCAGAGGGGACCAACCCAACTTCCGGGCCTTCTTTCATCAAGCGCTCAATTTCCAGTTCCGTTTCATCAGATAGCTTGAACCCGTTTGGCCCGAAAAATTTGATGCCATTATCCTGATAAGGATTATGCGAAGCAGAAATCATCACCCCAAGATCAGCTCTCAGAGAGCGGGTGAGCATTGCCATGGCTGGGGTTGGCAACGGCCCAAGCAAGAAAACATCCATGCCAGCCGCCGTAAAACCAGCTGCTAAGGCAGGTTCGATCATATAGCCTGAAAGCCGCGTATCTTTGCCGATCACAACACGGTGGCGGTGATCCCCCCGACGAAACACACGGCCAACAGCCATGCCAAGGGCCAGCACATTTGCAGGGGTCATCGCGCCAGCATTGGCCAAGCCCCGCACCCCATCCGTGCCAAAAATTTCACGTTTTGCGCTATTTACGTCATCACCACGCATATTTCTCTCCAATAATACTCAACGTCCCCGCATATACCTTAGCGGCTGGAGCGCATATTCCCAACTTTAAAGTTGACCCATTCAGATCAGGTTAATGCTGCATTGCGGCCCAAACCGCAAGCGCCTGACGTGTCTCTGCCACATCATGCACCCGAAAAAGCTGTACACCTGCCGCTGCACCATGCAAAACCGCCGCCAAAGAGCCGCCAAGTCGCTGATTTGTCGCGGATATTTGATCAATTTCTTCAATGAATCGTTTGCGCGACGCCCCTAACAAAATGGGGTAGCCAAGCTCCGTCATTGCCGCCAAATTTTGAAAAAGCGACACATTATGCTCAAGGGTTTTGCCAAAGCCAATTCCCGGATCAAGGGTGATATGTTCCTTCGCAACGCCAGCCGCCATGGCGGCATCTGCCCGTTCCAGCAAAAATGCCTGCACCTCTCGCGCGACAGAACCATAAGTAGGCGCCTCCTGCATCGTTTCAGGACGCCCTTGCGCATGCATTAATATCACTGGCACCCCAAGCGCCGCTGCCGTTGTCAGGCTGTCTTTGGCAAACGTTAGCGCTGATACATCATTCCAAATATCAGCCCCCGCCGCGACCGCCGCCGAAGCGACAGCGGGTTTTCGCGTATCAACGCTCAGCAAGGCATCCGTTTCCCCCGCAAGTCGTTCAATCACCGGGATGACGCGTTCTAGCTCTTCCTCAATCGAGACTTCCGCCGCACCGGGGCGCGTCGACTCCCCGCCAATATCCAATATATGCGCGCCTTCAGAAACAAGCTTCAAACTATGTGCAATGACCTCGTCAACGCCCTCAAATTGCCCCCCATCAGAGAAGCTGTCAGGGGTGACATTGACGATCCCCATAATTTTAAAATTCATTGCATTCCCCGGTCTAAATTTTGCGGCGCTCATTGCAAAATTACCATATCTCTTACAAACTTAAAGCATTGATATTTTTAATTTTTCCATATCTTACAAGATTGCCCCCTCCTTAAAAGCACTTCCAAATTGACGCCATGGGGCAATTGGGGTTAGGAAATTCAGCATATGGTTCATCGTTGGGGGGACGAGTAATGAATGTTTGGCTTTCCTCTCAACAGGCGTCCTAAACCTCATTTATTCGAATGTGATATTTCCCACGCTGAAGCAGACCAATTTTATTTAATTTGGGCATCTTTGCATACTGCCAATTCGTATACAGATAAGAATATAGAAAAACGGGACCGATCATGTGGCAAAAAGTAACCAGCGCAAAAAACGTTATCACGAGCCTTTCGGCGCGGCGCGCGGCGGCGGCCATTTTTGACCCCGCTTTCTATATTCAAAAATATGGGGATAACAATATTGGCCAATCCCCTGCTACGCATTATTTCAATGAAGGGTGGAAAGACTTTTATTCGCCCTCCCCGCTTTTCGATGTTGAATGGTACTTAGATACTTATGCGGATGTCGCAGACTCCAATGCAGAGCCTTTACGACATTTTTGTGCAAATGGATGGAAAGAAGGCCGCAAGCCACACCCTTTATTTGATACACCTTATTATCTTGCTGAATATCAAGAGGCGCTTGGCGACGATGTGAACCCGCTACTGGATTTTATAACCCGTGGTTGGCAACAAGGCCGTCGTCCAAACCCTGTATTCAACGTTCAACACTTTATTGAACAAGCTGGCCTGCCCACAAAATATGGGCAACGCGATCCTTTGTCCGTTTTTCTGAGTGCAGAAGAAACGCATCAACACGCCCACCCGCTTTTTGATGCTGAATTTTATGCGTCAAATGCAGGTCTTGGTAAATTGTCTCCGCCAGAAGCCATGGCACATTATATTGAAGACGGTTGGAGGCTCGCTGCCGTCACCCATCCAGCTTTTCCGGGAGATTATTTCGAAGAGTTATGCCAGTCCGCCATCGAAGCCAATACAGACCCGCTTAGGCTTTTTGAGAAACGCCATCCCGTGGTGGCTGGGTCTGCAATTGCGACGAATGAATTTGCGCGGGGCAAAGATCACTTCAAAACGCTTGAAGCAACACGTTTATTTGATCCAGAATATTATGCAAAACAACTCAATGACGCCTCAAGCGTGGAAGACTTGTTGG
>CALLVA010000120.1 GCA_938010655.1 uncultured Parvularculaceae bacterium | reverse complement strand
GGAAAGTCGTGGATTTTCCATGCCGCCATAAGGAAAGCTTGGCGGCAGCACGATCAAATCATAGCGGCCCCACCGATACGGCCCATAAAGTTTTGCGTTGGCCTCTTCCATCAAAGGCGTTTCTGAAAATTCTTCCGCGGCGGCGTCTAAAATATAATCCTCCGCATAGACCCCAATATGCTCGTTAATGGCCTTAAATTTGACATCCCCAACCGCCAGCGCCAGCAAATAGGACGGGATGGGTTGCGGCATCTCAAACATATATTGCCCAAATTGATTCTGCCCATTCTCCGCAGCACTCATCAAAGGCACAACGCCCTCTGGCACGCGCAAGGCCGCAGAATATGTCATGCGTATCGCAGGCGTATCTTGCAGCGGGGCAATGGTCCGCGCATTAATGGGTTGGGCTTGCGAAAACAAAAATGGATGTTCTTTGCCAGCGGTTTGCTCAGGCGAAAGCCATTGCAGGCCTTCTGATTCTGGCATGGTGCGATAGCTAATGCTGATCACTTCAGGTTGCTCGCTCACTTCAATCGTGAGTTTCCGGCCAAAAATCGGATGCGCTGGACTAAGCCTGTAAGGCACCTCATCGGGCCCAACCATGACAGCGCGAATATGAAGGCTTTTCGTGTCTAAGACCAATTCAGTCGCATTCGGGTCTAGCCATTCCAGCAACAAAGAAGCGGTCGCATATAATTCCTTTTTTTCAAAATCAACTTCTGCATCAAGATGAAGATGATTGATTTTCACTTGTTCAACATTCGCATAAGAAAATTGATCTGGCCCCGTGGGCAATGGCGGCGCAACGGGTTCTTCTTCTACTGCTGCCTCAAGAGCTTCAGGCGTGGCTTTTGGTTTGACAGGCAAGCCAGCTTTTTCAGAAGCGGCTCGATCAATCTGCTCAAGCTCTTCTGGCGTAAGGTCTTTTGGTGATTTCCGGTCTGATTTGTCGCTACAGGCGACTAGAACCACAGCCAATCCAATCACAAAGATCGATTTGGCAGAAAAGCGAGTTTGCAACATTCAATTTTCCTCTGAGAAATTTCTCTCATTGTAGCGTGGTCATCGCCAAGCAACAAGCTTGGGTTTCAGACTTCAGAAGAATGTTACTGGACTTAATTAATCAGGCGTTGCCGTCCAATTGCCGTCGCCGCCTTGGGTAATACTACAAACCCACCCGCCACATTGCGACAGGGCATTATTATAGCTCTGCATACTGTTCATCAATTGCTGGTTGAAAGCCGCGTATTGCCCCATCATTTGCATCATCTCAACATGGGTTCTGAGATACCCCACCATCCAAAGATCCGCATATTGCGCGAGGCGCTTTGTGGCTTGCTCCGGAGGCATTGCCCCATATTTTTTCATCGAAGGGGCACTGCTTGGCACATCTTGCTGAAGCCACAAGACTGCTAGGGTTGCGCCTCCGCCTAAAGCTTCAAATTGATCACTTGGCGCCATAAACACATGGGCAACCGCACAAAACGCTTCTTCCCCACACAGAACTTGCCCCATCCATGTATAAGCGATGGCCTTGGCCGGTTTGCCGTTTAAGCGACCTTCATAAAAGAAAACTTCAATCTCAGCATCATGATGGCCATCTATCGTTTGGACGAAATTTTTATTGGCGGATGCGCTTGATCGAAATTTAGCTTTTTGGAATCCATTCAGTTTGAGAATTTCTTCTGTGGCCTTTTTCGGATCAGGAAAGCTGCTGCTTTCATATAATATCTTCGCATCGGCAAAAGCCGGAGTTTCAGGAATATATATTTTACCAACGGTGCTGCGGGCTCCCGGTTCTGTTCTCCACCCCTCAAGGACAGAAGTTCCATCTTCTAGTTTAAGGCGTTTAATAACGACATCAGGCAGGTCCTGAGAAGCCGCGGGCCCGCAGGCTGCCAAAAAAGACAAACAAACAGAAAAAAGAACGAACTGTATGACAAAAAAAGTGTATTTCATTATGTGACCTCGAAAAAATATTATGAACGATAACATGTGGTGGCCCCGACGCAAAATATGCGGATTTTTAGACATTGCAGTTCAGAGCAGTTCAGTTTTGCGCCTCTTACTTCGCTTTCACATAGAGATTAACAAGGAGGGTGCGTTTCAAGCCCATCAGCTTCGCTTGCAAATGCGCCCTACATTGCTTAGGCCAGAACAGCCAATAACCATGATGATATCAGGAATAGAACCATGAAAGACGCTTCCATCTTAGGGTTTAAGCTTGATACAGACCAAGCCACGCTGCTCAATGAAGTTTTAATCGAAAAAGCCATCCCATTTGCGCTCAACGCTCTGGCGGCGCTTGCGATCCTTATATTCGGATTGATGATCGCTGGCTGGGTTAAACGCGGCGTGCGCAATACGCTTACCCGGATCAAACGGCTCGACCCGACGGTCATCTCTTTTCTCTCGAGTTTAATCTATTATATTTCTCTTGCCGTGGTCTTTATCGCTGTGTTGGCGCGGTTTGGCGTTCCCACCACAAGCATGGCAGCTGTTCTCGGTGGCGCAGGCCTCGCCATTGCGCTGGCCTTGCAAGGCACCCTTGGTAATGTTGCTTCCGGTGTGATGCTCATGGTCTTTCGCCCGTTTAAATTGGGCGATTTCGTTTTTACAGCGGGCATTGAAGGCACGGTTCAGGACATCAACTTGTTTATGACGGAAGTATCCACGATTGATAATAAGCGCGTTTTGATCCCGAACGGCAAAATCTTCGACGCGCCCATTACCAACTTTACCGGCAATAAAAAGCGTCGCCTCGATATTTTGTTCAACATTGCCTATGATGCTGATATTGATCTCGCACAAACTGTCATTCGCGATATTATTACCGCTGATCATCGGATTCATAAGGCCCCTGCCCCGATTATTGAAGTTGATAGTCTCGGAGATTTTTCTGTGAACATCACAACACGTTCTTGGGTCGATACAGCCAATTTTTTGCCAGCAAAATGGGCGTTGACCAAAGCTGTCAAAAAAGGTTTTGACGCAAATGGGATCGACATTCCCTTCCCAACAAGGATTAATCTAAACAAACCATTGGACGACTAAGTTAAGGGACTCATATGGCCAGTTTATATTTCTCCTATGCCGCGATGAATGCGGGAAAATCCACGATTCTTTTGCAGGCAGCGCATAATTACCGTGAGCGCGGCATGTCGCCAATGTTGTTCACTGCCGCGATTGACGCTCGCTCCGGCAAAGGCAAAATCGCCTCGCGACTCGGCCTTGTGGAAGATGCCACGACATTTGACGATAATGACAATCTCTTTGAGATCATTCATGCTGAATTGCCTAATGTCGTCTTGGTTGATGAAGCGCAATTTCTCTCCCAAGTCCAAGTCTGGCAATTGGCACGGGTTGTTGATGAATTGAAAATTCCGGTTTTGACCTATGGGTTACGGACCGATTTTCGCGGAGAGCTTTTCCCCGGCAGCGCCCTCTTATTATCTCTCGCTGATAATATTCGTGAAATCAGAACCATTTGCTGGTGCGGCGCAAAAGCCAATATGGTGCTACGGCTCGATGCCCAGAAAAAGCCCATCCGCGAAGGCGCACAAATCGAAATTGGCGGGAACGAAACCTATGTCTCCCTCTGCCGAAAACACTGGGCGGCCGGAAAGATTGAGAAATAATCTACAGAGATTTTTCCAAACCTGCCGCCTATTCGTCAGCTTCTTTGAGTAATTCCAATATACTATCGCGTTGCCGCATGGTTTCTTCATATCCGACCGCGATAAATTCATCACTCCGGTGAAACGCTGTTGGGGGCAGGCCTTTCATGTCAGGATAGAGACGGATTTCCGGTTGATCAATCCGCGCATGCAAC
>CALLVA010000119.1 GCA_938010655.1 uncultured Parvularculaceae bacterium | reverse complement strand
TACGCGACTAGATGCCGATGCCTATCCGGGTATCTATATATCGCGCCTCATGGGCCTTGGCGCGATTTCCATCGCTTTGTTGCAAGCGCTGATTTATTTTTTGGTTGTCACCTTCCAACAAGAAACAACGGCAAACCTTCTTGCGCAATTCACATCAGCGAGTCTTGCAACAACGCTTGGCGTTTTAATTGTGGCGCCCTCTGCTTATATTTTCACTCTGCTGGCCAGACCACGACCAGAAGCGGATCAAACACAAATTAAGCGGAGCATCTCTCTTGGCCTTAAGGCCGCTAGCCTGCCTGTATTTACAGCTTTGCTTATTCTCATCGTCGTGCAGCTTCTGGATCAATATATCGGCCTTGATAGTTACATGTTGTTGCTCGTTCCAACATTATGGATGGTTTTGCGCCAAACCAGATTTTTTGATCAAGCTTACTTTTTATTACCCACATCTCTTGTGTTTGTTTTGATTGCCCAAGCCACGGCTGAAACCGATTCGCTCAACGCCATGCGATATTCAATATTGAGTGTGCAGCTGACCATTTTGCTGATGGGTATTATCGCCGTTTTAGCCACCGTCTTATTGGATGAAGCCAAGCGCAAAAGCGGGACATTCGATAAAACCGTGACACAGCGCGACCTCTTAAAAGCCATTGATACGGCAAATGTTGGTTATGTCATCACTGATAATTTAGGGGTGATCCTGTATATATCGCCAAGCGCTGTCACATTATTAGGAGGCACGCATCATAGTCAGTATCTCAATAAAACATGGTGGGAATTAGACCGTTCCAGCGAAGGGTTGCGCGCGCGGCGTGTTGCTTTGTGGCATGAAACGATTAGTGCTGGTATCAATTGGCAAGATACAGTGCGCTGGGGTCTTGAAAAAGGCGGCGTAAAATATTTTGAAGCCAGCGCCACACCGATGGATCAAGACCGCGCCATTTTGGTTATTCGCGACAGGACTGCAATGGTCGAAACAGAACGCAAGGCAAAAGCAACAGAAAACTTGCGCAATCTGGTTTTAGATACATTACCCCTTTCTGTAACGCTGCAAGATGCCACGGGTGAAATACGCTATTCAAACAATATTTTGCCCGCGCGATATGATCAAAAACCTGTCGATATTATCGGCAAGAAAATCGCTTCCTTGCCAGAATATCAGCTTTTAAATGCGATTGACCCCATTGTTCAAAAAGTACGCAGTACAGGAACGATCATTGAAGGCAAACGCATTAAAACTAAATTACGCACAGGCCAAACCGCAGAATGGCTAGTCTATATTACGCCAATCATGGCGGGAGAGCAAATCGATCAAATTTTGATTGTGGCGGCGGACCGGACAGAACGGTTTAAGTTACAACGCGAAAAAGATATGTATGCAAAGCGCCTATCCGAAACGCAAAAAATGGAAGCGATACAGCTTTTTGCCGGGGGCCTTGCCCATGAATTAACAAATATTTTTCACCCCATTGGCGTGGCCGCACGGGCTTTATCGAATAATCCTGATCGACCCGACCGGCAAAAACATCTCAAATTGATGGATAATATGGTGATCCGCGCGGGGGAGATTTTGCATAATACCATGCAAATGACACGCGGCGAGGTCAAACCACCCGTGCCAAGCAATGTTGGTCAAATCCTCACAGAGTTGATCAGCTATGCCAAACAAATCGCCCCAAAAGGATTACGTTATAAGCTGACACTGCCAGATGAGGATATTATTTGTCGCCTCGACCAAACAGAATTGCAACAAGTGATGATGAATCTTCTTGTCAATGCCGCAGCGGCGCAAGAAGAAAAAGGCCTGATCGAAATTAGTCTCACAACAGAAATACATCCCTTGAGCGATATGGTTTGTGCCAAAATCAGCGTGCAAGATACTGGTATTGGCATGGATGAAGAAACAAAGGATCGCATTTTCGAACCTTTCTTCACCACCAAACCGGCAGGTCAAGGCACAGGCCTTGGCCTCCCCATGGTACGCGGGATAGTTTCTAATTGGGGCGGCGATATCATCGTATCAACAGCTCCGAACCAAGGGTCAACATTTTGTGTTGTCATCCCAATTCATAAAGAAGAAATTTGACCAAGAGACGCTAAAACGAGTATGACCTTCGAGGAGAGGTTTAATTATGGCGCATATTTTAATTATTGAAGATGAAGAAGCCATGGCACTGTCCATTAGCTTTGTCTTGGAAGATAATGGCCATACAAGCGCCAACGCGCAAGATTCGCAAAGCGCGCATAAGATTCTGTCTGCGAATGATTTTGATTGTGTCATTTGCGATGTTTGGCTTGGAAGCGATGATGGTCTAGACCTCTTATCAAAACTACGCAGCGCAGGCACAAAAACTCCTTTTATTATTGTCTCCGGCGGCGGCCCTGGGCGCAGTCTTGAAAATGTCTCCACAAGAGCAGACATGCTCGGCGCTGTCGGCATGTTGTTCAAACCTTTTGGGGATGATGAGTTGATGAGACTGGTCAACATCGCCATTTCTTAAGCACCATAGATAATATTCCGACCCGTAAAACTTACTGTCGCCGCTTTGTATTGCTGCCCTATATATACTTTACATATAAATAGAGGCTGCCCGTGAAACGGAATTCAAAAACTGTCAAAAAATCTAATCTGCCCAGCAAGCCATGTATCGTCTGCAACAGGCCTTTTACATGGCGGAAAAAATGGGCTGATGTTTGGGATGACGTCAAATATTGCTCAGACAGATGTCGCCGAGAGCGCAGCAAACCGCAGACATAACGCTTTAAAAGGTTCGATATGACACTCTCTTTTTCCAGTTTTCCTGAAACTTTTTCTGTGGCAATTTTTGGCGCCACCGGTGGCATTGGCGCTGCGTTCATTAAAACATTATTGGGCGCTTCCTCAATCGACCATATTTATGCAGTGAGCCGCACACCGATTCAACCGACAGAAAAAGTCACGCCGCTACAGGCTGATTTTATCAACGAGTCTGACTTGGCGAGAGCTGCTGAACATATTCAAAACAGCAAGGCGGCGCCTTTGCGACTTTGTATTGTAGCATCAGGCATATTGCATGGCGAAAATCTTGCCCCAGAAAAATCCATATCGAAACTCACTGCTGAAAATATGCGGGCGAATTTTGAATCAAATTTCATGGCCCCTTCCCTGATTGCCAAACATATGCTGCCTCTTATGCCAAAAGAAGGTAAAAGCTGCATCGCTGCGCTGTCGGCGCGCGTCGGTTCAATTTCCGATAATCGCTTGGGCGGGTGGCACAGCTATCGCGCTTCAAAAGCGGCTTTGAACATGATGCTAAAAACAATTTCGATTGAAGCGGCACGGCGCTTACCCGAATTGGTCATATTGGGTCTACACCCTGGCACAGTCGACACCAATTTGTCTGAGCCGTTTCAACGCAATGTGCCAGAGGGAAAACTATTCACACCAGATTTCTCCAGCGCGGCTTTATTAAATGTGATCAATGAGAAAACCCCGAAAGATAGCGGGCTTTGTTTTGATTATAAGTCTGAGCAAATCCCTACCTAAACCACCCCTCTATTGAGTCTAAAATGGCCCAAAACGGACAATAGAAAGCGTGAGAGATTGGTCTGGCTCTCGCGTGACAATGTAAAGCCGATCATAATCTTCTTCTGTCAATAAAGGCGCATCCCTCCCAATTAACAGCGTCGCCAACTCCCCTGTCGTATTGCTATGTCCAACCACAAGCTTAGTGCCCCCATCATTGAGAATTTTGTCAGCCAAGGCCGCTAAATCATTTCCCTCATAAAATGTAAAATTTTCCAACCCGGCGCGCTGCAATGTCGGCAAGGCCGTCTCTCGCGTGCGTTTGTAATCTGTGGTATAAATATGAGAAATAGACGCGCCGTCCAATATGGCAGCTAAAGCTACCGCTCTTTCAAGTCCGCCTTGCGTTAAAGCGGGATCAGATGTTCCGTCCACTTCCTTTTCTGCGTGACGCACCAAATAAACTTTCAAAGCGCTTTGTGCTTGCGCAGTTTTTGAGGACGGTGCGCCCAAATCAATCCGTTGCGGCGGCGTCGGTAAATTACCAACGCAACCGGCAACCAATAAGAATGCGCTTACCAATATGAGAATTTTTGATTTTCTATAGGCCATGCCGTCTCTCCCTCTTTTTGTTATGATATAAGCGATGATGACGAAATGCAAAATGACTTCGTTCTTAATCCAAATCAACTTGCAGTCGCGCCAGATCTTTAACCTCCTCCATCACTGGAAAAGTCGAGGTTTGAAACACGCCCGGCAAGGCCGATATAACGTCTCCAAGGAGCGCCCTATAACTGCTCATATCTTTCGATCTGACTTTTAAAAGATAATCATACCCCCCTGACATCATATGACAGGTCACAACTTGAGGCACGGCGCGCACCGCTTTGTTGAATGCTTCCAATCGCTGTCTGGAGGTGCTTTCCAATTTCACCTGAACATAGACAAGATGACCTTGCGCAACTTTTTGCGGATTAAGCTCTGCGCGATACCCAAGAATGAACCCTTCATTTTCCAATCGCCGCAAACGTTGCAAACAAGGGGATTTACTCAAATTCACTTTGCTAGCCAAATCCACCACAGAAATGCGGCCATCTTGCTGGACAATTTTGAGTATTTGCCGATCAATCCGGTCTAATTTCCCGTCTTTTCTCATAATATGATCCTTTATTATGTTTTAAGTACCATAAATCGGTCTTTTCGAACAGAAGTGGCGCAGAATTCAGACCCATTTCCTGTGCATAATTTTTGATACTGCTTTGAAATGAAGGAGAGGCTTGATGGGTCTGGGATCGACAATATCGCAATCGCACAACACGACGAAAGCCTTGAGCCATCTTTATCTGGCGGATGAGCATCAACTTCTCAAAAATCTTGTGGACATCGCACAAGTGGATCCGCCCATGCGCGCGCGAATTCACCAACGCGCCAGTGGCCTTGCACGCGTTGCGCGGGAGAAGGCAAAACGTGGGCAAGTGATTGATACATTTCTACAAGAATATGGCCTCTCCAGCGCAGAGGGCGTCACCCTGATGCGGCTATGCGAAGCATTAATCCGTACACCCGATACACCTACGGCCTATTTATTGATGAGAGATCAAATCAATAAAGGCGATTGGGCGGAGCATATCCGTGGGTCGCAATCCCCCCTCGTCAACCTTTCCACCAGAGGGCTTCAACTCTCCTCAGGGTGGATATCATCTACAGGCGGCGTCCGCGCCAAAAACCTTGCGGCAAAACTAGGCGATACAGTTTTGCACCAAGCCATCTCTCAAGCCATGGCCTTGATGGGGCAGCATTTTGTCCTGGGCAAGACGATTGACCAAGCCATCGAAAAATCCGCCAAAGGGGAAAAAATCGGTTTTGCTTATTCCTACGATATGCTGGGCGAAGCTGCTCATACGGAAGCGGATGCGCAACGTTATTTTGAGTCATATTTAAACGCTATAAACAAACTGGCCAAAAGCGCGAATCAATATTCTTCCCTTTCTGAAGCACCGGGCATTTCAGTTAAATTATCTGCGCTCCACCCTCGATATGAGTATGCCAAAAGAGAAATTTGTGTTCCCGCCCTGACCGCGCGCGTGAAACAACTCTGCCTCGTTGCAAAAAACGCCAATATTGGCCTCACAATTGACGCTGAAGAAGCGGACAGGTTGGAAACGTCCTTATTGATCACCGACAATCTAATGACAGATAAAGACCTTTCGGGTTGGGATGGTTTTGGTGTGGTGGTGCAAGCATATCAACGCCGAGCGACCGCTGTTATCAAACATCTCGTGACCACAGCCCAAAATGCAGAACGCAAAATAACTGTTCGCCTCGTCAAAGGCGCTTATTGGGATATGGAGATAAAACGCGCTCAAGAATTAGGCCTTTCAAGCTATCCCGTTTTTACGCGCAAAGAACATACAGATGTGAGTTTCCTTGCCTGTGCCCGTTTATTATTTATGGCTGGCGATTGTGTTTTTCCTCAATTTGCAACACATAATGCCCATAGCGCCGCTGCGATGATGGAAATGGCGGGAGATAATCGTCATTATGAATTTCAGCGCTTGCACGGTATGGGGCAATCTCTCCATATTGACTTGGTGCAAAAGTCTGGCGTGAGCAGTCGCGTTTATGCACCTGTTGGTCAGCACAAGGATTTATTGCCTTATCTTGTGCGTCGCTTGCTTGAAAATGGCGCGAATAGTTCTTTCGTCAATCAATTAATCGATCCACGCTTTACCATTGAAGAAATTATAGAAGATCCAATTGCAGAATCTGAAGAAAACAATTTCTTGCAAAACCCGCATATTCCTGCACCGCGAGACCTATTTGAAGGGGCAAGGCTTTCCGCAAAAGGCATCGACCCAACCCAATGCCTCACAGCGCAAGACCTTGAAGATCGCCTTCATACAGCGCCAAAAATTTCTGCCACATGCCTGATCAATGGAAAAGCCGGACCGCTTGATGCGAGTCATATTATTCATAATCCAGCCACACAGGAAGTCGTCGGCGCTGCGGTGAACGGCTCTATCGATGATATTGATAATGCTATCCTGAGTGCGAGCCAATCTAAATGGGGCACAACCACCAGCCCAGAAGATCGGGCAGCATGCCTTAAAAAGGCAGCTGATCTTTTAGAAAAAAACCAAGATTTGTTTCTGCAACTTTGTGTGTTAGAGGCGGGAAAATCTTTTCCTGATGCCATAGCAGAATTACGCGAAGCCATCGATTTTTGTCGTTATTATGCCAACCAAACAGTCTCTGACCCCGTTAGAAGCCGTCTTCCTCTTGGCACAGTTGCATGTATCTCCCCTTGGAACTTTCCATTAGCAATCTTTTTGGGGCAAGTCGTTGGCGCGCTCGCAGTTGGTAATACGGTCATTGCGAAACCAGCAGAACAAACGCCGCTTATTGCTTATGAAGCTGTTAAACTCCTTTATCGCGCAGGCATTCCTGAAGAAGCTCTGCATTTGATCATTGGCGATGGAGCTACGTTAGGTGCCTATCTTGTGGCGCAAAAAGAAATTGCAGGCATTTGCTTTACAGGCTCCACCGCCACCGCCAAAAAAATTGCGGCAAGCCTTTCCGAGACGGATCGACCTTTGATCCCCTTCATTGCAGAAACAGGTGGCATCAACGCCATGATTGTTGACTCAACGGCCTTGTTAGAACAAGCCGTTAGCGATGTTATTGCATCCGCATTTCAAAGTGCGGGACAGCGGTGTTCCGCCTGCAGAGTTGTTTGTATCCAAGATGATGTGGCTGAAGCTTTTGAGAAAATGCTCGCAGGTGCTATGCGCTTATTGGATGTTGGCAATCCTGGGATTCTTGCAACAGATGTTGGTCCTGTGATTGATCGTTTGGCGCATAAAGATATCTCAACTTATGTTAAAGACATGAAAGCCCGCTTTTCTATTATTGAAGAGACGCGGCTGCCAGAAGATATGCCCAAAGGACACTTCATCGCACCTATTGCGATCTCTATAAATTCTTTGCAGGATTTAAAGCGAGAAGTGTTTGGCCCTGTGCTTCATATCTATCGATTTAAATCTGATAGGCTGGATCAACTTATTCAAGATATCAACAATTTAGGCTATGGCTTAACAATGGGGCTTCACACTCGAATTGACACTCGGGCTGAGCGCGTTGCGAAACTGGCAGATATTGGCAATCTCTATGTGAATAGAAATCAAATCGGCGCTGTTGTCGGTGTACAGCCTTTCGGCGGCGATAGCCTATCTGGCACCGGACCAAAAGCCGGTGGCCCTTATTATCTCAAGCGTTTATCGAAAATCAAAACAACATCACAAAGCGCTCTATCAACATCCACTCACATCCAACAAGTAAAAACACCTCGCAAGTCGTCCCTTCTTGAAACGGCGCATACAGCATTTCAGGAACATATTATGTTGAAACGAAGTGAGGTTTTTGAATCAGCATTGCCAGAATTACTGCCCTATTTTTCAAATGATACGACCCCTCTTTTAAAAAGCATACAGTTCGCACAAGACTTCATCGAAACAGAAACACATCTGCCCGGACCCACAGGCGAGAAAAACTTATATGGATTAAAAGGCAGAGGCGTCCTTCTATGCTTAGGGAGTGAAGAGCACAATATATTAGAACAGCAAACATTATTAGGCTTGATCACCGGAAATACGATTGTCGCAGTGGCGAAAGAGTCTCAACGTGACCCCTTCAATGGTCTAATCACGACACTGAGCAAATATGGGTTACCAGAAAATCTTGTTCAAACTGTTGACGAAACCAATCTTCAAAATCTTCTCGGCGGCCCGATTCAAGGCATTATAGCCGATGGTGCAGATCGCATGGCTCTTGCTCATTATCTTTGTCATCGCGAGGGGCCTATCTTACCCCTCCTTTCAAGCAAAGACGACATGGAACGCTTCTGCGTTGAGCGGACAAGGTCAACAGACACAACCGCTGCCGGTGGCAATGCAAGTTTATTGGCTATGTGACTGAGATCAATTTGCCGGATCTTCTGGCTTTGGCTCAATTTCAGGCACGGGCTTCGTGCTCGTTGTGTCCGCTTTCGGGCGCTGCTCATCAATATGATCACCCGTTGCGACATAATAAATTGAAGCGGCAATATTGGTCACATGATCGCCAATTCGTTCCAGGTTTTTAGCCACAAAGGTCATCTGGGTACACGCGTTGATATTACTATTATCTGTCATCATTCCTGTCAGGACGATTGTAAAAATCTCATTACAATAATTGTCGATCTTTTCATCATCGTTCCAAATTTCGATCGCGGCCTCTGGATCTCTGGCTTTATCAGCGACGATGACTTTATCGATGGCGGCAGTCACCAAGCGGCCCATTTTGACGATATCTTTCACGCCTTTGACCTTGTCAAAATCAACAATGACGCGTGTGCGCATCGCAATATTCTTTGCCAAATCGCCGATGCGTTCCAATTCCCGAGCGATTTTTAGCGCAGCTACTGTCTCCCTTAAATCAACGGCTAAAGGATGCCGCAGTGCCAATATTTGCATGACGCGCTCTTCAATATCTGCATTGATGGCATCGACTTGCCGATCATTCTTGCGCACGCGTTTGGCGCGCTTTGAATCTCGCCCTTCAAGGGCATCAATGGCTGATTCAAGTTGGTCGCGAACAAGTTGCTCCATGCGCGATTGTTCCGCGGCAAGCGCATGCATTTCCTCATCGAAAGATTTGACGATATGTTCGCCTGGCATATTGTCCATGGTGAAAATTCCTTAGCCGGTTCGGCCCGTAATATAATCTTGTGTTCTGGGATCTTTTGGATTTGTAAAAATGTTCTGGGTCAAATCATATTCAACCAGATTACCCATATGGAAGAACGCCGTTTTCTGAGAAATACGCGCAGCTTGAGCCATTGAATGGGTTACGATGAGAATACAATATTTTTCTTTCAACTCATCAATCAACTCTTCAAGCTTTGCTGTCGCAATCGGATCTAGCGCCGAAGCAGGTTCATCCATCAAGATCACTTCAGGGCTAACGGCAATGGCGCGCGCAATCACGAGGCGCTGTTGTTGGCCTCCAGAAAGCCCTGTGCCCGGCGCTTTCAATCGGTCTTTGACTTCTTCCCAAAGCCCTGCTTTGCGCAGAGATGTTTCAACAATTTCATCAAGCTGCTGACGATTATTGGCAAGACCATGAATACGCGGGCCATAAGCTACATTGTCATAGATTGACTTTGGAAATGGATTTGGCTTTTGAAAAACCATCCCAACACGGGCCCGCAACAATACGGGATCAAGGGATTTTGCATAAATATCTTCGCCATCCATCAGGATATCTCCTGAAACGCGGCAACCGGGGATCGTATCATTCATACGATTAAAGACGCGGAGAAACGAAGATTTTCCGCACCCAGATGGCCCGATAAGAGCAGTGACACCCCGATCATCAATATCCATCGTAATGCCATGCAGCGCTTCCATATCGCCGTAATGAACCCGCACATCAGTGCAGGAAAATTTCGGGCTGGCGATCGCCATTTTCTTTTCCGTTTGGGATAGCTCAGCTGTCATCAATTTAACCTTTGGGGCTTTACTACTCATACTAGGATCTCGTTTCAAT
>CALLVA010000118.1 GCA_938010655.1 uncultured Parvularculaceae bacterium | reverse complement strand
AATTGTGGCTCTGCCGCGACGACACCATCTAACATTTTCGCCATGCTCATTTCAGCAAAATTGATAAATTTGCTAAGGGGTTTGCGCAAAGGTTTTGGCACCCATGGTTTATCTTCAACCTGCTTGGGAAGGTGTTCGTGTACGTCATATAAAACACGAACCTTTTTGCCACGAATAAGCTTCAACGCTACGCCAATCGGTAGCAGCTCTGGGTCATGGAAGTGATAGACTTGCCCTTTCAAGCTCAAAGCGGATTTAAGCATCCGCCATGGAAAAGCGAGGATACGCACTAGGCGGTTTTTGGGCTTCCGCAACCGGATTACTTGAACGCCATGGGCTTCTTCGCTGCCCACATCTTCGTCAATGCCATTGGCCAGGAGTGTAACATCATATCCATTATCTGCGAGATATCGACATTCTTTGACAAAGATACGTGTGTCGCCCCAAGGATGAGCAGATGTCATTTGGATGACTTTAATATTCCCTCGATCAATCGTTTCGATCGCTTGGCCGATTTCTGATGTGGTTGTACTACTCATACCAAAACCCTTACTTAATTTTGAGGACGAAATGCCCCCATGTGATAGCAAGCTCTTCTTTTGCATATCCCTCAAAATCACTGGACATATTTAAAGCCCCCAGCAACGCATCCCAATTATCTGGCTGCCACGTCTCACATTTCAAAGTCTGCAGTCCCGCATCCGCAAAAAGCTGGACATAATCTCTATGACGACGACGATTCTGGAAATGAAGATCAGGATTATATTTTGCCCATTCGGCTTCTTCAAATTGTAAAAAATTATAAGGGTTTGCGCCATCGCGTCGTTGACTATAGTGATCTTCATAATCAATCAGCATAGAGATGACTGTGTCTTTATGAGATACTCTCTTCAATTCTTCCAAAATACGCCCATTCTCTTGCATGGGAATATGTTCAAGCACACTGGTCGTAGATATAAAATCAACCGAGGCGTTTTCTAACCCCGTGTTTCCGGCATCTCCTGGTGCTTTATAATGAATACCCAAATTATTTAGGTCTTTCATTGATGAGATTTCATCGGGGATGCGGTTAAATTGCGCGGGGTTTAGATATTTGTAGTTTTTAATAACCGAATTGATCAAATCCAACTTGGCAAGAGGATTCAGATCATAAACATATTGTGTCCCAACCCCGGCACAATGCATTCCAAGCGGATAAAATAAATCCCAGCCTGCGCCAAACTCAAGATAAGTCGCTTGTTCTAAATCCACATCATAAGTGGCTGCTGCATCTAAATGATATTGTAGTTGCCTTAAGTACCGATCATAGGTCTTGATGCCGCGCGGGATTGTTTTGGTAATATTACGCTGCGCGAGTTCATATAATTTTCGCCCGCCGGCCATATTGCTCATGACATTAAAGGCTAGCGCTTTTGTTTGCCATTTCATCGTGCTCTCCCCCTGTCTTTAGTGTTCTTATTATTTTTCATTTGGACATTGGTGCTTTTGTATATGCTAAAGGTGCTCTCTTTGTTTCCATGTCTGCCGCATCGGCGCAAGCAGAAAGAAATTTTTGCGCGAGGGTTTCATGGCTGAGATATTCATCACAATAAGCCCAGCCGCGCTGCCCCATTGCATCTCTTTCTTCTTGAGGAAATTCTGAAATTTTGAGAATTGCTTTGGCCAAACCAAGACTATTTTCACCGCGCGGAACAACAATGCCGCAATTGGATTTCGTGACAGGATCGTCTTTTGTCGTCACCCCCATAATGGTCGGCGCGCCTGAAGCCATATATTCTGGAATTTTATTAAGACTAATCCCGTAATCAAGAATTTTACTATCATGGCGCGATAAAATTAAACAATCTGCACCGCGCAATAAGGGGAGCACCTCTTGTTGGGGAATTGGATCTTTAAAGAAAACCCGGCGATCAAGCAGGCCTAAACCTTTTGTATAGGCGATCAAATCCTCTTTAAGCGCGCCATCTCCAATAAGTTCTAATTTAATGCGAGGGTCCGCGCCCATTTTATCAAGATCGTTAAAAGCATCTATGATATTTTCAAGATCATCAGCCAGACCATGGGAGCCTGTATAAAGAACGCGAAAATCGCCTCTCTCTTGCCAAGGCTTTTTGGCGCTGGGCGCATTAATTCTAGGAATAGAATGGGGAATGAAAGTGACTGGCGGTGGGTTTTTGACGACTTCCGCTAATTGCGCTCCTCCAGACGGCACGACAGTAATAAAGTGTTTTGCTGAACGATATAAAATTTGCTGAAGCAGCGCGGAAAATAAAACAATGGGATGAAAGCCGGGTAGTTTGCCAATCTTTGTTAAGGTCAGGGGATAGAAATCCCGGACCTCCAGAACGAAAGGCACTTTTAATTTTTTTGCGATACGCGCCGCGCCCAACGCCGCAATGGGCGAGGGGCTAGAGCCAACAATAACGTCAGGCTTTTCTTCCTTGCGCCATTGCCAACTGCCGAGCACCCCTTGATAGAAATGCGCTAGATTGAAAAGGCGTTTTACAAAGCTTTCATTATATGTTGGTCCTTTGATCCAAATAAAACGAACACCATCATGACGTGTATCGATGATGGTGCCTTCTTGGTCTAAGGGAACAGGCTTCTTTGCTTTGTGATTAAATTGAGAGGCGACAACCGTAACGTCATGGCCTTGCGCCAGAAGCTCTTTGGCAAAATAATAATGCCGGGAATAGCCATAATGTTCGGGGACACCGGCATGTTGGTGGACGATCCAAATCTTCATATTGATCGCTCCCCTGAACGCCATATGCGCGTTAAAGCGCTCTTTCATAACAGGGGCAACAAACAGCGCCTGATTTGCGCGCACAACCCCCCAAGTAAATTGCTCTTTTCGAATGAGCTATAAAAACGTAACTGATCCAACCGCTTACGTCATCCGAAATGTATGGTTAACAAAAGTGTTTATCGTTGCCATTTCAAAGAGATCATAGGGCTGTTCTCTGTAATGGCTTGGTCGGGTCCAATGCCGAAATCAATATCCCGCTGAAACCGTGTGAAATCAAATTGTGCCACAACATTTTCCGTCACACGATATCCCACCCCAACTTGGCCGAGCCAGACATTATCTTCTCTATTGCTGTCATTAAATTCATCTCTGGAAAACGACATCGAGCCAGAAAGAAGAACACGATCTGACCAATCATGATTTATTTCCGCGCCAATACTATCTCGGGTGAAAGCAAAACTGCCAATTATCGGGGAGATATTAATATCGCGTTCTGCAAAGACTTCCATTTCAGTCAGTTTTGTTGGGCGGTATTTCAAGCTTGCCACCCCAACAAACCCCTCAACCGTTTCCGCAAAAGAACTATCAAAATCTTGCTGTTTATAGCCGATTTCAATATTAGTCGTATAAAGATCATCTTGACCAAAAATAATACCAGATTTCAAACTCGTTGCAGTGGAGTCCCGGTTTAAATCCACAGGTAAAACGGAATTTACAGGAAAGAGGGATGGGGATGACTCATATTCGAACATTGTTCTCGCGGTATCAATATAAACCGTGGGCCCAATGGGAAGGTCGCGTTCTAATTTAACACCAAATTGAATGCGGTCATTATCTCTAAAATCTTGGTCAATAATAAATAATTGACCGTTCGGTTGTCGACTTTCCAAATCATCATAATCTGTGTTTGCGAATGAAACGCTTGCGAGAAATGATGTGTTATTGGCGAACATGTGCTGGGCGACCAGAGAGAGGCCAGAAGACGCAAGTTGAACTGGCGCGACTGTGCCAGAAATAAGCCCGGCAGAGTTTTTGGCTTCATTCGTATTCAGATAATTCGCGGCAAGCGAGACTTCGGTTGCTTTATAGCCCTTCCAAGCAACATCGCCAAAAAACCCTAAGCGATTTAGCGCGCTCTCATTTTCATCAATATATTGCCGCGTTTTGGCATTCGCTGCGACGGTCACTTCATAAACACGAAAGAGTTGTTTTGCCGCCGCAGAAACGGAAATTTCAGCAAAAAGATCATCGACACGATTGGCCGCATCATCATCGACCAGAAAAACATTATCTGATGATCCAATGCCCCCTTCGGCAAAAAGCCCAATTGGCGTCCCGGAAAACACGGCTGCAACATCTTTGGTTGGCTGGTGACGCGACAAAATGGATTCTGGTTCTCTGCGAGACTCAGCGGCAAACCCATGGGAAACCACAGCCGTCATTGTCAGTATGCTTCCTGCCAATAAAATGGGTCTCATTTTGCGGCGGGCTATTTTTTTGCGATATGTCATAAGTCTCCCCCAATCGTATGACACCTGCCTTGAACAAAGGCAGGTGATGGTATTTAGAAGTTCCTAGCCCCGATGCGAATTGTATCGCCTGGCAGGATTTTCAGGGATGGTGTAATTTCCAATACTTCTTCCAAATCACTCCCAGCGCGCCGAATATAAACGACATCCTGTTTGGCTCTGAAACTAAAGCCACCAGAGGCCGCAATGGCACCATAAATGGTCATATCGAAATTATAATCATAAGAGCCGGGGCGCTCGACTTCCCCTAAAACATAAAAAGGACGGAACCCAACGATTTGCGCGCTCACGCGAGGTTTATTGATCAACTCATTTTTCAATTTTTCCTCAACGGCTGTAATGAACTCTTCAATCGTGTTGTTGCCAGCAACAACAGACCCGATGAGTGGCAAGGAAACAGTGCCATTGGTGGAGACCAAATAGGTGTTGTTGAGGCGTTCATCATCAAAGACGGTCAATTCAATTTTATCGCCAACATTGATGCGATAATCTTCGACTTGAGGCGCCGTTGCGCTTTCTTTGGTCTGCATCGAAGCGTCTGCCGATGAAGTTGGCTTAGGCGCATTAGAAGCAGCGCAAGCCGTTAACACGATGGCGGATAAAATCAGCACGAATTTTGAAACGAGTTTCATGATATTAGGTCTCCATACTCCATTACAGTATACTCTATATTTGAGCCTCAGGGCGTGTTTTGTCAATCATACAGCCCCATGACTGCCCTCTGATTGCCCCGTGCCACAAAAGCTTACGGGGCTTGTGTTTGCTTGTTTTCGGTGTTTTCAGCTACGCCTAACAGCTTGGCGTTGTGCATCAGCATGGCATAATGCAGCGCGCGATAATTTTGCCATGGTCTAACACGCTGAAAAATTAATTGCATTTCTTCCGCACCCGTTTTGTCCCCAAAAAGAGGTTGCCCAACGGCGAAGATTTCTGCGGTGTAGACAGACTTATATTGGCCGGTATCGCCTAGATAGATATTAAATAGGGGATTCACCCGGTCATCATTCCAGATTATTTTGACGGTCTCGCGTAATTTATCGAGGTCGCTTTTCTGCCAACCGCCGCTTTGATGGGCCATCATTAATGTAATCGCCGAGAAGGTTAGATTTGCGTGAGAAACGTCTTCGCCTTGTCCCGTCTTAAGCGGGTCTTTGCCTGAGACGGGCCATTTGTCAGACCAAAAATAGGCATTTTTGTTCTTCGGGTGAGGCTGAACCTGATTCCAAAGTGATCTGTAGTGAGAGTTTTTGGTATCTGGGTTATCCAGATAACCGAAACCAGACGCCGCTGTGTTAACGCCCTTTTTGCCATTGAGGTGATTAAACAATGCCGCCAAGACATCTTTTGCATCCATAGGCTGAGGAACGTTATTTTCGTCGGTGGCAAAAACTTGTGTGGTTTTTTTGTTTTCGTTTTCAAAAACTTTTGGAGTGAAAGTATAGTCACCGCGCTCAATCACCTTATCGAGCATCATAACCAATTCAGCCCACCGGGCATAAAAATCAATTTCAATTGATTGACCCAAAATAAGGTGCCCCACAGGAACACGTTCAGATTGGCGACGTGACCACCATTTTTCAACGACATTTGTCATTGTGAAATCTAGGATAGCTTGTCGTCTCTGGCGATAGGTCAGGCCATCATCTGATTTTCGGGTGCTGAACATAATATCATCCCGCAAACTCATTTCATAAATGAGCAATGCGGCGACACGAAAGAGCTGTGATTCAGCTTGAATTTCTTCGCCTGTGACGGTCCATGTCCCGTCTTCAAAAAAATTAATCCCCGCCCAGCTTAAATAATCATCCCCATAGGAAAAGGCTGTGCCCAATTCAGAAGCGGGTTTCGCTGTTTTGATAGGCCCCTCTATCATCATCAAGGCGCGTTCCAAATATTTTGGGTCTTCCGTCGCCATCCACGCATATGTGTACGCTTTTGCCTGAAAGCCTAAATTATATAGGACAGAGGCGTTTGGAGTGCGGGCTAGCCTTTCAAAAGGCATGATGCCGCCATCAACTTCCCGGTCTTCATGGGCCGCCCAAGCATCAAATGCTTTTTGCCAAAAACTTACAGGATACAAAACATCTGTTTTGATTTCTTCTTCAAAGCTCTGAGCTGCGCGTTCGCCCTCTTGCCAGATAATGCCTACGCGTCCCGCGATTGGCGGCTTTGGCTGCGGTGTTGCGTGGGGGGAAAGGGAGGATTGATCGAAGAGAGGGAGTTTATTTTTATCATAAGCCAGGCGCGCGCGGGCCTTGGCGTCTTTAAAACTATCGCCGTTTTCGGTTTCGCCCCGAATTTTTTCTGCCATGGCCGTGGTATAAACCGTTTCAGGTTTTGCCCCCTGCATGACCATATAACCAACACTGATAACCCCGATAAGTGCTATGGCGCACAGTCCGATGATCAATTTATTCAGCATTGCGCTTTCCTTTTTTGTCATATCAGGCTCTTTTCCGCCCTTTGATTTGACCGGCAATACTTATGACTTAATGACATGATCTTTTGGTAGACCCGTCACGCGCGCTGTGGCGTTCCGTGTATCAATAATCAAGTCCATTTCACGCACAATGAGGTCGTAATCCACATTGTCATGATCCGTCGCAATAACGGCACAATCAAAACCGGCAACACCTTCTTTTGTGAGAGGCACAGATTGCATGCCATGATATTCCGGGTGGTCCCGCGTCATCGGTACTTTGGCAATATATGGATCGTGATATTGCACATCGGCGCCGCGCTGTCGCAATTGATCGATCAAGTGAAGCGTCGGGCTTTCGCGCATATCATCGACATTCTTTTTATAGGAAAGACCAACAAGCAAAATGCGAGAGCCCGCT
Organism: uncultured Parvularculaceae bacterium; assembly: GCA_938010655.1. Classification (GTDB taxonomy): domain Bacteria; phylum Pseudomonadota; class Alphaproteobacteria; order Caulobacterales; family Parvularculaceae; genus CALLVA01. The sequence goes on along the minus strand of CALLVA010000118.1, from coordinate 26,281 downwards.
AGAGGTTTTTTCAAATGCGTGCTCATGGCTTCTGAAATACGCTCAATCACATATTTCGGCATTTGCGCAATGACATCCCCCGCCAATTCGATAAAGCGGGTGCTGACGCCATGCTCTCTTGCTTTCCACGTCAGATAAAATGGATCAATTGGGATGCAATGCCCCCCAAGGCCGGGGCCTGGGTAGAATGGCATGAAGCCAAATGGCTTTGTCTTAGCCGCGTCAATGACTTCCCAAACGTCAATTCCCATTGGCGCATAGACCGTCTTTAATTCATTAACGAGTGCGATGTTAATCAGTCTAAAGATATTTTCCGATAACTTCACCGCTTCTGCCGTGCGCATATTCGACACAGGCACAGGGGTTGTGATGATGTTATAGGTTGCAACAGCCATTTCCATTTCTGCGGGCGTGTTTGCGCCTACAACTTTTGGAATTGTGGATGTTTCAAAATTTGGGTTTCCGGGGTCTTCGCGCTCCGGGCTATACGCAACCGCAAATTCAAGACCAGCTTTTAAACCAGAACCAGCCTCCAGAAGCGGCAGAATAACCTCTTCGCTTGTGCCCGGATAGGTCGTTGATTCAAGAATAACAATTTGACCGGGATGTAGGATTTTTGCCAATTCAACAGTTGTCTTTTTAACGTAGGAAAGATCTGGTTCGCGATGCGCGTTGAGCGGTGTTGGTACACAGATCAATAGAGCGTCAGCTTCTTTCAAAGCAGCAATATCTGTTGTCGCGCTCAATAATCCGCTATCGCGCAAAGTTTCCATGCGCGTTTTGTCCATATGTTTTAGAAGGACATCACCATTATTGATAATCTCAACCTTGCGAGGATCTATATCATATCCAACGACATTATAACCTTGCTTGTTATAAGCCTCTGCAAGGGGCAGCCCGACATATCCAAGACCAATGATCCCGATTGTCAGTGTTTTATCTTTGGATTTTTTTAAAAACCCATCCGCCATTTCTTGTGCTTTTTTGGCAATGGCTTCTGGTGAGTGTTCTTTTACGGTGTTCAACATAATACGCTTCTTCACGCTTCAAAATGAGCAAGTGAAGACCTTCCCCTGGGTTACATAATGTCCTTGCCTGTAATCACGGTTTTCACGGTTTCTAATAAAATCCTGAAATCCAGCTTTAGGCTTAGACGACTGGCATAAAACGCATCCAGTCTGGCTTTCTTTTGTGGTGTGATGTTATTCCGACCGCGCACTTGCGCAAGGCCTGTTATGCCTGGTTTGATTTTTTGAATAGATGGATATTTCTGACGTTCAATCTGCCCTGCATCACGGGGTAAAAGAGGGCGCGGGCCGATAAAGCTCATATCTCCCCTCAGTACACTGATAAGTTGTGGCAGCTCATCCAGGCTTGTTTTTCTCAAAATATAGCCAAGGGGCGTGATCGCATCTTTGCTTTCAAAGAGACTTTCACGCGAAACCACGCGAGTATCTTTCCGCATGGATCTAAATTTTGGCATTTTAAAAGTTCGACCATCTTGACCGATGCGAGGCGACCAAAACAGGCCTGGTCCGCCACTTGATATTTTTACACCGCACCATAGCAACGCCATGATAGGAGATAAAAATAACAATAAAGTCGATGCACAAAAGATATCGAGGCTACGCTTAAGCCGAGCATAACCGGGCGGTATTTCTGCATTGGTATTTTGCAATTCAGGTCTATTCTGAATTGGCTTTGTTTTTTGTTGATAGAGAGGTGGCGCGTACGTTGCCTCCGCCTCTCGCAGATTATATTTCACAACTTCCCCCTGGAACATCTCGTAAGATGTTTTCTCCCATAGTGATCCGCAAACACCGGATCCGCATGCCCCTTAACTATCTTTTTCCACTTTTAACCATAAAGGGCAAGTGGCTTTTTTGTTACGCCACTTGCGTTTTAGAGAAAATCAGGCATCGGCCTCACCTGATAAGCAGGGCAAAAACTTGTAGGGTGTTGTGATTGTTAACGAATTTATTTGACCATGCCTGCTGCATGAAGACGCATTAAACTTGCGCTTGCGATAAGCCAAAGAAGAAGAATGGCGGGGCCAGCCCCATGAGTCAAAAGCGCAGTCGGCAGATCAGAACTATTGAAAAGAGAGAGCATTGGTAAGAGAAGAACACCAACAGCGAACCAGTTTGGCAATCTGCCTAAGAGGCTGAGGCTATCAACCGTCCACAATAAAACGCCAACAATGACCGCAAATGCGACCATGCCGCCATAACCAAAATGCATGTAAGACGTTGCGATAAAACCATTATTTGGAGATATGTCCGTATGCCCAAAATATTCTCGGGCCACGAGCTTTATCGGTTTAATGTCAAATGGATATTCAAACATAAAGCCTAAAACAGAATTCGACAGACGGACATGCCCAAGCCGCGTAAACACATCATGAAACGCATAGTTTAAATCCGCAGGCACAAACAAACCGCGGCGAACAGCGATGTCATTCAAGGTTGTGGTATTCCAAAACAGTGTTTCAAGCATGCTGGCGCCAACAAACACGCATAAGGCGAGAGCGAGCATTTGAGTACCCGATTTGCGGTCGCCAATAACGGCGAGTATGACGATTAAAAAAGGTAGGAAAAGCTGTGCCTTGCTGGAAGAAATACTAAAGAAAAAGACGTTCAGCGCCAAAAGAATGGCAACCATAATTTTATTTTTACGCAGTAAGTATAAGGCGATCAGGGAAGGCAGGCCAATGCGTAACCCCCAATTTGTCAAATATCCAAGGGGACCAGTGAAGAATTTTTCATTCACGACATGCCGAGTTTCATAGACATTCATAATGTCAAAATTCACAAAGCTAAGCCCGCCGCCAAAAATGAAAACGGCTGCAACAAAGCCAACAGCGCTCCATAAAAACAGATCAATAGACTGACTTGAAAGCGGCGCGAGCGGCATGGCAAAGCGTGGAATGAAGCGCGGGATCAAAAGAACAATCGCAACACTCACCCCGATCATCATGGCAAAGGTTGTGTCGTGCCCTTCCATCCCAAAAGACGTCATGGAGGGGATAAAGACCGTATACATCAATAGCATACCAAAAAGATGTGAAGGCCTTGTCTGGCGCGCGGGCAGGGCAAGAGAGAGAGCGGCAGTTGCCAAGTAGCCAAGTAAAATTTTCCCCTCATCCGGGGCAAGCGTCAGCCCAGAATATCCAAAGCGAGGAGAAACGAAATGGAAATACGCCAAGTCGCAAAGCCCTTTAAACAAAAGAGCAAGGATCATATTAAGTGCGACGCCTATTGTACTGCCTCCCTTACGTCAATTTTAAAGGGCAAAGCCCGTCTAAAATTGATGCATTGCCCCCTAAAGACTTTCCGCACTATAAGCCTTGATCTCAGACGCGCAAGGCATATGGCGATTTGCTGACATTTGAGAGAAGGGAAAGAAGAGCATGTCGTCACCTTTAGGCACGTCATCAAAACCTGCCGCGCGAAACGGCTCTGGGGCTTTTTTCCTTAAAACGGCGATCTTAAGCGGCGGCGCGGCGATTGGGGCTGTGGTCGCAGCGTTGTTGGCGCCAGTCATTTCTCGTTTGGTGACACCAGATCAATTTGGCTTATTTACAATCTTTGTGGCTTATACGGCTATTCCTGCGATCCTCGCGAATTGGCGTTACGAATTAGCGATTTCTTTGCCGGAGGAAAATGATCAACGAACCGCAATTGTAGCTATTTGCGCGGCGGCAACTTTGTCGTCCGCCACTCTTGTAACGCTTGGGTTTTGGGCGGTGGATATTATGGGCTATTTGCCGATTCCCAGCTGGTCATTGCCTTTTGTCTTCGCCACTGTTTTAGCGCATGGCATTTATGAAACATTAAATCGATGGGCCATTCATGCTGAACGGGTTGTGCCGACCGGTGTCGCGAAATTTACGCTGACAAGCCTGTCGCCAATCTTACAGATTTGCTTGTTAATTGCTGGCATTGGCGCAAGCAGTGCGTTGATCATGGGCTATGTCGGGGCTAAAATTTTTAGTGGTCTGGTGTTGATCATCGTATTGTTGGCAGTAGGCCCCTTTCCGCGTCTGGCGGGGGTTCGTCTCCCGGATATGATTGCCATGATGCGCAGATATAAGCGCTTCCCTTTAATTACTGTTTGGTCCTCCGTGGCGAATGCGATCAGTTCCAGAGCTATTATCCTGTTTTTGAGTTTCTTCCTTCTCAAGCAAGAGGCAGGGGAATATGGCATGGCGATGATGCTGGTTGCGACCCCTGCTTTAATTATCGGTCAAGCGTTGGGGCAAATTTTTCTCTCAAGGGGGACGCGCAAAGGGGATGCAATGGCCCTACAGGCAGAAGTCTTGGACATTAGCAAAATGTTGCTTTTGCTGGTCGTGCCGGCCTCTGTTGTTGTGTTTTTTGCTGGTCCTACATTGATAAATTATATGCTCGGCGCAGGCTGGGAAGGGGTTGGGTTTTATGCAAAGTGGATGGTCTTCTGGCTTGGGGCTGTGGTGATTGTAAGCCCCGCAACCATGGTGCCTTTGATAAAAGACCGTGCTGAAGTTGATCTGCAATTTCAAATAACCTTACTGGTTGTGCGCTTGGGCATATTGGTAGGAGGCTCATTAGTGCTGCCCCTTGATCATTTGTTCATCCTGTTTTTCATTGTCTCAGGCGCGCTCTTCCTAATGTATGGTGCATATTGTTTGCGTCTGTCTGGTCTGAGCTTGCGCCCAATTGCTTCGACGGTTTTGACGGCTGTGGCGACATCTCTTGGGGTTGCGATTATTTTGATGATTGTGGACCAGGTTGCGCCACCCTACATGATTGTGCCTGTTGCAGGCCTATGCCTTGTTCTTATAATGAGTTTGGCTTTATGGCGGTGGCGACGGGGAAATCTGCATTCTGCTTAGAAGCTTTATAATTTGCATAAAAGTAAATGCAGGGCTGTTCTTTGTTGGCATTTGGCAACAGGATGCGCTATTAGTTAATATGTCGACTGGGGGGAGTTGCATGAAAAAATTCTTTTCAATACCTTCCCAAGTTGAAAACTGCGCGACAAAGCTGGTGGCGCGTGGCGTATATTTGGGGCCTATATTTTAGGTATTTACAGTTTGTAAATTGGGGTTTGGACATGTTGGAAGATCAATCAAATTTGGCACCGCGGTTTAGTTATCAAGATGCCACGACTTTTGGTGACTTTAAACGCATTCTCCAAATTGTGACGCGCCGTTTCTGGGTGGGCTTATTGCCTTTCCTCGCCGTTGTCGCCGCGCTTGGGTTTTTGTCGATGCAAAAAACACCGCGCTATACCGCGGCAACAAGTTTGATAATTGATCCGCGTGCGTCTGATCGCGCCACGGAAGAGGGCGCCGTCGCTAATCCAGATTCTATTCTGTTGGATACGGAAGTTAAAATTATCAAAAGTACCAGTTTGATCCGGGCCGTTGTGCAGGAATTGGAGCTGGTAAAAGACCCAGAGTTCAATCCATTTCTGCAAGAGCCTTCTGCTTTGGATGTTTTCAAATCCAAATTACCAATCATTGGTAGCGACCTGACAACGCCGAATGATGAGCGGCTTGTGGAAGAACATGTCGTTGATCTGGTGAAAAGCCGCGTTCATATTGCGCGCTCCGGGACAACATTTGTTGTCGAAATTAGAGCTGAAAGCGAAGACAGACAAAAAGCCATGGTTTTGGCCGATGGTATCGCAGGGGCTTATTTAGCGGCGCAAACGGAAAAGCGTGCGCGGTCTATTTCGCAAAATGATCAATATCTCAAGCAACGGATTCAGGAAGTTGGCGATCGATTGCGTGATTCTGAAAATCTTGTTGAGGAATACCGTACAAAGACAGGTTTATTGGATGCAAAAGGGTCATCCGTTTCTGAGCAACAAATTGCTGACTTGAGTGAGCAGTTGGTTAATCAAAAGGCAGCTTTGAGCAGCGCGATTGCCAAACGCAACGCAGCGCAACGACAACTTGATCTCGGGTTGGATTTGGACCTGATACAAGCTTCATCTATCTCCCCCGTGCTTGGGGAGCTGCGCCGCCAACAGGTTGATGCCAGAACACGGAAGTCAGATTTAACATTACGCTTTGGCGCGCAACACCCTGACCTTATTAAAGTCCAAAACGAGTTGGAAAATATTGAAGACCAGATGCGGGAAGAGCTTCTGCGTATTTCGGAAAACCTCTCTTCTATGGTCAATATTGAGAGAAACAAAGTTTATGCTATCCAATCTCGTATGAATGAGGTTGAGGGGCAGATGTCGGAAAATAATGTGTCGCGCATTAAGCTTGAAGAGTTGGAGCGCGAAGCAGATGCCAACCGTACTTTATATCAGGAATTGCTGAAAAAATATAAAGGTGTTGAGGGGATCAGCCTTGCCAATAATACGAGAGCATCGATTATTTCTGCCGCGTCATATCCCACGCGGCCTTCTTATCCAAACCGCAAAATGGATTTGCTTGCAGCTCTTTTGATCGCTGCATTGGTCGGCGGTGCTATGATGATGATTGTGGAAGCATTTGATCAGGAATTCCGCACGGCGGATGATTTGGAGCGAAATCTTAAACTACCGCATATCGTCTCTGTGCCAAAATTGACCGGCAAAGATCAGCGCGTGGTCAAAAAGGGCGGTGGGCGCGATTTGGGTGGCTTAGGGCTTGCACGATTTGTGAATGAAAGTCCCAATTCGCGCTATGCTCAATCATTGCGCACGATCCGGTCTTTTGTAAATCTGTCATTGCCGGTTGATCAGTCAAAAATTATCTCGGTTATGTCCAGCACAAAATCTGAAGGCAAAACCACGACCGCGATTGGTCTTGCGACAACTTTCGCCCAAACGGGCATGCGCACTTTGTTGATGGATTGTGATACATATCGTCATCAACTAACATCCACATTTGTAGGAGAGGTCGAAGCGGGCCTTGCGGAAGTTTTGTCCGGGAAAGCCGATATTGAAAGAGTATTGCATTCTGATCCAGCAGTGCCGAACCTGGATGTATTGCCTGTTGCTGCTGTTGATTTTATCAAGGACGATATTTTCGGCGGGGCGGCATTTAAGCAATTATTGGATGAATTACGACAACATTATGAAGTTGTCGTTTTGGATACACCACCCGTTCTTGCGGCGGGCGAAGCGCGATTGATCGCCAAGCGCGCTGATGCGGCGATTATGGTCACGAAGTGGCGTGAATCCAGCGTTAAATCGAGTGTGAGTGCAAAGCAAATTCTTGATGGGATCAATGTGCCGTTGATCGGATGTGTGATGAATAGTGTGGATTATCGCCGTCGCCGCGGGTTTGGCGTAGAAGATACTTATTATTATAAACCAGAAAAAGGGTAATGCAGCATATTTGAAATTGCGCTATCTATAACAACATCACTCTGAGCCAAGCCTCCCCAGCACGAAGCTCACCTAATATATAAGAACAATCATCCGTGCAGGGTATAAAAGTGACAGTGAAAACACAAAAACAGACGCCTTATATCGCGCTTGATCTATTGCGGGCCTTTGCGGCGTTTTTGGTCTTTTTTGGCCATATGCGGTTACAATCTTTCGTCACATACAGCGCCCTGCCCAAAGAAGACCAAACACCTCTTGTGACCGCCTTTTATGCAGTGACGCGCCTTGGCCATGAAGCAGTCATTATCTTCTTTGTCTTATCTGGTTTTTTTGTAGGCGGTAGATTAATCGAGCTGGTGCAAAAAGAGCAATTCTCTCTGCGCCGCTATACGATAGACCGTATAAGTCGTATTTTCTTACCCTTCATTCCAGCGGTGATACTGACTTTTTGTGTCGCCTATTGGATGGATGAGGTCTTTTCTATATCGCAATTTGTGGGGACAATGCTGGGTTTAAATGGAAGTTTTGTCGATACACCAGACCGGAACGGGGCGCTTTGGTCTCTTGCATATGAAATTTGGTTTTATGTTTTTGGCGGGGCAGCCGCGCTTTTATATAGTGTTTCAGGACGTAAAATTATGAGTTTTATCCTGCTTGGTGCAGCTTTGTTTGTGCTGTGTGTGTTGGAGGCAAAATATACATTATTCTGGATTTTAGGAGCTTTGGTGCCTGCTTTGATGCAAGGGGGAGGGAGCGCACAAAGAGGTTTATCTCCTCAACTGTCTATTCTTTTGGGCGTTTTTGCGCTTGTGGTGCTTGCTGGCGGTGTCGCGCTCTATCAATTGACTGTGGACTCACAAGCCGTCACGACCACGTCGATTATTCCCCCTTCTGGCGCAGAATTTCTTGTGGCTCTTGGTACATGTCTGTTGTTGCCCGTGATGACGCAACCATGGATGAATGGTCTTTTGCGGTGGCTTGCGAAGCCTGCTGTGGCTTTAAGCGCAATATCTTACACGCTCTATCTGTTTCATTTGCCTATCGGTTTTATTGTGACAGAATATTTGCTACCAGCCTCTGAGCACGTTTCGCTGTCGACATTATCTGTATATGGATTAAAATGCGCTCTTGTGCTTGGGTGTGTTGTGCCGATTTATTTTATGTTTGAACACCACACACCGCGCCTGCGCCGATGGATGAGCGGAGCAAAGACATGATCACTATTCAAAAATTTGACCATACAGGCCGTGAATGGGCGCAAACAGAACAAGGCATCGCCACAGGCACAGCCTGGTTGGGCGAGATGCGATTGGATGCGAGAGAGATTCTTCAAAATTGTTGCGCAGCTTACCAAGAGGGGGGGAGGAAGGTCCTTCAAAAATTAATTTCTCAACTTAATGGGTTTTTTGCGGTCGGGGCAAGGTTTGACAATAAGACGGGCTTTGTCGCGGGCGATGTCGTGCGATCAATCCCTCTTTTTTATGGTCAGCAAAAACCGCATGCGCCGATTGTCATCACCAATGAACCAGAAGATTTGCGCGATGCGTGGGGCGCTGTTGCGATCGACCGGGTCGTAGAAGCGGAATATCGATTAACCGGATATGTCACGGGGGATGAAACGCTTGATCCTCGATTATTTCAGAACCGGGCAGGGTTTTTGACAATCTTGCATCTGGGGGGCGCTGGTGAATTGCAAAAGACGCATTACGAGACCACCCCTTTTTTGCCGCTGCAATCAACGCAGCGCGATGAACCCACCTTAACAGCAGAACTTGAAGAGGCATGGGATCACTCTATCACTCGCCTGATAGAGTTCGCCGCTGGTCGCCAAATTGTCGTGCCCTTGTCTGGGGGGTATGATAGTCGATTAATTGTGATGAGCCTTGTTGAGGCTGGATATGAAAACTTGCAAACCTTTACCTATGGACGCGAAGGCGCGCCTGAATTGGGGGTAAGTAAAACTATTGCCGAAACGCTGGGCGTAGCATGGGCCTATGCCCCATATACGCTTGAGGGATGGCAGGCTTGGGCAAATCGACCCGATAAAAACAAGTTGTTCCGTATAGGGCGAAAATCTGTTTCGTCGCCGCATATTCAAGACGGATTGGCCATTCAACATCTGTTAGACACAGGCGTGATTGAAAAAGATGCGCTTATTGTGCCGGGGCACTCTGGGGATTTTGTGGCGGGCAGTCATATGCCCAAGACCTATCTTACTGAAAAAGCCGCCACAGGCACAGTTGAACGACGTACCTTCTTGGCGCAATTCTGGCTGAAACATTATAATCTTTGGGAAAAACATCATTTCAGCAAAGAAATGATTTCGGCGATTGAGCAACGCATTCTTGAGAATTGCGGATTTGAAAAACCAAGCGAGTATGATGCAATCGCGCTGCATGATCGTTGGGATTTGCAAGAGCGACAAGCAAAATTCATCGTCAATTCTATCCGCGCTTATGAGCATCATTCTCTGGACTGGTGGCTCCCTATGTATGATCTGAGCTTTGTGGATTTCTTCCGAAGGTTGCCAACGGCGCATCGTCTCAATCAAGAGTTCTATAATCGATTTGTGACAGTGAAATTTGCAAATTTCGCGAAAGTCACGCGGGATGAAAGCGCGAAGACGGATCGGGATCGGCCGATGATGAAATTGCGGCGGATGATTGAAGCTGTGCCGGGCATGCGCCCTTTGGCGAGAGCGGCTTATGATCAAGTGAAGCGGCGTCAAGAATATCGCCGGCATCCACTGTTATGGTATGGCACTGTGCCTGAGGCGGAATTCAAAAAGCATTATACTGGCAGGCAAAATATCAATTCTTTTATCTCGAGACAGGCGCTTGAAGATTTCAAGGCGCAGAAATAACGCACGTTCAAGTTGTGTGTCGCAAGGGCAAAACATTTTACGCGTGAAAACTGTGTTGGGTAAAGATGAATCATTTGTAAGAACATTAATTATGCCATTAAAGGCTTGCATAAAGATTAGGCTTGACGCTAAATTAACCATGTTACTCAGAGCCGGGGGGACTGTGTGAGTAAAAAACTCCCTTTCGCCTGTTGTGCATGTTTTAACTCTAAAAAGCCCAACGTTTTGGGGGAGATCAATAATGAAAAAAACAATTCTAAAAACTACAGCAACGATCGCAGCAGCCTCTATCGCAGCATGCGGTATGGCCTTTGCACAAATTGACACTGGTACAGGAAATACAATTTCTATTACGGACACTGGTGTTGATAATACATGGATTTATCAAACGAGTGGCGACAATGGGTCTGTAACCATTACGCAAGCTGGTGATTTTGGTACCGCGACTGTAAAGCAATTTTCAGGTGACGGTAACACAGCGCGCGTAAATCAAACAGGTTTGTCTTCAAATTCATCAGTGACAATGCTTCAGTCTGGTGATTCCAACTTGGCGACACATCTTGATTTTGGTGATAGCAACGGTCTTCTGTCTGTTCAAAATGGCAATGATAACACTGCAACGAATACAGCTTCTGGGGACGGTAACTCTTCTCAGAACCGTCAGACTGGCGATGACAACACTGCCATTCAGGTTTTCGTTGGAGATGGTAACAAAGCCTTCACCTTCCAAGAAGGCAATGGCAACATTGCTAGCTCAAGAGCATTTGGCGACAATAACGTCTTCACAACCCGTCAAACAGGCAACAGCAACCGGTCTACTCTTCTTTCTGAAGGCACCCGGAACACATTTGTTGTCGGTCAGTTCGGCAACAATAATACTGTGAACCTAAAAGCAACAGGCAACAGCGCTCGGGTTGATGTCGATCAGTTTGGTAATGGCCTAAACTACGCTCTAGAAGTAGGCGACTTTGCTAATGTCAGCATCGTTCAGTTTGAAGGTTTCATTGGCGAATAAGCCAACCTTAAATTGACTGTTTAAAAGGGAGCTTTGGCTCCCTTTTTTAATTTTGCGCGTGTGATTTATCGTGTTAATGTAAGGTTAACAGTAAGAGCGTTGTAGGACGCATCACCTTTGGGGGGTAATATGAAGACGATTGTAATTGGCGCATTTTTGTCCATAGCGACATTTGCTCATGCAGCTGCGGAACCGTTGGTTTATACACCGCGCAATCCAAGCTTTGGCGGTAATTCTTTTAATTCAGCTCATTTATTGGGAATTGCAGCGGCTCAAAAAGACCCTGAAAGATTTGAACGGCCAAGTGCGATAGATAATTTTGAAGACATTATTACATCGCGTTTGTTGAGCCAAATTGCGCTTGAAATCACGGATCAGATTTATGGTGAAAATGCCCAAGAAAGCGGCACTTTTCAATTTGGCGAGACATCAATTAATTTTGATAGAATCGGCGAAAACCTGAATATTGTGATTGTTGATCCAGCAGGTGTGTCAACATCAATCGTTCTACCTGCACCAGTATTTTAAAAAATAATAGAAGAGCCTTGTTCATTGTTCAGAGCGGGGTTGGGGGATGCGTTACATGTGGGAATTTTCAAAAGGACCTTTGAGTTGTCTGCTCATGGTGTTTTTTGTGACGGGCTGTCAGCTTGTGCCACAACAGCCGACAGATAAGACGATCACAAATCAATTTCTGCTAACAGAACCCCAAAAATTGGTCACTATCGAAGAAGATCGTTTGATCAAGATGGATGCACCATCCCAACGTATTGAAGTTGCGGTTTATAATTTCCGAGATGCAACGGGCAAGTTTGAGCGCGGCGAGGGCTTCCCCACAAATTCACGAGCTGTCACACAAGGCGGTGCCAGCATGTTGATCGACACATTGTATAAGACAGGCCATGGCAAATGGTTTCGTGTCTTAGACCGCTATCGCATTGACGATGTTTTGCAGGAACGCCAGCTTATTCGGGGAACGAGAGATCAATATGGTCAAACCGCTGCATTAGGCCCTGTGCCGCCAATTGCCTATTCAGCTGTAATGGTGACAGGGGAAATTGCTGGTTTTGATACGAATATTGAAACAGGGGGGGCGGGCGCTCGATATTTGGGGATTGGCGCCGATACGCAATATCAAGTTGATTACGTGACAATTTATTTGCGCTTGGTCTCCGTGACGTCAGGCGAAGTGCTTCTTTCTGTCGAAGTCTCGAAAACAATTTATTCCGTTGCCGTAAATGGTGCTGTCTTTAAATTTGTAGACTCCAACTCACTTCTGGAAATGGAAGCTGGTTATACAGAGAATGAACCACGCCACGTGGCGCTGCGCCGCGCTATTGAGCAAGGTGTTTATGAGATGGTGTATGAAGGGTCAGATCGTGAGATTTGGTCTTTTCAAGACCCTGATCTCGCCGCGAAAAACCGCATTAAAATGCGCCGCGTGCTTCGCCCATAGCGAAAGTTTGAAGAAGCCTATTGGTTAACGTCGTTATGGCTTTTTGATCACAATTCTTGCCCAGCTCAGGAACACACTTCCCAACACCTAAAATTTCGCTACTATCAATGTTGGTGAAAAGCGCAATGGTATTCCAGCGTTGATATTTTGGCCGGAGGGAAGATCATTGTCATTTGAGACAGCTGAATCCGTGGTTGAACTGGGATTGATCTATTTATTGATCGGTGCAGCAATCGCCTTGTTTTTTTTAGGGATCGCGCCACGCCGGGTTGATCCTGCCATGCAAGGCATGAGTTTTTGGACACGCCTCATCTTGTTGCCGGGCCTCGTTCTTTTGTGGCCGTTGATGACATTGAAACTCATTTGGCCGAGGAGCAAGTCATGACGAAACGCCTGCGCCAATCTCATTTTTGGATTTGGTCATTTCTTGGCCCACTCTTAATCCTCCTCTTTTTTGCTTCCATAAAACTGCGCGCAAGCCCGGTTTACGAAAATGAAGCGATGCTCGACCGTTTGGAAGCGCCCAGTGACCCACTCAGTGATCCCCTCAATGGTCCTTTAGAGGAGGCTGAGCCATGGGAGTAAAATATCAAGTTGTTCAATGGAACAGAACCAAGATCATTTATGATGTGTGCCTCTTAATAGGCGCGGGTCTTTATCTCGCGATTTTCATGGTGATTGGCCTACAGGCCCATGAAAGTGGGAATGTCGCAGATCCGGTTATTCTGTTGATCCGCGCGCTCGGCACATTGGCATTTGCGATGCTAACAATCATTTTGGCCATAGGCCCCTTGGCGCGGATGACGCCACGTTTCTTGCCCCTTCTTTATAATCGCAGGCATTTTGGGGTTCTAACGTTTCTCGTTGCCAGCGCTCATTTTGGCCTGTCATTAATGTGGTATCACGGGGCAGGGGAATTAAACCCGCTGGTCTCTATTTTCATTAGCGGCCAAGAGGCAGTGCCTTTGGGGGGCATTCCTTTTGAGGTGTACGGACTGATTGCTTTTGTAATCTTGGCTGTGATGGCTTTTACCAGCCATGATTTTTGGCTCCATAATCTTTCCGCGAGCACTTGGAAATTCATCCATATGACTGTGTATTTTGCATATGGCTTACTTGTTTTTCATATTGTGCTGGGCGCCCTTTTAACGGAGCGGTCCTGGCTATATCCAATTTTAACGGGAAGCGCCTTAGGCGGGATCAGTATTTTGCACTTATTGGCTGGCCGACACGAATCCAGTATCGATAATGCGCCGGTCAAAATGCAAAATGAAGGCTGGGTGCGCGTTGGACGTGTTGATGAAATTCCCATGGCACGCGCCAAAACAGTTATGGTGCGCGGGGGAGATCGGGTAGCGGTCTTCCGGGATGGTAATACTTTCAGAGCAGTGACCAATGTCTGTAAGCATCAGGGCGGCCCCTTGGGGGAGGGCAAGATCCTGGATGGATGCGTGACTTGTCCTTGGCATGGGTTTCAATTCAAACTTGTTGATGGCGTTGCGCCTGCACCGTATACGGAAAAAATCGCGACTTATAATGTGAAACTGGAAGACGGATTTATTTTCGTCTTTCACAAGCCCAATGCTTTAGGCGAGAAATCTGACGGTATCACCCTTGGATCAGGCACCAGTTTTGAGGAAGGGGCTTAATATGACCAAAGATCAGGATCCTTTTTTCATTGGCTGGGGCGAGACACCAAGTGTGGATCGACGCTTTTTGCTGGGCGCTGTACCTGTTGGTCTTGCGGGCGTGGCTGGTTTATCATGGGCCGTGGCGAACACTCTATCTGACCCTGGGGCGGGTTCTTGGCAGACGGGTAAAATTCATACGATACGTGGCTTATTTCAAAAACTGCCCTATCCACATTTGCTCGTGCCGGTGGCGGATAAAGATTTTGCCATGAAAACAGTTTTGTTGGTGGCCCAAGGGAAATGTATTTCCGCTCTTGATCTTGAGAATATTAAGGGCGCGGCGGTTGAGGCCAAGGGCGTTTTGATTGAGAGAGGCACGCGCCAAATGCTTGAGGTGCCTCCCTTGCTCAATAAATGGTATACGCCAACGGCAGAAAATTTCGGCTTATACCCCACCCCAAAAACAGAGAAGATTGCCAGCGGCATCACGCTCAAAGGTCAAATCTTAGATACGAAATGCTTTTTAGGGGTGATGCGCCCCTCAACAGGGCGGACCCATAAAGCTTGCGCTAGTCTTTGCATTCGAGGCGGTATTCCCCCATCATTCCGTGTCATGACGAAAACGGGGCGTGAAAAAATATTGCTTCTGACAGATCAAAATGGCGGCCCTGCAAGCATGGATATCCTACCATTTGTGGCAGACCCTGTGGCCATGACCGGGGATGTATTTCAAGTCGGTGATTTGCTTCAGTTCCGCGCAGCTTCAAAGACACTGACACGGTTAAACTCAACAATGGAGTTGTGGGGAAATTAAAGCTCTCGCAATAAGCCATTAATGTTTTCACGGCATAGTTCTTCCTGAAAGAAAGAAAGGAAGGGCTCATGACATCCATATATGATTTTGCATCTACTGCGATATTCATTGTCGCTGTCGCTCTTTTCTTCTATCGCTTGCAACGCCAAGATGAGCCTCTTTGGCCTTATGTGGGCATATCTATTGGATGCGCCATTGCGAATTGGGCTGGCGATGAGGGATATCATATTGTAGGCGGCGGCGCTTTGTTTCTTGCGCTCGCATCTGTGATCTATTTGGCCAAACAGCCTTTAAGCGACCCGCAAGACCCTTAAGAGGTCGGCTGAAGGGCGGACATATCAGATTTAGTCTGTTTTAAACGCCATCCAACAAACATAAATCCAGTGATCATTAAAGCCCACAGGCTTGGTTCTGGTGTTGGCGCGGCGGCGCTTAAGAACTCACCATTGACAGCAACCGCATCAAGATTAAATCCGCGCCCGCCATTTCCATTGCCGCCAGTCAAAGAGATAAATGTACAGCCACCAGCAACAGAGCAGAAGTTCGAAAAGCCAAATAAGGAAACAGAGCCGCTACCCCTTACATCAAAAAATGTTGGATTTGCAAAGGCCCATTCGATAACGCCATTTTGTTCATATCCAAAGTTAATCCCAAATTGCTGACGGCGCCGATCATTATTCGTGTAATACAGCGTCAACAAATCATCAGCGCTACTAGCGGCAAATGGATCTTCCAGTTCAATGAACAAAGTGTCGCCACGACCAATTGTATAGCTTTCAGCATTTGCCGTTGAAAGCGTTTGATAATCAGCTTCTGTCAAAATTTCTGCATCAGATTGAAAATAAGCCGTCCCCGCCAAGGCAGATGGTGCAAGGCAAGTCAAAATCAGAAAAAGCCCCGCTATGGAGCCAGACTTCGATATAAAACGAAAAGGGATCATGGCCTAACTTATCCTGTTTAGCCCTAATTCATTCTTAAGATGCGGCCTTTGTATCGCAGAATAATGCGCCGGTTCATATATGGACGGCGCATTTTTGCCCGCTCTTTCTGTTCGTTTCAGTTGGTACCCTACGAAAGCAAAACTTAAAATCAACAGCATCCATGTTGATGGCTCTGGCGTTGGCGGCGCTCCCACAAGATTGACAATTGCGCCATTCAAGCTGAGGGCATCAAGCGTAAAACCAGCTGTGTCGCCATTTATTTGAATGAAGTTACAACCCGGCGTGTTGGCCGTACATCCCCAAAAAGCAAAGCCGACGCTGAATGAACTGCCGCCTGGTTGTGCATAAGGGTATTCCGCAGATGACTGATATACAATTGCGCCAGTGTCATCCATATACCCCCAACTAAAAGAAAACGAACTGCCAAAGGGCTCTGTACTATAATGATACAGTGTAAAGCTATCGGTAGCGGAAGTCGCAAAAAGGTCGGTAAACTGAATGGTCAATGTACCATTTTCATCCAAAGTATACCCGGTACCATCAAGCACATTCACATCGCTGGCTTGTACAGCAGCGCCAGTATCAGCCGTGAACTGCGCCGTTGCTGCTTGCGCATGCCACGGCATGATGCAAAACATCATAATGCTCACTACACATATTAAACGCGACGACACTGCCCTGCTCCTCAACAATCTCAATCCAATTGCAGCTACCTTAGCCTTTTGGAAACTATGATTGTATATGTTCGTCTTCCAGTATCCCTTTGTTGTGTTAAGAGACTGTCAATTAGTATGGTTAAAGTAAAAACATCTATGTCGATCGCTAACCCGGCGTTAACAGCTTCGGGAGCGGGGCAAAAGGATCGCCATAGTGATGTGAGGACGGTCAATCAAGATGTTCCCCATACTGTCATTATAGTTGAAAACATGACTGTGCCGGATGATCGCCGTGTTTGGCAGGAAGCAACAGCGCTTGTGCGCGATGGTTGGCGCGTCTCCGTTATTTGCCCTCTAGCTGGCAGACATACACAGCGATTTGAAATTATAGAAGGGGTGGAAGTTCATCGACATCCCTTACCGTTTGAAGCACGCAATGTTTTTAGTTATGCGATTGAATATAGCATCGCGATTTTCTGGGAAATTTTGCTGCTTTTAAGAATTGGCTTAAAAAATATTGATGTGGTCCAGATTTGTAATCCGCCAGATATTCTATTTATTCCAGCTCTCTTGGCAAAAGTTTTTGGCGGCGCGAAAGTTGTTTTTGATCATCATGATTTAACGCCAGAACTTTATGCGGAAAAGCGAGGGAAAGCGAAGGGCTTGCTATATCGAATGGCAAGATTTGCAGAAAAATGTACCTTTCTAACCGCTGATAGAGTCATTTCCACCAATCGTGGTTTTAAAGAAATTGCGATGACACGCGGCGCCAAAAAAGAGGCTGAAGTTGATGTCGTATATTCAGCGCCCGATTTAGGGTTAATACGACCCGGTGCGAAAAATATAAGCCTAAAAAATAATAAGGATTATCTTCTCTTATGGGTCGGTATCATTGGTTCCCAAGATGGGGTGAACCTTCTGCTCGATGCGGTTGAGACATTGGCAGAACAACGCGATGATTTTCAATTGCTCATTGTTGGAGAAGGTCCAGAACGCTCATTATTGATGGCCGACGCAAAAGCAAGAGGCTTGGATGCGTGTATTACTTTCACAGGTTTTCTAACCGGACATCAGTTGCAAGAAGCATTTTCAACCGCAGATATTGGCGTTGGCTCCGATCCTAAAAATGATTTTAATGATCGTCTCGCCATGAACAAAGTCATGGAATATATGGCTTATAGCTTGCCAATCGCAATGTTTGATTTGAAAGAAAACAAGCAAATAGCGGGTGATGCCGCTTTGTATGCGCATAATAATTGCCCCTTGGAACTCGCAGATAATATTCAAGCATTATTAGAAGATGCCGAAAAGCGCGCGCAGCTTGGCTCAATCGGTCGCCAACGCTTGGAAGATGGGTTTAGCTGGAGCCAGCAAAGAACAACTTATGTTTCTGTTTTCAATCAGCTTGTTGAAAAAGAGGAGTTAGCATAATGCGCGTATCTATTGTTATTCCCCATTATAACCAAGTCGACCTCCTAAATTTATGCTTAGAGAGCCTTTCGGAACAAACATTTCCGACGGAGCATTATGAAATTATCGTTATAGATAACGCAACGCCAGGCGGCATTGATGATTTATACGAGAAGTGGCCAGGGGTTCTGTTCTTAACAGAACATAAACGCGGGGCCGCAGCGGCGCGCAATAAGGGGTTAGAAGTAGCCCATGGTAACATCATCGCATTTATCGATAGTGATTGTGTGGCCACGCCTCAATGGTTGAGCCATTCGGTATCTACGCTTGAAAGCTGCAAGGCAGACATGGTCGGTGGACGGATGAATATCACCTGTGCCGATATGAAACAAATCAACGCTATAGAGCGCTTTGAGATGATTTTTGCGTTTCGACAGAAAAAATATATTGCCGAAAAAGGGTTTTCCGTCACAGCAAACTTAACAGTGACCCGTAAAGTAGCGGATCAAGTTGGTGCGTTTAGAGACTGTGTCGCAGAGGATAAAGACTGGTGTCACAGGGCCTTAGCGCTAGGGTTTCGTTTAGTATTTGATGGTAAAGCTATTGTTAGCCATCCTGCACGCAGCAGTTGGGCGGAGTTGACGCAAAAGTGGGATAGGCTTGTTTCACAAGATTTTGCGCTATTTCGAACCAATGGCAACGCGATGTGGCGCTGGCATATGAGAGCTTTGGTGACGGGTGTTTCCGCTTTCGGCCATGTGCCGTTTGTTTTGATGCACAATCAAGGCGGCGGGATAGGCGATCGCCTTGCGGTGATCGGTCATTTGATACGCCTTCGTCTTTGGCGGATGTGGCGTATGGAACGGCTGGTTTTGCAAGGTCAATATGACAGTGCAGTTCAGGGTTAAGGTCTGCACGTTAGGGATAGAAAATCTGGAGGCACCAGATTTAGTTGAAGTTGAGTAGGACGGTTTGATGAGACAATTTATGTTTGCAAGTCGGAAAAATAATTTTGTGACCAAAGCTAGCAAGTGTTTTGCGAGTGCATGTGTTCTGCTCAGCGTTGGCACGATGCTCACAGCCGACTCTGCTGTTGCATCCGGGAAAAAAGTTTCAACGGGCCAAACTCAAGTTATCGCAAAGGTGAATAATCGAGAAATCACGCATAGTGAAATCCGTGTCGAGATGGCACGTTTATCGCTGATTCCAACAGACCCCAATGCGGAACGCATCGCCATGCAAGCAATCGTTGATCGCATTGTCGCTGCGGAAGCGGCCCGCGAAGCAAAAGTTGATCGCCGACCAGATGCTATGTGGCGGATGGAAGCGGCCAAAGAGCAAGCCTTGGCAGATCTCTATATTAGTTTGGTGGCGCAGCCTGTTGAGCCAACGCGCGCTGAAGTCCAAGATTATATGTTGGAAAATCCTTCTTTGTTCACAGAAGCCCGTCGCTATTCATTCAGCGTTTTAGAAATTGAGACACAAGATTTTGACGTTGATCAATTGTCGCCGCTTTTTGATGAAACATCCAATTTCGACAAATTATCAACATATTTAGATCGTCAGCAAACGCCTTATATGCTTTCAGCAAGCGTGCGCCCAGCGTCAAGCTTTCCAATTGCTATTCGGGAACAACTTGCTGCTTATGATGTGAGCGATAATATTGTTTTGCGCGGGGCTGATAAAGTTTCGATCTTAAAAATCATGCGCATAACAAATGATAGCGTGACCCTTGATGAGGGAACGCCAGCGGCACGCGCGATTTTGCGCCGGGAAGATGCAACAAAAAAAGTGACAAACCGGATCGAGCAACTTCGGAAGAACGCTGATGTTGTTTATTATAGAGACACGGTAAAGCCCGTAGCGAAACCAGTTCTACCGACTCAAGCCTCTCAGAAAGGACAGTAAGTTACTGGATTTTCGTCTATGGGCCTTCTCTCATTTATAAGTGTGCTGCGTGCCAGAGCCTTTGTGCTTTTCTGGGCGATTGGCTTGTCCACCTTGGTGGCGGCAGCCCTTGGTTTTGCGTTGCCTAAAAACTATGTAGCTTCTGCAAAAGTTCAGGTCGATTCTGTTTTTGAAAACCCTTTGACGGGCATGGCCGAAAAAAGACATCGTGTTTCAGAATTTTTGGGACAACAAGCCGCCTTGGTTTCCAGTAGGTCAGTGGCATTGCAAGCCGTGGATGATTTGATTGAAACAAACCATCTCAACATTATAGAATATGAAGAAGAATGGCGGACCAAAACGCAAGGAGAGATCGTTGCAGGAAATAATCTTTATGAATGGGTTGCCGATGACTTACTCGGCAATTTAATGATTCAGTCCAGCGTTGCGGAAAGTACGCTGGTCATTTCCTATAGAACGAACAATCCAAGCCTCGCTTCGCGATATGCCAATGCATTTGCCGATGCTTATATGAAAGTCGTCTTGAGCAATAGAGAGCGACGCTCGGCGAGAGCGGCCGCGAATTTCTCGGCTGAAACGAAAAATCTTGAACAGCGCGTTCAAAAATCTCGCGATGAATTAAGTGATTTTCAAACTCAAAGTGGGCTAGTGACCATCGGAAGTCAGCAGCTTGAAGCAGCGGAACTGGAACTCGGGACGATCACAGGTCGCATCGCCGAGGCGCGCGCAGATTATGCAGAAGCGCGCTCTTTATATGAGCAAGCGAAAAAAGCAACGCGCGCTGAGCTGGAAACATTGCCTATCCCAAATGATAATTCCTTGGGCAAAACCGCTCAAGCGAGATTGGCGTCTGAAAGAGCGAAACTTTTACGAATTGAGCAACGTTATGGCGAAAACCATCCTGATTATAGGGAAGGCTTAACGCGCATGCGTGCTTTACAAAGCTCTTTGTTCCAATCAATTGCAGAGAAGTTTGAATATTCCCGCCGCCGGGTCGCAAACCTTGAAGCGGCAGCGCGTGTGCAAAAGCAAAAAGTGCTCGATTATCAAAAAATACGACAACGCTTTGATGAGTTAGAGCAGAGCCTGAATACCAATCAGCAAACTTTCGATGAGGTCGCTCGGCGTACTTTGCAACAAAGCCTTCAATCCCGTTTTGACTTGATTGATATTATGATGTTGGGCCGGGCTGTGCCGCCTGCGGAGCCGCCAATACCTTTGCATGTGATTGTGATCATTGCAGGGTTTTTCCTTGGGCTCTTTATCGGCGTCAGTGCCGCGATTTTGATTGAATTGCTTGAGGCGCGCATTCGGGTTCCGATGATGCTGGAGAGATGTATCGGGGCGCCTGTGATGGCTGAATTGGCCATTGCGGCACCTCGTGGAAAGGGTCAATATTTATGACCCAGACAAAAAAGAAAACATCTCTTTCCCCGGAAATTATTGCCGCTTTGATGGAGCAAAAACCAGGGCTAAAAGCTGAGCAAGCTTCAGAGACAACCAATATCGCCCCTGCTGAAGAGCGCAAGATTACAGAACGTTCTCAACGGATGGGCGATATTCTCGTGCGGATGGGCCGCTTGTCAGATGAACAAGTGAAAGAAATTGTTGTTCACCAGAAGAAGTCTGGCGAGTTGTTTGGTAAGACGGCTCGAAAGCTAGGCTTTGTTTCTGCGCAAGAAATTCAAGCTGCTTTGGCTGTCCAATTTGGCTATTTCCATGCTGATCCAAATAATATTTCTATTCCCCCTAAGCTTGTCACAATAACACGGCCTTTCTCTCAAGAAACGGAACAATTTCGCATGTTACGCACGCGGCTTTTGTCGCAATCTGGCGGCGCAGCATCAAGATTGCTCGCCATAACGGGGGCGACGGCAAATGTCGGCGCGGCGTATACGACAGCAAATCTGGCGATTACATTTGCACAAGCAAACCGTAAAACTCTCCTGATTGATACGGATTTGAGAACGCCTCATCTTGAATCCATTTTTAAAGTGAAGCCAGAGCTTGGGTTGGGTCATTATCTGAATGGGGAATGTACACTTGATGAGGCAAAATCATCTAGCCAAATCAGAAATCTGACATTGGTGACATCTGGTGGCCGTGTGCATAATCCACAAGAATTGCTGGGTCGGCCTCAATTTGTTGACCTAATTTTGGGCAGTTTAGATCATTATGATAGTGTTCTTGTCCATACGCCGGGAGGCGCTGATGTTGCTGACGGACAATTTGTCTGGTCACTGACAAAGTCCGTCTTGTTGTTGGCGCGGAAGAATGTCACCAAAGCAAAAGAAGCGCAGGCAACAAGTGATCTGATCCGGGAGTGTGGGGCGCATATTGTCGGATCCATATTGACAGGCGGGTGATCTGATGTCTCTGAGCCTGTCGATCCCAAAACAATTACAAGAAACGCCGCTATGGATGAAGACTTTCGGTCTTTTTTCGATTGGCTGGGCTGTTTTATATTTACCCGCCTATTTTGATTTAGCGGCACATGCTTGGACGAGAGATGAAAATGCGCATGCGCCATTCTTATTTGCTTTTTCCTGCGGGGCCATTTTCGTCAAACTCAATCAGTTGCATCGTCAAAGTTTTCTGGAGGGGATCAATCCTTCAAAAAATGCGATTTTAAGTGGGAGTGCGGTTCTACTCATTGGCTTGATACTGTTTACGGTTGGTCGTTTGGGGCAAGTGGAACTGCTAACAAGTGGCTCCCAAATTTTTGTGTTGAGCGGGATTATCTTGCTTGCTGGCGGCGGCGCATTATTGCGTCAATTGGCTGTGCCTGTTGCGCTTGTCTTGTATCTCATTGTTTGGCCGGGATGGATGTTGAATGAGTTGACAGGCCCTTTAAAACATTGGGTTTCCACTTGTGTGGCGGAGTTGCTCTATTCTTTCGGTGTGCCAGTTGCGCGCTCTGGCGTGTTGTTGGCCGTTGGACAATATGAATTGCTCGTGGCGGATGCTTGTTCTGGGTTAAATTCATTATTGGCTTTGACGGCCACTGGCGCGATATATCTTTATATGTCTGGTCCAAGAACATGGCGCAGAAGCTTAATTATCTTTGCTCTGACGATCCCTATTGCCATTATCGCAAATATTATCCGGGTTATGGTTCTTGTCTTACTGACATATTGGGGCGGCTATGATCTAGGCCAAGGCTTCGCCCATGACTTTGCTGGGTTATTCCTATATGGCATCGCTCTTTTAATGGTCTTCGCGGTTGATACATTTGTCAGCCATGTCGGAAAAAGGACGGTGATATGTCCTTGAGAATAGTTTTACCCGTTTGCTTGATGATTGGGCTGGGTGTCTTCACCCAAGCGCTACGAGCGCAACCAACGCCATTATCAGAATCACCAGAGCTAGAAGCGCTTTTCCCTACAGAATTTGGCGATTGGCAGCTTAGCGCGCTTAGCCAAATTGTTGCGCCCCTTGAGGAAGCTGAAGAGGTTGGCACGGCGACACTTTATAGAACATATGAAAATAGCTATGGCGATTATATTACCCTTGTTGTGGCTTATGGTCATGCCATGGGCGATGCTGTTCGTCTTCATAATCCTGTCGTGTGTTATAAAGCGCAAGGATATCGCGTGAGTGATAATGCTGCGCAACTATGGTCCGTAAACGGTATAGATATTCCTGTGAAGACCATGCTTGGAGATCGCGGGAATCGCGCAGAGCAAGTCGTCTATTGGATGCGTGTTGGCAATCGTTTTGCCAATGGAGAATTATCTCAACAAATGAGTAATTTATTATCTGGCCGGCTCAAAGGCGCCGATTCCGCATTGGTGCGCGTTTCCGTGCCAAGCCGTGAAAAAAGTTATGCCGAGCCATTGCAAAAAGATTTTATGGCGCAATTTGTAAAATCCCTAAATGCCGATGCGCGAAAAGTTGTTTTACCCGCTGAAAGAGAAGTGTAAGTATGATTGAGTCCTCTGCCGTCATTATTGTGAATTATAATAGTCCAGATTATGCGCTGGCAGCGTTGGCGTCCGCGTGGGGCGCTGCTCATTTTGGGGGAGGATTGAAAAAAGGAACCCGCCTCATTCTCGTGGATAATGGGTCCACTGATAAAAGCGCAGAGCGTTTTGTGGATGTTTTGACCGGTCAAAAACCAGCACCTGTTATGGAAATGCGACCCGGTGTTGAATATTTATTGCCGCCGCCTGAGGTTGTTCGTTTTGTGACGAGCACAAAAGGCCGTGTCCGGGCTGATCAATGTGATGCGCCTGTAACGGTTGTATTGGCAAATCAAAACCGGGGGTTTGCAGCCGGGTGCAATATTGGTTTGCGATTGGTGGGCGCGCTTGGAATAGATATGGCCGTTCTCTTAAATCCAGATGCAGTCATGACGGCGACAACGATTAGAGCTTTCGCCGATGCGTTTTCTGAGGATGAAAAACTTGGATTGGCGGGCGCAACCATCAGGCACCATGATGCGCCTTATAAGTTGCAAGCTGCTGGCGGGGCGAAGCTTTCTTCATGGGCTCTGTTGGGGCGCAACCAGCTGGAAGGAAAGTTGTTTGAGGCCTTGCCTGAAGGAGAGGTGGAGATTGATTATCCTCACGGGGCGGCGATGGCTGTTTCAGCACCATTCTTGACGGAAGTGGGCTTTATGGATGAGCAGCATTTCCTATATTACGAAGAGGCGGATTGGGCCGCGCAAGGCGGCGATAATTGGACCTGCAAATGGGTGCGCGGCGCAAGCGTGTTTCATCACCGAGGCATGGTCACCCAAAGCCATAATGTTGAAAAATCAGGGACACCAAGTCGCTCCCCCTTGTCAGATTATCATATGATCCGTTCACGTATGATATTTGCCAGCAAGTGGCATCAATCAAAGCTAGGCTTTTTATATGCCGCTTCTCTTTTGCAGGCATTGCGCCGCGTGATGCGCGGGCAAAAAGCACAGGCAAAGGCTGTGTTAGATGGTGTTCGAGAGTGGAAAGAGCCACAGTCTTTAGAGTATAAACCTGCTTTGCCCATTAGCTTGGAAGGCACAGAAACATGCGCGCCCGCGACATTCTCCGGTTCCTCCCAATAATTGCCTTAGTATATGGGGGCGCTGCTCTTGTTGCGTATAAGCAAGGCGTTCACGCCAGCTTGCAGGCTATGGGTGCGGTAGAGTCAGTATCTACATCTTATAAAGTGGTCTCGCCAGAAAATGTCGACGTCATGATGGCTGGTGCCAAAGCGGGAGACCAATTTCGGTTCTCTCAAGGCAACTATGGTCATCTTGCATTGAATGATCGCAGTTTCACTCCCGCTATAACGTTTCATTTTGCTGAAGGAGCCTTCGTTGAAAAATTGACCTTGACAAAAGTGCAAGGCCTCAAAGTGGAAAACCTATCTGTTGAAGCTGGGAAAGCAGAAAAAATAGATTGGGTGTTCGCTGTTTCTGTTTTGAACAGTCAGGAGATTATTTTTTCCGGCGGGCGTATTCTTTGGTCTGCCGATCAAGATAATACCAATGATGGCAAGGGAATGACGATCAGGCAGAGTAGGGCGGTTAAAGTTCAAAACATGACCTTTAATGATAATTATCGGGGAGTGGTTGTTAGAGATTCAGATGACATTACATTGCGCGCGAATATGTTTGATGGGGTGCGCTCTGATGGTATCAATGTAAGCGGTGGTCAAAATATCAAGATTATAAATAATGAGTGCCGCGACTTTTACCCCCTGCCAAAAGCAGGCGACCACCCGGATTGCATCCAATTTTGGAATGACACGGCCAATAGAAGCAATCAACATGTTGAGATTATCGGCAATAATATCTTGAAAGGGCAGGGCGGTGTTACCCAAGGTATCTTCATCAGTGGACAGAAAGAAGGATTTCCCAATAAAGACTTCACGATCAAAAACAATATGATCGAGCAAGGGATGGGCCATGCGATTATGATCCACCGTAGCGAAAATATGCACCTAGAAGGTAACACGATCACCCCCAGCGCAGAAATTCTGCATATGCCCGGCGTGACCATTCGCCCTCCTGTTGCCGATATCACGTTAAAGGAAAATAAAAGCCCCTTATTAGATGCTGCGCCGGGTGTTGATCTGCACCTTAATCTTTCGGGTAATATATTTGAACGTGTTGTAGGCCTGCCTTAAGAGACAAACCTATTTGGCTGCATTGATTTTGAAGCAAGTTGCGTTAGGTAAGTTATATGCAAGAACAACCCTCTCAGACTGAGCCTTTAGAGCTTGATACGCCTTCGCCGCAAGAAACAGCAGATGTTGCCCCCGTCGATCTCGCCGCGCAATTATCAGACC
>CALLVA010000117.1 GCA_938010655.1 uncultured Parvularculaceae bacterium | reverse complement strand
GCGCAGAACGGCCCGAGTGAGCGGGCTGATAAGGTGCTTAAACATTGGACCGCAGATCGCATTGCGGCCGCAGAGCCACGTGACATGCTAATTGATCACCGAGGCATTGGGTATATTCGCGGTAAAAATGGCAAGCTAACGCCGCATGGCCATGCCAACAAGCCAGAGCTCACAGCTAACACAAGACGCCTCAACGGAACAAAAAGCTGGGACGAGCAAGTCACACAGGATAATCAGGCACCGACTGTTACATCTAGAACGCCTGCTGACGGCGCCGTTTTTGGCGCGAGTCAGACCCTATCTGCGGTAGTGACTGATGTTGACGGCGTTCGTGAAGTCACATTTGAAGTAACATATAACGGTACTGTATCTACTTTTGCAGGCGTTAATGTTGGCAATAATACGTGGCAAACAACTATTAGCGGGTTCACCACTGGTGGTGGTACTTGGCGCGTCTTGACGCGGGACAATGTCAATCGACGCGGTGGAAATCGCGGCGCGACTAATTCTTTTTCTTTTACCGTTGAAGGCGGCGGTGGCGGCGGCGGTGGCGGCGGCGGCGTTGTTGCCAATGAGCGCTGGGCTCAAGGCGGCGCCATACAAACAGCAGCAGGCCGGCTTCTCTATGAAATGCCAAACAATGGTGGCTGGTCGGGATATGTCTGCTCTGGCACGGTCACGAATGATGGCACAACCGGACGATCCATCATCATTACAGCGGCGCATTGTGTCTACGACGATGCAGACGCCTCTTTTGCTCGTAATGTAATTTTTATTCCGAATCAGGACGGGACAACAGGATCGAGCACGGACAGAGATTGCTTCAATGATCCTGAAGGCTGTTGGGTCGCCGATTTTGGTGTAGTCGAACAAAACTGGACGACCAGTGTCTTTCCAAATAATATTCCTTGGGATTATGCCTATTATGTTGTGGGCGATAACGGCAATCATTCCGGTAACGGCGTCGGCGGCGCCCTTGATGCAGCCGTAGGCAGCTTTGATGTCAGCTTCGCCGCACCAAATGTGAATGATGGTCAGGCCGGCGAGAGCTCATTGGACTGGACTCACGCCCTTGGATATTCTTACTCAGACGATCCGTTCTTTATGTATTCAGCCGAAGACATGACGACTGAAGGCGCCGATAACTGGTGGCTTCCGTCAAGCCAACTCTCTGGCGGCTCATCGGGTGGCCCTTGGATTCAGCCAATGAATGAAAGCACGGGCACAGGCCCGCTTATGTCAGTCAATTCATGGGGATATACCACCTCAGACGGCATGGCTGGACCGTTCCTGAACGGTACAACAGCGCAATGCCTGTTCGACGCCGCCAAGACTGGAAATCTCGCCCTTTCGGGTAATGCAGACGGGCAGCAAGGCCTCGTTGTAGATCCAGCAAGTTGCGACGCCACACCACCGCAAAACAATGCACCAAATGCGAGCTTCTCAGACAGCTGTACGGATTTGTCCTGTAACTTCACAGACAATTCCTCTGACAGCGATGGCTCTGTCGTCTCCTGGGCTTGGAACTTCGGTGATGGGTCTTCATCCTCAGCCCAGAGCCCGGCTCATACATATGGCGCGGCGGGGACCTACACAGTGTCACTAACCGTCACGGATGATGATGGCGCCAGCAATAGCACAACCAGCAGCGTGACCGTGTCCGAAGGTGGAACCGGCGGCGGCGATGTCACACTCGGCTCTGTCTCGGCCTATAAGGTCAAAGGGAAGAAGCGTTGGGACTATAGCTGGTCGGGTTCAAGCGCTTCAAATGTAGACATTTACCTCGATGGCGCTTTTGTAACGACCACCGCAAATGATGGAGCTTACACTTTGACAAGCAACCAAAAAGGGGGCGGCACTCACAGCCACCAAGTTTGCGAATCCGGAACGAGCACATGTTCTGACGTGGTGACTTCAACCTTCTAACCTTGATTCCAATAAAGACTTCAGACCGGCCTCGTGCCGGTCTTTTTTTTGAATTCATTGCAGGGTTTTCCTGCTCATTCGCCAATTGGGAAATTGTTCTTCACAATGCTTTAAAGACGGCGACGATGAATTCACCCTTTAGGATTGAGGATCGATTTTTAGGCTGGAGCCTACCGTCGTATAAGCCAAAAAAAAACGCGCCGTTTTACGGGCGCGCTAAGTTTGGTGTTCTGTTTTGCATCAGAGGCTAAGGGCTGGCGCTTATTTCTGCGGGCTTGCCCTCCTCTGGATCGGAGATGGGCGGCGGGTCTTTGTCTTTGGCGAGCAGGACGGCGCCGGCGGGGCGCGCGGCGAGCCGCACCCGCGCCATCAGCTCTTCTTCGCCCTCAAGCGTGACTTCTATGGCGGGCAGGCTCTGCGCCTTTGGCGAGTTCGTGGCGAGGATCTCTAGCCAATATTTACCCGCAGGCAGATCATCAAAGGCATATTGCCCAAAGCTGGTGGATACCGTCTCATAGCTTAGCGCCTCGTCCTCTGATGAGGTCAGGCGCAGGCGCGCGCCCTCTAGGCGCTGCTCGCTGCTTTCATACTCCCCGTCGCCGTTCCCGTCGACAAAGGCAAAGCCGCGCACTTGGCCGCGCTGCACAATCGGCAGGTCAATAGTGGTGATAAAGCCTTCGCGGATCGTTGCCTTGGTTTGCGTGTCGGCGGCGAGCGCAAAGCCGAGCGGCAGGCTACGGTTATCGACTTGAACGCCGTGCAGCCCCTCAGAGATATTCTGAATGGTGAAATAGCCTTCGCCGTCCGTGCGCAAAGCCAGCTTCTTGCGCCCGCCTTTGACGCGCACAATCATGCCGCCTATGCCCGGCTCATCCTCTTGGCGCACGCCGTCGCGGTTTTGATCGTAAAAG
>CALLVA010000116.1 GCA_938010655.1 uncultured Parvularculaceae bacterium | reverse complement strand
ATAATCCATTGTACCCCAGACTGTACCCCAATTTGTTCCCCAAATTGGGGGAAATCGGGGGGTTGCGAGAAAACGTGGGAAAAACAGTAGTAATTCCAACGACTTAACACTTTTAAGAATGAGAGAAATGGCGCACCGGGGAAGATTCGAACTCCCGACCCCTTGATTCGTAGTCAAGTACTCTATCCAGCTGAGCTACCGGTGCGTATTCACCTATATGGCGAAGGCGCTTTAAAGCGCATCCCAGTTTGATTTGCAAGAGGCTTTTATCCCGCCTTGGTGATTATTCTTTCGTCTCCTCAGCCGCATAAACGCCCCGTGCAATAGCGCGGGTTAAGCAATCTCCTGCCATGCTGCCAAGCTGTGTTAAGCTGAGTGTTTTTGGCTCTGCTAAATCCTTTATGCCTGTAGAAAGCGCAAAAACGACGTCTCCGTCAGTTGGCGCATGGGCGGGGCGAATGGCGCGGGCCAAGCCATCTTGCGCCATAATGGCAAGGCGTTTGGCCTCTGCTTGGCTCAACGTCACATTGGTCGCAACAAGACAAATCGTTGTATTTGCGCCGCTTGGCGCGCCAAGCTTTGTGTCAGGGGGAAAGCCGGATGCGCTGCTGGCCTTGCCGATGCCCCGACCACCAAATTCTGTCCCGATCTCAAAAGGGGCAGCCCAGAATTGCTTCGTACCGGGCATATAAGGCGACCCAAAACTGTTGACCGCCGCTACTGCCGCTACCTCTATGCCGTCTGACGTTACGAAGGAAGCCATGCCTAATCCACCCGCATAAGCCCCTGCCTTCGCGCCAGCCCCAGCGCCAATCGCGCCAATCTCAGCAGACTCCCCAACCGCCGCCAAAGCGGCCCGGCCCAAAGCATTATAAGGCGGTGTTTCGCCCCAATCCTTGTCGCCGCCATTGGCAAGATCATACAAAATCGCCGAAGGCACGATGGGTGAGACGGGTACGCCGGGCATTTTCATTAAAGAAAACCCCTGCCCCTTCGCGCCCAGCATGGCCGCAACGCCATCTGCCGCAGCCAAGCCATAAACCGACCCTCCCGCCAAAACCACAGCCGTTACTTTTTCGACCATGGTTTCGGGCGACAGCAAATCTGTCTCACGTGTGCCCGGCCCGCCGCCTCGCACATCCACGGCGCAAACCGCTGCCTCATTAGGCAAAATGACGGTGACGCCGGTTTTGACTTTATGATCCGTCCCATGGCCAATTTTCAGGCCAGACACATCGCAAAGCCCATTTGTGGGTCCTGGTTTACCTGTCATAATTTGTCCCTTAGTTTTGACGTGCTCTTCATCGCGCTACTGGTATTCAAGTTTAGCACCCTTTATAGTCCAGATTCAGATTGGCCGCCATGCGCCTGTAACATCGCCCTTGTGGCATGAAAGACATCAATATGAACCGCTCCTTTCTTTCTTTTGCGATGGTAACGCTCACGGCTCTGGCCTTGTTGTCTTGCAATCAGACAACAGTTCAAAACCCGGTTCCAGCAAAAGAAGAATTGGTTGATCAGGTGATGCCCAATCGGCCATTTGATAATCAATACGCCGTGGCCAGCGCCAACCCGCTTGCGACACAAGCTGGTGAGGAAATGCTCGCTCAAGGCGGCTCTGCCATTGATGCGGCCATCGCCGTGCAAGCTGTGTTGAGCCTTGTGGAGCCGCAATCTTCTGGCTTGGGCGGCGGCGCTTTCATGCTGTTCCATAATCCTGCAACAGGCCTCACCACCAGTTTTGACGGACGGGAAACCGCTCCCGCTTCTGCAACTCCAACAATGTTTCTGACCGAGGAAGGCGCTAGAAAACCTTTCTACGACGTTGTGCGCAGCGGTACGGCTGTTGGCGTGCCCGGTGTTGTTTCCATGCTAACAATGGTGCATGCAGAACATGGACGCTTACCCCTAGAGACTGTTCTCGCGCCGGCCTTGCGTCTTGCTGAAGACGGGTTTGCCATTTCGCCGCGCCTTCATAGTTTGACAACGCGGTTCACAAAATTAGCGGAAGACGATGCCGCGCGGCAATATTTCTTTGCGGAAGACGGGACGCCTCTTCCTCTCGGCGCTACCTTAAAAAACCCAGACTATGCAAAGACGCTCCGCTTGCTGATGAAGCATGGCGCAGAAACATTTTATAGTGGCGAAGTTGCTGACCAAATTATTGAAGCTGTCAACACCAAGACAGGTGCTGACACCATGACAAAAGAAGATTTTGCCCATTATACCCCGATTGAACGGCCAGTGGTTTGCACGCTTTATCGACGCAAACAAGTTTGTTCCATGGGGCCGCCTAGTTCAGGCGGGGTGACGCTGATCGAAATCTTGAATATTCTCTCTGCTTCTAATTTTGCGGACCTTGCGCCAAAAAGCCCAGAGGCCCTGCATATGTTGATGGAGGCAAGCCGTCTTGCTTATGCAGATCGTAATATTTTCCTGGCGGACCCGGACTATATGAGTGTGGGTGACTTCTCTGCTACAGATATTATCAATGGTCTCACCAATCCAAAATTTGGGGCGGATCGCGCCCAATTGATTAAAATGGATCGATCCATGGTCGATGTCCCCGTTGGTGATCCGACAAAATATATCAAACAAGGCGCAATAGACCTCCCCGGCAAAGACGCTTCTCCTGAGCCGCCTTCGACCAGTCATTTTTCCATTATGGATAAGGATGGGAAAATAGTTTCCATGACGACCACTGTTGAAATGCCATTTGGGTCTCATATGATGGCTGGTGGTATGATATTGAATAATCAGCTCACTGATTTTTCATTTTTACCAGAAGTAGATGGTAAGCAAGTTGCGAATGCCCCTGCTCCGCTGAAACGTCCGCGTAGCTCCATGTCTCCCGTCATTATTTTAAATGAGGATGGCACAGTTTATGCGGCTTTTGGCTCCCCCGGGGGCCCCGCTATTATTGGCTATGTTGCAAAAACACTGATCGCCTTGCTTGATTGGGACATGCCATTGCAAGAGGCCATTGACTTGCCCAACATCGTCGTGCCACGCGGCCAAGTT
This sequence comes from uncultured Parvularculaceae bacterium, assembly GCA_938010655.1. GTDB lineage: Bacteria > Pseudomonadota > Alphaproteobacteria > Caulobacterales > Parvularculaceae > CALLVA01. The sequence continues at coordinate 357 of CALLVA010000116.1, read as the reverse complement.
GTTATCGAAAAAGGCTTTGATGATGAGACAGTCGCCGCCTTGCGCGGTCTGGGCCATGAAGCCAATGAACGTAGCCTCACCAGCGGCGTATACGGATTCGTTTTGCATGATGGGCAAATTCAAGGCGGCGCAGACAAACGCCGGGAAGGCACTTTCGTCACCGGGATGGTCGAAAAATCTGAATGAAAAAGAGCATGGATCATCGTCCGGTCGCTTGCGCTCCGGGTGGTCAGGGCGGCACTCGTCATTTTCTTCGAAAATGCCTTTTGCCTTGTCGCTCATTCACTATGTGAATGAGCTTAGAAGGGCGGGCGCGTACTTGAATGGCCGCTCTAAATGTAAGTGTGTGGTGCGGCC
>CALLVA010000115.1 GCA_938010655.1 uncultured Parvularculaceae bacterium | reverse complement strand
AAGCCCATCAGCAATGATCGGTGAAGGGAAGGTATTGCGAAAAAATGTCGGGCGCGGGCTAGCACGAGCGACACCCACCCTAAACTTATTATTTGTGGCCGTGAAGTTCGCGCCCATCCTCTTCTTATCCCTCGGGGTTCCCAACCTGCGAGCCCTTTGACCTGCGCGACTATATGGAGACAGAAATGGCACGTCCTTCGAAAAACAAAAAACACAACCGGCCCGGCACGAAACATAAAACCCACCCAATTGTGCAATCCTATTTATCGCCAGCCGCACAGACCCCCTCTTCATCCCCCGGCCTCAAAACGGAATTAGACTTACGCCTAAAAGCCATAGAGGTTGCGCGAGAAGAAATGCGGCTCCGCGAAGAAATGTATCTGCATGAACGCGAGGAAAAAGCGTTGGCCAGGCTCAGCGCCGGGGAAGAAGCGCGCGATAGGCGCTTAATGCGCGCTTTGGAGCAAGGCAACTGGCAACAAGTGGAGCATAATGTGACCCATCACGATATTGTGGAAGGCGACATGCTTCTCCTCATGGCCAATCCGCCCGCCATGCTCAACCCATATCACCCGAACAATATTGCCGCTTCAAGCGCCGAGGCAAAACGGCTGAAACAAGAAGATCAACGATTGGTTTTCCCCGAGCAAAGCGCAAATAATCTTGATCAACCTTTGGCCCTTGAAGAACGCCCGGAAGACGAAACATAAAACCGCCTATAAGGGCAGCCCAAAACTCGCTTTTGGGCTGCAATGGCTCAAGACTCTATTTTAGTCGTGATAATATTTTTTATGGCTATCAAAATATGCAGACGAGCCTTCATATCCATATTGCGTTTGCGCCTTGCTATCGACCTGCGTCAACAGCACGCCCATAAATGGCGTTGGCAAACCACGCAGAATTTTCGCTGCAGAATGCGCCACGCGCACAGACGTTTTGCGCCAGCGAATAATCAGTAAGCTGATATCTGCAGCACTGACCACTGCGCGACTTTCCGCCACCGCCGTGACAGGCGCTGTATCCAAAATGATGACGTCAAACTTGGATTTAAGCCGCGCCAACATGGCGTCAAAGCCCTTGCTGCCAAATATATCTGTAACTTCTTGAGGAGAGGCACTGACCGGGAGAATATGAAGCTCTGTCTTTTCATCTTTCATAATCGCATCGCGCAAGGCGCCTTTGCCCGTCAAGACTTCAACCAAACCCGTTTCAACATTTTGCAAGCCACCAGAGAGGATTCGACGACGCAAATCGCAATCAATAACAATCACTTTGTCGCCAGACATGGCACAGACACGGCCCAGCGCCAGCGCGGAAACTGTTTTCCCTTCGCCAGAAAGAGAGGACGTTAATGCCACAATTTTGGCCCGGTCATTTGTACTTGCTTGATGATTAATCGAGCTGCGCAACGCACGGTAACTTTCAGCAAACGCAGACAAAGGTCGTTCCACCAGATAATCCTCAGGCGACATTTCCGTGCCCTTAACCGTCAGTGTACGTTCATCCAATGTCGGAATGGCTGTAATCATTTCCGTCCCAAGAGACTTCTCAACATCTTCAGCCGTGCGAATACCATTATCAAAAATTTCCGTCAGCATCACGAGCATCGCCCCAACACCACCACCCAAAATCATCCCGAGGATCAAATTGAGAAACTTATTTGGAAAAGACGCGCCAGTGGGAATCGCCGCCAAAGAGCCCGGCTCCGCATTGGCATCAGCCAATTCACCAAATTGCGCCGTCGCTTTGGCTCTGGTCAAGAGAGCTTCATATAGTTCGCGGCTGGAAGCAGCTTCGCGCTCTAACTCCCGCAAGCCCACCATCGCATCATTATTACCCGCCAATTCGGAGCTTAACAAATCAAGATTGGATTGCAGGCCTTGAACTTCCTTCTTTGCAACATTCACCTGACTTTGCAAACTGGCCACAATACGGTTCACTTCCGACCGGATTTGCGCGTTCAGTTCTGCTTCTTCATTGTTGATCTTTTTAACACTCGGGTGGAGCGGGCCATATCGCGTCAGCAATTCAGATTTGCGGCGGCCAATATCTGCTTCTTTTGCGCGCAGCTCACTGATCACGGGCGAAGAAATCACTTCAGCTGTGTTCATCAAGCTCTCACCTTGAGCGCTCCGAGCATTCATATTGTTCAATCGCGCTTCATCCGCGGCAAGCTCTGCCTGCTTGACGGTCAGTTGCGTATACACATCGGAAACCTGTTGTTCCGTCAGCGAAATACCAGCGGCATCCAGCAGGTTATTCGCAATCCGATAGGCTTGCACCTTCTCTTCTGCAACGCGCAATTCAACACGCTGTTGCTCAATTTGGCGTTGCAAACTTTCATTGCCTTTGCGCAGCTTATCAAACTTTGTGTCGAATTGATTATCGAGAAATTGGTCCGTAAACGTATTGGCGATTTGCGCGGCCTTTACTGGATCAACGCTTTCAAAAATCACAGAGATCACATAGGTCAGGCCTTCACGCTCGACAGTGACCCGTTCTTGCACAGCATTCACAACCCGCTCGCGGGCAAGCTGCGCATCCATTTCGCTATCGGGCGCCTTATCAAATTGTCCAGGCATCAAGCCTTTGATGAGGCCTTTAAGCCCCCCGGATTTTTCGCCCAAGCCCGGATTAAATTCAGGATCACTATACAAATCCAGCGTGCCCGCCACTTTCTCGGCGATCTTGCGGCTTTTCATGATCTCAACTTGCGTATCCACCGCAGCACTATCGGCTGTGCCCCCTGCCAAAATGGCTGTCACATCGGTAATCGCATTTTGGGTAGGATCAATAATGATTGTCGCCCGCGCAGAATATCGCGGGGTCATCTGCAACGTGATAAGCAACACCAATGCAACAACCGCCAAGGCGCTTCCCAGAAAAAGCGGCAAGCGACGACGGAAAATGGTCCAAAGCAATGGCAGATCAAACAGCATATTCGCTGGCGCAGGCGCCGCATTTTGCGGCGCAACTCTGTAAGGCACAACAGTGTCTGTCTTATCAGCGCGAGCGGTATAATGGGTGGGGGAATTCTGCATGTCTATTATCTCACTTTGCGACAAAACCCAACTATTGGGGCCTCACTTCAAATCTTACTACCCCATAAGCAAAATGCGCACCAAATCATGCGCATTTTGAGGCCGAAGACACGTTAAAAGTGAATTTTGACCGTTATATATTAGCGTTGCGCCGTGAGAGTCAGGAAGACTTCATTCACCTCATACTCACGGGCGAGACCATCAAGATTGCCTTCAAGGCCATTCGATTCTTGCTGGACATAAGTATAATTCAACGATGTTTGCAGGTTTCTGTTGAGGAAATACGTGCCGCCAACCCCAAAGCCAACGCGCTCAAATTCCAAGCCAGAGCCTTCATATTCATCATTGCCATAAGTCGCAGAAGCAGAGACGACAACGTTGCGGCGCAATTCATGGTCTACCCGCACGGTCGCTTCACTGGCCGTGAAGCCAGCACTGTTCAAGAATTGACTATCGCGAATAGAACGAGAAACCTGAACACCCACCGTGGTCAATTCTGTGGCGAACCATTCCACACCACCATCAATGCTCAAGCCATCAATGTTTTCGCGGCCAATCAGCGTTTGAATGCCGTTTTCATCAAATTCGTTTTGAGCATCATAACTTTGCTCCATATAGCCAATCGCAATATTGCCGCGTACCAATTTTGTGACGTCAAAATCAATACCCGCCATAATGCTCCAGCCATCGCTGTCCAATTCAAAGTCACGCGCAATATTGGTGGCCGTAGCTGGAACAAAACGTCCATCAAGATCATGATCACGAATATTATATGTGCCTCGGAGGAACATAGCGGAATCACGGGTCAAGGCCCATCCAAGCTCGCCAAGAACCGTATAGTCAGTCCGGTCACGGAAGTTTTGATCCAAAATGAAACGCTCAACCGACTCTATGCCGTTAGTCGTAATCGCTCGCAAACCAGTCACATCATCATAATCATATGCTGCAACATCAAAGCGTCCGCGATATCTAAAACGACCAAGCTCCTGCTGGCCACCGACGAACCCTTTGACAACACTATATTCAATAGGCTCTTCCGTCACAGTGCCATTGGCATTGGCGCGACGCGATTCATGCAGCAAGTCATATCCTGCACCGGCAATCAATTGCGCATTTCGGGTCACATCATAAACACCGTCTGCGAAGATGCCTGCATTGGCAATATTTTCACCATCAAAATCAATATGGCGAACGGCTTCAACATAAGCGCCAGCGCGTGCTTTGTGATTGTTCCAGTCGCTTTCAGCCAAAATGCTAGGACGGACGATGAAATAGAAATCTTCTTGATTGGAAAACAGATCTCGCAAAAGATTTGGATTATCCGTATCCGAATCAAGGCCGTAAACGTTGTCAGAATAAGCCACGGTGACATCAAGACGCGGGCGTACAATAAACTGACCCGTTCTGATACCCGTTGGCATATAGCCTTCGCGTTCGCGTTCCATCACAGATGTATTGCGCTCCCGACCAAACAAAGACGTGGTCTCCGTTTGTGCACTCGCTGCAACAGGTGCCGCGACAGCCACCAACGCGCTCAACCCCAATGTACCTTTAAAAATCTTACCCATGATACTTACTACCCCAAAACCACTATTACTATGATCGACAAAGACAAAACGCCTTTAGTCTTAAATATATTTATGACAGAGGCAAAAAATGTACCAATCCACTTTTTCCAACTCTGTTTGAGCGTCGTGAAAGAATACTTTGTCTCTCCCCACCGCGCATACATCCCAATATGGGAACTATACGCGAGAGCCATAAATAAAGTTTTAATATTAAAAAGGACCACAAATCAATCATTTGCAGCCCCTGATCCGTTTAAATTGTCAAGTTTTTTTGTAAATGCTGTATTTAAAACAATCTTTCGCCAATTCTGACTGTATCACCGGGATAAACACGCGTTGTGGTTGTGAGGGCTACAGGCGTTTCGACATCCGTTCCGGCGCGGCGAATGAAAATCGTTTTTTTATTCGCGCGATAGGTAAAGCCCCCAGCGGTCGCCGCGGCTTCAATCACCGTCAAGCCAGCCTGAGAAGGATAGGTACCGGGGGTGTTTACTTCCCCGAGAATGAAATAGGGGCGGAAAGTCACGACTTCGGCGCTCACGCGAGGATTATTGAGATACCCTGCTTGCAACTTGGTAGTGATGAGGTCTTCCACTTCGCGCACTGTCTGACCCTGCGCAACCACTTGACCAATCAAAGGCATCGCCATTGTGCCCGTGCCATCAACAACAAATTCACCAGACAAATCAGGCTCTTCAAACACGATAATCCGCAATTTATCGCCAGACCCCAGTCGATATTCGCCATCTACAATAGGCTCGCCTTCTGGCACATCCACCGCTTTGCGGTTCGCAGAGATTTCTTCAAGGTCTCCAGCAGGGGTTACCCCCCCTGTGCATGCAGAAAGAGTGAATACCAATAAAAGGCATCCAAGGGCCATCAATATATTTCGCATCAGAAACAAATCCTATTTTTCCACTTGCTTGGGGTCACTAACCGCCTCGTCAAAGACCTGTTAGACCACCCATCTAGCTTTCAAGAGTCTTATTATACCGCAAAACACTCAAAAGGCGATAACGATCTGATCCACATGAACCAAGCTTCATATGAAGGTCATTTAGTCTTCAAAGATATTCCAGCTATTTTCGTCAAATTTGAGGCGCAATCGCACATAGACCCCATCTTGGTAGATCCCGTCCAATGCCTCATTTTCCAATTCTGTATAATTATACCCGGCCCCAACCAAGACATTGTCCGCCACGGCGACATTGGCCTCAACACCGACCCCCGCATGCCACTCATTGGTTTGGGCATCGAGAAAACCAGCGATATTTGCGCCGAGATTAATCCGGTCCGTTATATCTTGGTCCGCCCCAAGCTGCCCCATAAAGATCTCGCTGTCTTGCTGGAATGTGTCTGTCTCGAATTGATAACGCTGCATCGCCAACGTTGGGCGGATACGCGTCTTCGCAGCAGGCTTCCATTCTGCGCCGACAGAAGCGATATGCCGTTGCTCTTTGCTCTCTGGCGTATCTTCAAGGCCATACTCATACCAGCTGAGCACGTTCAGATGATCATTTTTGGTTGGCCGATACGCTGCGCCAGTGCGCAAGCGATTGCGCACGCGGTTGCCTGCTGCTTCTTCTGTGCGCGCATAGCGATTACGGACCAACAAAGTTGTGTCGCCAATTTTGTGGCCCGCCGTGGCGCTTGTATAAACTGTCGCGCGATCACTTGCCGTGGAAATGGCATATTCAATATCCCCGGAGAGAATAGAATTGCCGCCCTCTGGCTGCCACGTTGTACCAATGGAAGCAGAACTATTGCCCTGATATACATCCGTCAGCGGCTCAATATGTTCGACCCGTCCGCGCACGGAAAGACTTTCGCTAATATCCCAGCGCGCATTTATCCCGTTGGCAATACCCGCATCGGTTACCCCCTGATTGGCTCTATATTCCGAGAAGGCACTCAGATTTTCTGTCCATTTATATTCAAAGCCACCGCGAATAGACGTGTTGTTGCCGCGGCTTTCGCCAATGGCAAATTCGCCTCTGTCGGAATTGGACCATTCACTCAAGACATAAGCCCGCATTTTCGGGGTGATTTGATATTCGGTCCCAAGACGCGCCCGATAGGCATCCGCATCGCCTACAGATTTTTCAAATTCAGTATCGATCGTCGCACCGCCCAAAAAGCCGGGTGCCCATTTCATGCCGAGAATGGCTGTGACCAACGCATCAGACTGATCCGCCGGATCATCGGTTTGAATTTCCGCATAACGCGCCCCGATATGCGCAGCAAATTTTGGTGTCAGTTTTTTCTCAGCGCGCGCGACAATGCCATACCGCGTTTCATCCTTTGCCAAACTCTCTGCATACAAAGCTTCCGTGCGCAAGCTTGTCGTTTCATTTGGACGATATTGCGCTTGAATGCGGGCTTCAAGATTGCCCGCAGAAATGGCGGCACCCGGCGCATCAAATTGCTCATCGGCCCAGGCCAAGCGAGCAGAAATATCGCCTTTGCCTGCTTGATGCGTCAGACTCAATCGCGCGGCTTCGCCTTTTTGCGCTTCGACAATGCCATTCTCCGCACGATCATATTCTGTTTCGGCGACTTCGAGTTGAAGCTTTGTCTCCGCCCCGAACGTTTTTTCAAGATAGGCCGCACGAACGGTCCGTCGATCACTCTGGGTGCCTGTAAAGGCCACAGGGGCATCAGAGCGCAATTCACGATAGCCCAGAGAAAGACTGTCACTCAAAGCAATACTGCCCTCGCCGCCATAGACCCAATATTTTTCGCCGGACCCGTCTGGCACCTCAAATGTGACCCGAATGAAAACAGGATTGAGATTTTCATCAACACTCTGTATGGGCGCATTGAAAATCAACGCCCCTGTAAAATAATCCAACGTATAATTAGTAAAGCGCGACAAGCGTTCGGTTTGGATAATGACCGATGGCTCGTCCCGATCCCGCGTGATCAATTCGACTATTTCGGAATTTTCTTCAACATCCCGGAAATCAAGATCGTATGGCCCGGAAAGACCAATAGCTGGAATTTCGATAACCTGTTGCGTCGCATCCGTCTCAGCAGCATAAAAATTCAGTCGTACACGACCTTTTTCAATATGCACTTTCGCCCCTTCGAGAGAGCGTTGATACCCCCCCAAACGAAACGCATCTGCTGCAGCGCCATAACGGACATCTCCATAGAGAATGTAAGATGCGCCTTTTTCAATTTTGACAAACAACTCGCCGCGGCTTTGCGCATCAAACCCTTGTTCGGATTGGTCGCCATAAACAGGGTAGAACCGATCCGGTTCCACATCTCGGAACAAACGCTCTTCTGTATCTTTGTCGCCGTCATACCGCAGGGTCAAAAGCGCATCGCCCTTGACTTTGCCTTTCAGGAAGACGGCTCCATTAATGCCTTCGACTGTATCCTCAAACATATTGAGATTATCGTCGCGCAAAATGCCAATAAGGCCAC
>CALLVA010000114.1 GCA_938010655.1 uncultured Parvularculaceae bacterium | reverse complement strand
ATTGCTCACAAATATGATGATCTGGCCTGCCTTATTGATCGCAGGCGCTTTAATGCTCAATGGCAGCGCGATTGATCGCCGGGCCATCATTTCAGCCCCTGCCCCCACCACCACAAAAGCGGCTGTCAGGCTAGAAAGCGCTGTGGCAATTGCTCTTGGCCTGCCGATTGTTTTGATGCTGGAAAGCGCGGCGGTTGCCCCCCTTACAACTCTCTATAATCCATTGGATAATGCCGCTTTCGGCATTTTCAGCGGTTTTGCCATTGGCGGCACATTAGGGCTTTTGGCCGGGCGATTCAGTCAACGCAAAGCCACTAAAATCGGCAAAGAAAATGGGACATTACAGTTTCGCTGGGCGATTATCGTTGGCCTTGCGGCCTATTTTCTGGCGCCCCTTGCTTGGGGGAATTCCATTATCGCTGCGGGTGCGGCTGGATTAATGTGGTCAGAAGAAGTGTTGGTCAATAATCAACTCCGTCGTGATTTTCAGCGTAAATTTGAACAAGCTCTCACGCCCGCCGCCTTTGTCTTTTTCGGGTTCACCCTTGGTCCACGCATATTAGAGGCTGATTTCCTGATCGTGATTTTCGCCCTAATGGTTTTTACTTTTCTTCGGGTCATGCCCCGGTTCGTGGCGCTTCGTCCGCTGGACCTCACCAAAGATGAGAAAGTTTTCCTTTCTTGGTTTGGCGGGGCGCCCGGTGCCGCTTCTGCTTTATTCCTTGTTTATTTGATCAATTCCTTAGCTTTCAGCGAACAGGAACAGGCGCTCACAGCAGGGGTTGTGGCGGTTGTACTGGGTGTGCTTTGCACCAGATTAAGCTCGCGCCCCATGGCCTCCTATTTCGTGAAACAGGCCGTTTATGCGCGCCGCCGCCGCTATTATTCTTCATGATCTTTTCTGCCTAATAAAGTGGTAAACTTTCTCCACAAATGGTAAAGGTTCTGCTGCTTTAGATACGAAGCGTTAACCAATTTCCCCCAAATGTTAACGCGGGTGAAAATAGACATCTCTGCCCGCGGTTTTGTTTGCGCGCGTAGTGGATTGGGAGTTAAGACTGATGGGCAGCAATACCAACGCAGATATTACAGAACGACACTCTGTTGTTCAGTTTTCTGACATAAAGCGCATTAATGATTTGGAAGCGCCCCTTGAGGATGAACAAAATCCAGACATGACCGAAGTGAGCGCTTACAACCCAAAAGGCTGGACCGGGCTTGCCCGCAAAACGTGGAAATTATTCTGTCTAATTGCTGGGGCTTTCTTTTTCGCCACGCTCATCGCATGGCCCTTGGCCAAGTTGGCTGCCCACCGCGACGTTTATGGCACAGGCGCCAATTTCTCTTGGCTCGGTGCCTATGATTTTGTCCTATTTTTGATTCTTATCCCTGTGACCTTGCTGATTCTAATGGTTGGCTATGCGCTTGCGGCGGGCCAGCGGATGACGGGCGTCGCTGAAGAAATTTCTGCCAGCGCAAAGCGCTTGCTGCGCCCAGAAACAGAAGCCGTTGACGGCGTCAAAACTGTTGGCCGGGCCGTGCGCGAAGAAGTTGATACTCTCAACAATCATGTGGACGATGCCCTGTCGCGCCTCGCTTCTGCTGAAGCCATGATCCGCCAGCTCATCGGCGCGATTGATACAGCGGGCAACCAGATTGATAGCGGCACGACTGGTCTTGTGGATCGGGTTAAAGGCGAACGCGAACAATTGATTGATCTGACAGAACAGATGAATGTGGAAGCGGATGCTTTTGCGGCAGCGATTGCCGAAAAAGCAAAGCTTGGTATTGAAAATTCCGAAACCGCCAATGCGCGTATTGCTGGCGCGGAAAAAGAGTTGGAACAGCGCCTCGCAAGCCTTGAAGACATTGCCGTCAAAGCGTTTGATAGTTTCACGACACTCACAGAATCCATGAAATCGCAAGAAGAAGCCATGGAAAGCCGCGCGGCAGCGATAGCTGAAAATACGGATGCGATTACAGCGGCCCATGAAGCCATTGCCGCAGAAAGCGCCCGGCTCGAAAAGCTTATCGCTGAGCAACGCGAACGCGCTGACAGATTGGCTGAGGCCATTGCCTCACATGGTGATATTCTTGAAACGCCCCAAGCCGCTTTCGAAGCGCCAGAGGCTGATCACAGCATGTTGGCGGATCAAGACCTGGAGAAAATTGTCACCTTCGAATTAGACGAGCCCATGCCTGAGCTCAAAACCGAGACGGCAGCAAAAGCAACCCCTCTTGCTGCGGATCAGCCGACGGAAACGATACATCAAAACAGACAGAAGAAATCTTGGAGTGATATTCTAAAGGCCGCCGATACAGCGCCGTCCCCCACCCATGAGGAAACGACCACCACTCCTGAAGATCAAGAAGACGCGCTGTCGGATACGCTGCCAAGCGATGCGCTCAACACAAATATAGATACGCCGTCTGCGCCTGAATTGCCGAATATTGCGGCCCCAGAAGACCCTTACGAAGAAGGGGCAGCAGACGAAAATGACGTGATCAATCTGATCCGCGACATGCAAGATTTCACCAAGGCACTAGAGACGCGGCTCTACGGCACACCGCAGCCAGCCGCGATTGGTCGGTTTGAACGCGGCGAGCGAAATCTCTTTGCGAACCTTCTTTTGCGCCGGGACGAAAGCGAAACAAAAACACGCCTCCAACTCGAAGTTGCTCGCTCCAACGATTTTAGCGCAGATGTCTACGAATTTCTCGCAAAATTCGATAAGCTTCTGGAACCAACAGCGGGCGCATCAGAAAGCTTGCTGGATGATTATCTGGGCTCGCCCCTTGGACAAGTCTATATTCTAATTGGCGCAGCGGTGGATTACTTCGCATAAAGACAAATAATGCACTTAAGCATATTGAGCGCATTATTTGTTGTCTCGCAAGCTCATGCCGATGAGCAAGATTCCAATGACATTTCGCGTCGTTCCCGCTAAACCTTTCTGATGAAACCAACACGCCCGGCGCCCGCTAAAATTCCTGCTATTCCCCATGAGACATTGGGGACAGAATTTTTTGATCCTGTTGACGCAGCAGACTTTCCTGAAACAATTTTGCGATATCGCAATAACCGAGCCGCGCAATCTGTTGGGTTAGAGGCGCTATCTGATGAAGACTGGCTTCAGCATCTTGGGCGGTTTGTCCCCTTGCCGGGTAATCTCGAAAAACCCTTAGCGCTTCGATATCATGGGCATCAGTTTAGATCCTATAATAAAGATCTTGGAGACGGACGTGGGTTTTTATTCGCTCAATTGAGAGCGAAGGATAATCGCCTTTTGGACCTTGGCACAAAGGGATCGGGCCAAACACCATATTCCAGAGCGGGCGACGGGCGGCTTACGCTAAAAGGCGGCGTTCGGGAAATTCTGGCCACTGAAATGTTAGAAGCATTAGGGGTTGAAACCTCCAAGACCTTATCAATTATTGAGACTGGTGAAAGCCTTGAGCGCGGAGATGAACCAAGCCCCACGCGATCCGCTGTGATGGTTCGGCTCAACCATTCTCATATTCGCTTCGGCACGTTTCAATATTTAGCGTTTAACAATCAGACTGAAAATATTCAGAAATTGATCAACCATGCGATTGCGCATTACTTCCCGCATTTGGCTTCTCTTGAAGGAGAGATGCGGGTTCTTGGCTTTTTTGGGGAAGTGATTTCCCGCTCCGCCCGCCTCGCGGCGCAATGGCTTGCGGCCGGGTTTGTTCATGGGGTGCTAAACACGGACAATATGAACATTACGGGGGAAAGTTTTGATTATGGCCCCTGGCGGTTCATTCCTGTTGTTGATCCAACATTTACAGCCGCCTATTTTGACCAGTCTGGTCTTTATGCTTATGGCCGTCAGGCCGAAGCTGTGGCGTGGAATTTGGCCCAATTGGGCGGCACATTGATTGGCTTGGTGGAGGAAGAAGTGTTGAACGAAGCGCTGCATACTTTCGCGCCAGCTTATGAACAAGCCGTTGGACATGCTTTTTCAGCCCGCTTTGGCGTCAGCGGATTGGACGCGAAATTTGCTTCGCAATTTTTGCAATGGATGAACGAGACCGGCGCCCCCTTTGAGCAGGTCATTTTTGATCATTATGCCCATGGCAAAGGCGAGAACAGCCCAGTGAAGGAGCTTTATGACAAGCCCGATTGGCAGCCGCTCAAAGACCACCTTGCCGCAGCGCCCCGCGCGAAAAACGCGAGCCGCGACCACGTCTATTTCCGGCAACCCAAACCCTGCACAATGCTGATCAATGAGGTGGAAGACCTTTGGGTCCCCATCGCGGAAGAAGATAACTGGGCCGCTTTTAGCGCAAAATTACTGCAAATCGGCCTGATGCGGGACGCCCTTCAACAAAACTAGCCCTTTTCATTCATTGCATTTGCCCTTATATCACCTTTGAACGGGGCTTCGGTCCCTCGCTTCCCTCACATTTTGACGGAGAGCGCGGCGTCTGGAAAACGGGCGCCGGCAAGAGTCTATTTGACGCGTTTTGATAATAAAGGAACTGACATGGCCCAAGATAAACCATTGATGCCAAAAGCTACAGCCGTTTGGTTGATTGATAATACTGCTCTGACTTTCGATCAGATCGCGGAATTTTGTGGCCTTCATGTGCTGGAAGTTTCCGGCATTGCCGATGGCGACGTGGCCGCTGGTGTGCGCGGGATTGACCCGATCACGCAACATCAGCTGACTCGCGAAGAAATTGAAAAAGCGGAAAAAGACCCAAAGCACAAGCTTTCCTTGCTCAAGCCCAAAACAATGGTCGCAGAACGCAAGAAAAAAGGGCCGCGCTATACCCCTGTTTCCAAACGTCAAAATCGCCCGGATGCCATTTTATGGTTGGTGCGCAACCATCCAGAAATTTCAGACGCCGCGATTGGTCGTTTGTTGGGCACCACGAAAACAACCATTTCCGCCGTGCGCGACAGAAGCCATTGGAACTCTGCAAATTTGGAAGCGACAGACCCTGTCTCCCTCGGCCTTTGCTCCCAACTCGAGCTGGATTTACTCGTGACCAAAGCTGCCGCCAAACGGGCGAAGCTTGGGCTGGATCAGCCTGCAGACGAAGGCGATACGCTCAAATCTGCGGATGAAACAGTCAAGCCTACCAATGATGCAGATGTCTTCGCGGACACACCAGCCACGGCCAAAGAAGCCGATGAGCCAAAGGTTGATGCGAGCAAAGTATTCGCAAATTTTGGCGAAAACGACTAAACTCCCTTTTGGAATCACAGTCAAAAGGGCTTTGAATTGCTTCAAAGCCCTTTTTTGTTGAACACCATTATACCACTCAATTCCTGAGCGAGGACGGACACAAGTGAAACAATATCTCGATCTGCTACGTCATGTTTATGATAATGGTATTGAAAAAACAGACCGCACAGGCACCGGCACCAAGGCCGTGTTTGGCTATCAAATGCGTTATAATCTCGCCGAAGGTTTTCCGTTGGTGACGACAAAACGGCTGCATCTGAAATCCATTATTCATGAGCTGATCTGGTTCCTGCAAGGGGATACGAATATTGGGTATTTGAAAGAAAATGGCGTCTCCATTTGGGATGAATGGGCGGACGAGGACGGAAATCTTGGTCCCGTCTATGGGGCGCAGTGGCGCTCTTGGCCTGCGCAGGATGGTGAGACGGTTGATCAAATTTCTTGGCTTTTAAATGAGATCAAAGAGCGCCCGGATTCGCGCCGCCTTGTGGTCTCCGCTTGGAACCCGGCGCAATTGGCGGATATGGCTTTGGCACCTTGTCATTGTTTGTTTCAGTTTTATGTGGCGGATGGGAAACTCTCTTGCCAACTTTATCAACGCTCCGCCGATATTTTCCTTGGTGTGCCGTTTAATATTGCCTCCTACGCGCTGCTAACTCATATGATTGCACAAGTTTGCGATTTAGAAGTCGGTGACTTTGTTCATACATTGGGCGACGCTCATCTGTATTCGAACCATATGGAGCAAGCCGAATTGCAGTTGAGCCGGACACCGAAACCTCTTCCTCAATTGCTGCTGAATCCTGATGTGAAAAATCTCTTTGATTTTCGTTTCGAGGACATCACGATTGAAAATTATGAATACCACCCTCACATTAAGGCCCCCGTTGCCATATGACCATTCAGCGCGAAACCAATATTCCTCTTTCCATTGTTGTTGCTACTTCCAAAAACCATGCGATCGGTCGGGATGGAGATTTGCCATGGCGGCTCTCTGATGATTTGAAATGGTTCAAGAAAGTGACCGGCGGTAAACCTGTTATCATGGGTCGTAAAACCTTTGATAGTCTGGGGAAGGCTCTGCCCAACCGTGACAATATCGTCATTACCCGGAACAGTTCATTCAAAGCCCAAAACGTCACCGTCGCAACAAATCTGGAAGATGCAA
>CALLVA010000113.1 GCA_938010655.1 uncultured Parvularculaceae bacterium | reverse complement strand
GACCGAACGTCAGAACGCTTCCATGGCGCGCCCGTCCGGCATACGTCCCCTAATCCTCAGCAGCTGGATCCTACAAAGCCTTCCGTTGATTAGGTCTGACATCAGTATATGTCAGGTGACGGGGGGTGGGGATAAATTGGCCAAATTTTTTTTGAACGTGGTTAATAATCGTAGGGCGGGTATTTATACCCGCCGGCAACCACGCACCCTACCTCGGCGGGTATAAATACCCGCCCTACGTCCGAAAATATGTTCAAAGACAAAACCGTCTTGCCGGGCTTGACCCGGCACCCAGCTCTGGAAAGTGCGGCGCATACGGAAGGTTGTTTTGCAGAACTGTTTAGCCACATGACCGTCCGTTCCCAACGAAACAGACCAGAGATGGCCCCCGGCCTTCGCCGGGGAGGCGTTTTGTTTGGAAGTAGGGCGGGACAACGTCTCGCCAAAATTATGCTAAAAGGCGGGTCGCTGATCCGCCCTACGTCAGGGTTTTTTCGTATAATGCCTGAAAAAATACCTACCTTCTTAGTCAAATTGTGCGAAATCTGCTTTTCTTTTTTGCAAGAAGGCGGCAACGGCCTCATGCATTTCTGGGGTTTTCGTCCGTTCACCGAATAAAATCATTTCGCGTTTGGCAACTTCGATCAATTCATCCGTATTGCCACGCATCAGCGCTTTTGTTTGTTGCACTGATTCTGGCGGCAGCTCAGCCAAGCGATGCGCGGCTTCAAGCATGATTGGCGTTGCTTCTTTTTCTAATACTAATTTATTGATCATACCGACATCATAAGCTCTGCGCGCGGGAATTTTCTCACCGAACATTAACAGCTCCGCGGCCATTTGATTGCCAAACCGGCGCGGCATCACATGCGATGCGGCAGCTTCTGGCACTGCGCCAAGCTTGGTGAAAGGCGTGTAAAAATACGCATCTTCAGAGGCAACAATATAATCAAAATGCAATAGCATAGTGACGCCAATCCCGACAGCCGGACCACAGACAGACGCTAATGCCGGTTTTGGAAATTCGATGACGGCCTTCATCAATTTATAAGATGGTGTTTCTTCCAAAGACTTTTGAGGATCAAAAAATGTATCCATATCATTGCCTGCAGAAAAGACCTCTTGTGAGCCTTCCAACGTCAATGCTCGAATTTTTCGAGTCGTCGCGGCCTCTTCAAAAGCATCGACAATTTGCAGATACATCGCTGCAGAAAGGGCATTCTTTTTTTCAGGTCGGTTTATTTTCACCCGAAGAACAGTGCCATCTAGCTCTGTTGTAATTTGCTCAGTCATCACCTGTCTCCACTATCTTTAGTGTTCGAGCAGACTTGACGCGACGCGCAATCTGATTTCAACCATTATATGCAGTAAGAGGGCATATCTGATGAAAATCACCATCTTGGAAACCGGCATTGCGCCTGCTGGATTGGCGGACACCTATGGGACATATGGCCAAATGTTCGAGACAATGTTGGCCCCCCTTCTGCCCGATACACATTTTGAGCCTATCGCAATATATGCAGGAGAAGCCCTGCCCGAGCCGACCCATAGCGATGGGTTTTTGATTACGGGGTCTCCTGCCGGGGTTTATGAAGACCACTCATGGATTGCACCATTGGAAGAATTAACCCGCAAAGCAGTTGCCGCGGGCAAACCCGTTGTGGGGATTTGTTTTGGCCATCAACTCATGGCGCAAGCTTTTGGCGGGCGTGTTGAAAAATCTCAAAAAGGATGGGGGGTCGGTGTACATCATTATTCGATGACCGATGCCGCGAAGGCTTTTTTGGGGGCAAGGCCAGATGTTCGATGCGCGGTCTCCCATCAAGATCAAGTTGTTGACATTCCCAGCGGGGCAACCCGCTTGGCGGGGTCTGCTTTTTGCCCGAATGGCATGATTTCTTATGCGCAAGGGCCAGCTTTATCTTTGCAAATGCACCCTGAATTTACCCATGATTTTGCTGCAGCGTTGCTGCAACTCCGCTCAGATGCCATTCCATCGGATGTGGCCACCCCCGCCCAAGAAAGTTTGCAGGATGGTTCAGATCGCGGCGTCTTAGCTGCCTTCATTGCGAAATTTTATCAAAAAACCTGGTCTTAAAGGAAAGCTCATGAGCAATTTTGAACTCATCATTGGCAATAAAAACCTGTCTTCTTGGTCTCTGCGTCCTTGGTTGGTCATGAAGCATTTCGATATTCCGTTTACAGAAACCATGATTTGGCTAGATGTGCCGGAAACGCGAAAGACAATTAAAGACCGTTCTGCGTCTGGCCTTGTTCCTTGTCTTTATGATGATGACATGGCGGTGTGGGATAGCCTGGCCATTTGTGAATATTTAGCGGAAAGTTTCCCTGAAAAAAATCTCTGGCCAACGAACAAAGCTGCGCGCGCCAGAGCGCGGTCTATTGCGGCTGAAATGCATAGTGGCTTTTCTGCATTGCGAGGGACCTGGCCGATGGAAATTTGCAAAGTCGGGTTGAATGTCAATCAAGGCCCCGGCGTTAAGCAGGATGTGGCGAAAGTAATCGCCTTGTGGGAAGCGGCCCGCAGAGATTTTGGGCAGGATGCAGGCGGACCGTTTTTGTTCGGCGATTTCTCTATCGCAGACGCCATGTTTGCTCCCGTCGTCTCCCGGTTCGAAACTTATGGCCCCGTAGATATGCCAGACAATGTGCAGACTTTTTATGACGCCATTTTAGCTTTGCCAGCCATGCAAGACTGGACTGCAGGCGCAAAGGCAGAGATTGCTTAAATCAAGCGCCTTAAACGCAGCTTGAGCAAATGCCTTTAATCTCCAATCGCGCTTCTTTCATTCTGAAATTGGTGGCCTGCACCACGGATTTGATGTTGGTTTCCACGACAGGCAGAGCCGCGACATCCTCATCAACTTCGGCCACCCCTTCGCAATTTGTGCAAACCAAAAAAGTTTGCACAGCGTGGGGCTCATCATGGCTGCAGAGAACGTAAGATTTCATCGTGTCGAGCTTATGGACAATGCCTTTGGCTTCTAGCCCATCCAAGGCGCGATATACCGTCATCGGCGCGCGCACGCCTCGGGTTTTCAGTTTATCCAGCAAATCATATGCCTTCATCGGCCCCTTGCCACCCTTCAGCACGTCATACACCAGCTCTTCATTATGAGTTAAAGTGGCGTGAGGGTGGTCCGTGCAATCGTGATCATATTCATGACTGTCATGTGGCATGATGAATTCATCTCCTTGATTCGGCTTTTGACACGTTATCACATTGTTATACCATGTCACGCCAAACGAGAATTATGCTGCAGCGCACCCACAAAAGCCTGAAATTCTTCTCAAAACAGGCCTGTTATCACATTTTTTTGGCAGAAGATTTCTCGGACTTGACTATTTTTAGACGAATATATAGAAGCCGAGGGCATATTTGGTGCTCGATTTGCCAAAATCTAGCTTGAATGCGCATCGCCAGAAATATCTGGCTGGCCAGCAGGCCAATATGCCCTCTTTCGCCCGGTCTCCAGATGGGATAGGTGATGCGGAGGGTGATTTTAGGTACGCACCCGCGAACCCCGTATTTTGATGAACAGAAGGCTCGCTTACTCTATGCGAAACACTTTGCTGACTACGACCGAAAAAGCCCCGACCCAAACGGCAGCAAAAGGTCTTTACAATCCTGAGCTCGAAAAGAGCAGTTGCGGCGTGGGGTTCATCACCCGCAAAGACGGCCAGCAATCTCATGACGTTTTGCTGAAAGCCAATGAGGCACTCTGTGTGATTCCGCATCGCGGGGGCATGAGCTATGAAGGGGTTGGAGACGGGGCGGGGGTGAACCTTGATCTGTCTGAAAACTTCTTTCGTAAAATTACGGGCAATGAAACGTTGAAGCTTGGGGATTTTGGCGTGGGAAACTTCTTCCTGCCCGATGACCAAACCCAGCATGAAGCTGCCACAAAGTTAATCCGGGATAGTCTTGAAGCAGAAGGCCTTTCCTTGATTACTGCTCGCGATGTACCCGTCAATAATCGCGCCATCAGACCCGTTGCCCGCGCGCACCAATTGACCATTCGCCAATATGTTTTTGAGCGCGGCGATAGCCACGCAGATCGGGATACATTTGAAGCGGCGATTTATAGAGCGCTTCTGGCCATTGAGGCGGAAGCCTTCAGCGATGATGCTCTGTCGGGTTTATACCCCCTATCCATGAGCGCGCGCACCCAAGTGTATAAAGGCCGGTTTAATTCTGGTGAGATCATTCCTTATTTTCTTGATCTCCAAGACCCGGATCATCACATCCACACAATTTATTTCCACACACGTTTTTCTACCAATACAGCGCCGCATCCAATTATGGCGCAACCTTTTCGGTTGATGGCGCATAATGGTGAATTGAACACAGATAAGAAAAACCGTTTATCGGAAAATGCGATTGCGCAAATGAAAGGGAGAACAATCATTTCTCCCAAAGGGCAATCTGACTC
This sequence comes from uncultured Parvularculaceae bacterium, assembly GCA_938010655.1. Taxonomy (GTDB): domain Bacteria; phylum Pseudomonadota; class Alphaproteobacteria; order Caulobacterales; family Parvularculaceae; genus CALLVA01. Next base: position 14,041 of record CALLVA010000113.1, on the reverse strand, counting down.
AGCGCGGTTAGACCAAACTTTGGCGCGGCGCGTTGTTGAAGATAAATTGGATCTTGTCAAAGCGGTCGTCGCGATGATGCCACCTGCTTGGGAAAACGATATAACTTTAACGCCTGATGTGCGCAATATGTTGGAATATTTCTCTTTATACGAAGAAAAAAATGATGGCCCTGCAGCGCTTATTTTTGGCAATGGCGATGTGGTTGGTGCGCGGCTAGACCGTCTTGGTCTGCGTCCTCTTCGTTCTGTGGAAACGGAAGATTATCTCTGCGTGATGTCTGAAGCCGGACAGGTGAAATTTGAAGCCGACAGCATTATTCGCCGAGGGCGGATTGAAGCTGGAGGCATGATCCATTTTGACCATAAAACTGGGAAAGTCTGGACCGGCAAAGAAACATTAGAACGTTTGGCCAAAGAAGAAAATTACGGTGCTTTATTAGAAGAAGCACGGATTACGCTTGCTGATGTGGCTCAAAGTGCTGATAGCAATATTGCGCCTTCGCAAGATTTCAATCTCTTCCAGCGTTATGTCGCCTGCTCTTTAAATCAGGAAACTTTCCGCTTTTTCCTAGATCCAATGTTGCAAACTGGTGGTGAGAAAATTTCCGCTATGGGCTATGGCACCGCGATCAACGCTTTGTCTGAAGATGAAGGCGGCGTTGCAAAATATTTAAGCCAACGCTTTGCTCAAGTGACGAACCCACCGCTGGATAGCCAAAAAGAATCCGATGGCATGACCTTGCGTGTTGCCCTTGGGGCAAAGCCTTCTTTTGGTGAAAAGAAAACAACGCAAGTTGTTCTGGAAACACCAATCTTATCGCAAGATGATATTGGCAAACTCCGCGCGCAAAAAACGGTCAAAGTCACAGAAATCGATATGTGCTACACGCCGATTCATGGCGACCCCAAAGCAAATGGCGAAGAAATCAAATCGCGCATTGCAGCTATTTGCGAAGAAGTTTTAGAGGCTGTCCGGTCGAATAGCGGCATCATCATTTTGACAGACCGCGCCATGTCCGCCAAAAAATCGCCCTTGCCGGGCCTCCTCACTGTGACAGGGGTGAATAATAGATTGATCCGGGAAGGCTTGCGCTTTTCCGCCTCGCTGGTGCTCGAAACCATGCAAATCGCCTCATCTCACCATGTGGCTGTGACCCTTGGGTTTGGCGCTTCTGCGGTTGCACCGCTTTCTGTTTTTGCCCGGGCAGAAGAAAAATTCAGTGATGACCCGGCCGCAGCCGTTCAACGTTTCATCAAGGCGGCAAATAAAGCCCTGATGAAAACCATGGGTAAAGTTGGTCTGTGTACGGTTGAAAGCTATATTGGTGGTGAATTCTTTGAGCCAAACTTCTTAAACACCGAAGACCCAGACCTTGCCCAATTCTTTCCGAATATGGTTCAGACTGTGGGCGGTGTTGGCTTTATGTCTATCGCCAGTTCGTCAGCGGCTTGGCACAAACGCGCAACTGAAATTTCAGAAGAATCGCAAATTCCAATTCTGGGTCTGTTCAAAGAACGCGCAGAAGGCGCAGGCCACTCTTACGGTACAGCGGCTGTGCGGGGGTTTGTGGATATGACTGAAGAAAAGATTTCAGTCACAAATCAACCTAAAGCGCCCCAAGAAGAAACTGACCAACAATCAGATAGTGATCAGGCTCAGGCCCAGAAGCAGGCGCAAGAACAGGCCATGCGGCTATTGACCTTAAATGGGTTAAAAGATTCCTATGGGATGGACGCAAACGATTATAAAAATACAGGCTTTGATGTTCTGACCCCGGATCAAATTGATCAATTTGAAATCACAGATCGATATAAAGATTTCTCCCGCGCCCTCGCGGAAGAACGCAAAGCCAGACCAGCTGCTTTGCGAGATGTCATCGGGTTTCCTGCAGATGTCTCTTTTGCCCATGTCGCAGAAGATTTTGCGAAAGAGTTTTTACGCTTTGATTGGCGCGGCAATGAAAGTTTTCATGTGCGCGGGCTGGATGTTCAAAGCCGTGAATATGGCGTCTTTGTTTTGCGCCTTGTGGGCGTCGGCAATACTGAATATCGCCGCATCACAGAATTGCGTCGTAGCCTGAAGATGGCTTTTGGCGATGGCATTTCCGGCGCAGAACAAGAAAAAGATTTTGTCAAAGTAACCACCGTGCCTGAAAGCGACGCACAGTTCTTTTTTGCGCGCGTGGAACCAACAGACAGCACCTTGCCCTTGGAAGAAGTTGAACCGGCTTCTGACGTTTGCAAGACCTTTGCTTCTGGTGCGATGAGCCATGGCGCTTTGGTTGCGCAAGCTCATGAAGCTGTTGCCCATGGTATTAATATGGTTGGAGGTCTTTCCAATTGCGGCGAAGGCGGCGAAAGCCAAAGTCGCTTCGGGACAATCCGCGCCTCCAAGATCAAACAATTGGCTTCTGGCCGCTTTGGGGTTTGGACGGGATATCTTGCAGACCCCATGTTGGAAGAGCTTGAAATCAAAATTGCCCAAGGGGCGAAACCCGGCGAAGGCGGGCAACTACCCGGCCCAAAAGTGACCGTGGATATTGCAGCAGCACGCGGCGGCACCCCCGGCGTTGAATTGATCAGCCCTCCCCCACACCATGACACATATTCAATCGAAGATTTGGCGCAATTAATTCATGACGCAAAAGCAGCCCGCGTGCGCGTTGTCGTGAAACTCGTTTCTTCTGAAGGCATCGGCACAATTGCTGTTGGCGTCGCCAAAGCGGGCGCAGATGTTATTAATGTGGCCGGTAACACAGGCGGTACGGGCGCAGCGGCTGTGACCTCTCTTAAAAATACCGGACGGGCCGCCGAAATCGGCATTGCCGAAGTCCATCAAGCGCTTTGCCAGAATGGGATCCGGGAAAAAGTTATTTTGCGGTGCTCCGGCGCGCACCAAACCGCCAGCGATGTGGTTAAGTCCGCTTTGCTCGGCGCAGATAGTTTTGAATTCGGCACCACAGCTTTGATGATGTTGAAATGCGTCATGGCGAAAAACTGTAACATCAAATGCCCGGCAGGTCTCACGACCAACCCGGAAGTCTATGATGGTGACCCCCGTGCCTTTGCGCAATATTTGATGAATGTTGCCCATGAGGTTCGGGAAATTCTCGCAAAATTAGGGGTCTTTTCTCTGGGCGAAGCCAGAGGCCGCAGCGATCTGCTCCATTTGATCAAACATAATCGCACAGTGGGTGAATTAGATTTGCGCGATATGCTACACCGCTCCAGCGTTCAACGCGTGGAAAATCCGGTGGCTGTCGAAGGCGAATTTCCAATTGATGATGCATTATGGCCTGAAGTTCAATCCGACATCTTTGCCAAAGGTCTGGTTAAGACGACCCTTGGGGGCAAAGGCATTGAATTGTCCAATTTACATAAATCTGTTGGGGGCCAACTCTCCATTGATATTGAACGCTTCTTAAACCATGAGGCAACTGCGCTCGATCAAATTCCTGCGGTGCTTTTTGATCCGAATGGCCGCGCCTTTTTGGATGCTGAAAGCATCACCATTAATACGTTTGAAGCCGCAGGCCAAAGCTATGGCGCATTTGGCGTCGATGGATTGCTCTTCCGTCATAAAGGGACGTGTAATGACGGCGTGGGCAAAGGTCTTTCTGGTGCCACGATTGCTGTTCTTTCCCCCGGTGGCGGCGGCGCAGCTTCTGGCGAGAATGTCTTGATCGGCAATTTTGCTTTGTTCGGGGCAAGTGGCGGCAAGCTCTTTATTGAAGGCGAGGCAGGCGACCGTTTTGCCGTTCGTAATTCTGGCGCTGTTGCTGTTGTTGAAGGCATTGGCGACTTTGGGTGCGAATATATGACCAATGGGGCTGTGCTGAACATTGGCGCCTTTGGCCATGGCTTTTGCAACGGCATGTCTGGCGGTTTTGCGTATCAATATGATCCTGAGGGATTGCTTGGTAAAAGCTATAGCCAAGATTCAGTGCACTTATTCCCCCTCACAGAAGATGGCGCAGAGCACCACCGCGTCATGGTATTAGACCTGTTAAGAGAGCATTTTGCTAAAACCGGATCAGCCAAAGCGAAAAAACTGCTGGATGATTGGGATACAGAGCAAAGCAATTTCAAAGTTGCGCGGCCTATTGCCCTCACGGCTTTGCAAGATGCGGATGTGATCCGGCAACAAAAAACGCGCAAAGCCATGACGGAAGAAATGGCCACGGCCCTGTGTCAGCACCAATTGCGCAAGTTTAAAATCGCTTTCCGGGACAACAAACCAGTTCTTGGCGGTATTGTTCCTGATCTGGAAAAGCCGGGTGAAGAACTTTATGTTCTACTTAATAGTTACACCGTTCAACATATGGCGCAGCAATTAGCGATCACGAAGTTGAAAGGCGAGCATGCGGCGGATAGCCCGGCTGTGAAATCTGGATTGCGCAAATTGATCCTCACGGAGGATTTCGGGTTGATGCAACAATTGATGAAATATGCTCGTAATGCGCTCAACAGTTTTTCTGACGAACAACTGGCGGTGCTTCTTTCCAATAAACGGTTGCAGGATTACAAAACCGCTTTATCGCGCCGCGATGTTTTGGGCATGCATTCATTTGCGACCTATGGCTGGATTATGCGCTGTGATGCCCGCAATCGCGAGAGCATGAGCCACTTACCAAGTTACGAAGAGCTTTTTGCAAAAGAAGCGACCATCGATATTGCTCGCCGCGCGAGTTAGGAGAAAACCATGGGTGACCAACCATTTGATCTGATCCCGAAGCAGCTTTTCTTCCCGGAAGAAGCGCCGTTTTCGAAAGAACAAAAATCATGGCTGTCTGGCTATTTTGCCGGGCTGCAATCTAAACTCGCAGATAATGATAGCGCTCAAAAAGTGCAGCTGAAACCTGTGCATGTTTTTTATGGCACGCAAACAGGCAATTCGGAAAGCGTTTGTCAGGATATTGAATCGAGCGCAGCAAGTTTTGGCCTGCAAGCTAATATGCGGGCGCTTGATGAGGTTGAGGCCGCTGATCTGCTTGAAATGGAACGTGTCCTGATTGTCTGCTCCACCTATGGGGAAGGCGAAATGCCTGACAATGCTGAATTGTTTTGGGAAGCTGTCCGCGCGCCAGATATGCCTCGGCTTGAGAATACACATTTCTCGGTTCTCGCATTAGGCGACACATCTTACGATGAATTTTGCGAAGCAGGTAAGTTGATCGATTTGCGCCTTGAGCAACTTGGCGCCAAACGGATCGCCCCCCGGGTGGATTGCGATGTGGACTATGAAGACCCCGCAGCACAATGGATTGAAACAGTCCTGCCAGAAATTTCTAAATTCGGCTCAGAAGCCCCGACCGCTGGCGTGCCCGAAGCGGGTTTACAAGGCAAATCCGGCAAGGCCGCAACGACGCGCTCTAAATGGAACCGCAAAACGCCTTATTCTTCGGTAGTGCAAGCCAATCGCCGTCTGTCTGGCGCAGGCTCCGCCAAAGAAATCGTTCATTATGAAATGGCGCTTGGTGATAGCGGCATTACTTATGAAGCAGGTGATGCTCTTGGGGTGATGCCGATCAATAACCCTGATCTTGTCACGCAAATGATCCGAGAACTGAACGCTTCGGATGATACAGATATTGATGGGCGCAGCCTTGCGGAGACATTGACCCATGGCTTGGAAATTTCAACCCCCACAAAAGACTTTTTGCGTGCCTTGTCTGAACGCGCTGGCGATGACGAATTAGAACGTTTGGTCAGTAATGGGGACCGCGAACAACAAGATGATTTTCTGTGGTCGAAAGACACGCTGGATTTATTACGGCTCTATCCTGCCGCAAAATTTTCTGCGCAAGAATTCACAGCTTTGATGAAGCCGCTGCAACATCGCGCTTATTCGATCTCCTCTTCGCCTAAAGCAGCGCCAGATGCGATCCACCTGACGATTGCGACAGTGATGTATCATTCGCATGACCGCGACCACCGAGGCGTTTGTTCCGGGTTCTTGCGCGACCGCGATCAAGGCTTGGACAGTGCGGGCATTTTTGTGCAACCAAACAAGAATTATCGCCTACCTGAAGATTCTGACGCTCCGGTCATCATGGTCGGCCCAGGAACAGGCATCGCCCCATTCCGCGCCTTTCTGCAAGACCGCGCAGCAAGCGGCGCAAAAGGCAAGAACTGGCTCTTCTTTGGTGATCAGCACAAAGAGCATGATTATATTTATGAAGAAGAACTGGTGGGATGGCAGAAAGACGGCGTCCTCACAAAACTGGACACGGCTTTTTCTCGGGATCAAGCAGAAAAAATCTATGTTCAAACCCGCATGGCTGAAAATTCAAAAGAGCTTTATGCGTGGCTGGAAGAAGGCGGCTATTTTTATGTCTGTGGCGATGCGACAAGAATGGCCAAAGATGTTGATCAAGCGCTGATTAATCTGATCGCCAAAGAAAGCGGCAAAGACGAAGAAAACGCCATTGCCTATGTGAACAAGCTCAAAAAAGAAAAACGATATTTGCGCGACGTTTATTAAGCCAAGACGGTCCCGACATAATTCCCCCCAAAGCCCCCTCCTTTTGGCGGGGGCTTTTTTTATTTCCTCTTAGCCATAATGGCGCTAAGAGCGTTTCATGACTGATAAAATGCTCCCTGAAGGATCTGAGGATCGCCCCTTGCTCGTGGTTGACATGGTGATCGATCCTGTCTGCCCTTGGTGTTATGTCGGCAAGCGCGCCTTAGACCGCGCCTTGATGGCGCTGTCGTTTAATTTCACTCTCGCTGTGAGATATCGCCCCTTTATGCTTGTGCCAGATGTGCCCCTTGATGGGTTGGACCGGGCGCTTCGCCTCTCCCAAATTTATCCCGATGAAGCAAAACGTGCCGCCGCGCATGAGGCATTGCTGAATGCCGCTAAAGAAGCTGCGCTGGATTTTGACCCGACATTGCCAAAACGCATTCCCCACACAATAGACGCCCTGCGGCTCTTGCGTTGGTCCCATGAAGATGGCCTGCAAGGGGAAATGGCCGAGGGCTTATTCGCGGCCTATTGGCAAGAAGGCGCAGATTTGTCTGATATTGAAACATTGACGGCAATTGCCGGGGCCGTTGGCATGGACCGGACAATTGCGCGGGGCCGCCTGAAAAGCACTGATGAGATTGATGATACCCTTGAAGAAGCCAAAGCCTTCCGAAAAGGCGGGGTCAATGGCGTGCCCACCTTCATCGTCAATGAAGCACAAGGCTTTGCCGGGGCCATCCCCCCAGATCAACTCCTGACGGCGCTTCGGCAATTAGCTGCAGAAAGCCCAGTGGTAGAAGCCGAATAGAGCTGTCTTTTGACGCATTATAGCGGCTTATTCCTTGCATGATCTTGGCTTAGCCGCTTCAATGCGGATAACCTCAAATATGAGTGCAAAAGGAATATAAGCATATGACTTCAGGACGTATTTTGGTCACCGGCGGCGCTGGTTATATTGGATCACATACAAGCTATGCGTGTTTAGACGCTGGCCACGATATTGTGGTGCTCGATGACCTCTCAACGGGTGTCGAAGCCTGTATTCCTGAAAAGGCGACCTTCGTGCAAGGCTCTATTGGCGATTTGGACCTTGTGGCCGAAACTCTGAAAAAACATGAAATCAGTGCAATCTTACACTTTGCCGGACGCATCGTTGTGCCTGAATCCGTTGAAAACCCCATCAAATATTATAAAGAGAATACGCTGCAAAGCCTCGGCCTCTTGGAGACCGCAAAAGAGTGCGGTGTGAATAATTTCATCTTCTCCTCCACTGCCGCCGTTTATGCGCCGCCGCCAGAAGGCGAGATGGCAGGGCTTATCGAAGATGCGGAAAAAACACCGCTATCGCCTTATGGCCAATCCAAACTCATGACGGAACATATGATCCGCGATATTGGTATCGCCCATGTTTTGAATTCTGTCGTGCTACGATATTTCAATGTGGCAGGGGCAGACCCCAAAGGCAGAACAGGACAATCCACCCCCAACGCAACCCATCTGATCAAAGTGGCGAGCCAAACAGCTCTCGGCCAGCGAGAAAATCTCGCGCTTTATGGGGATGATTATCCAACGCCAGATGGCACATGTATTCGTGATTATATCCATGTAAGCGACCTAGCCTCAGCGCATGTTCATGCTTTGGAAAAACTGCTTGCTGATGGTGGTCAGTATACGATGAATTGTGGCTATGGTCGCGGTGCCAGTGTACATGACGTGATCAAAGCCGTTGAAGGCGTCACAGGCGCAAGTCTGCCTGTCAATATTGTGGAGCGCCGCGCGGGCGACGCCCCTGTTCTCATTTCGAATAATGAGCGTATTTTACAAACGCTCCCTTGGAAGCCTGAACATGATGATCTATCCAAGATGATCTCTTCCGCATTAGAATGGGAACGTCATCTTTCAACTAAAAATAGCCGCAATAAATAAAGGACGAAAGGAACAACATGCTAGGGTCAATCAGTCGCGTATATAAGCCTTCCCTATTCAGCTTTTGCCTAGCTCTTTTTGCAATGCTGCTATGTTGGGCGCCGACAACAAGCGACGCCAAAGATGTGCGCGTTGGCAAAGATCAACGGATCAAGACAATTGGCGATGGCATTTTGGCCGCGGGCAATGGCGGGATCGTCTATATTGAACCAGGCATATATCATGTGAATGACCTTAGTATTTCTGGCAATACCACCTTAATTGGGGAAGGTAAGGTTGTTCTCAAATCCCGCCGGGCCGTTACAAAAGGCTTGCTCGTGCCATTAGAAGGGGCGTCTCTTTCGGCGCGAAACATCACCTTTATGGGCGCAATTTCGCCAGATAAAAATGGTGCTGGCATTCGGATGGAAGGGCGCTTATTGCGGCTGGATAATTGTATCTTCCTTGAAAATGACAATGGTATTTTGTCCACAGGGCAACCCCAATCCATTGTTAAAATCACCAATAGCAAATTTATCAATAATGGTCATGGCGATGGATATTCCCACGGTATTTATATGCCTTATGGGAAATCGCTTACCATTGAGAACACCTTGTTCGAAGGCACGCGGATCGGCCATCACATTAAAAGCATGGCGGGCACGACAACTATTCGTGGCAATACGTTGCGCGATCTTGAAGGCCAAACAAGCTATATGGTGGATATCACCAAGGGGGGCGTTGGTCTGATTGAAAACAATACGATGGTCCGCGCTGCAAATGCCTCACAGCAGACATTTATCAATTATGATACTTCGCGCGGCGGCAAGATTGGCCACCTGACCATACGCAATAATATTTTTGAGAACGCGAAAAGACGCGCGCGTCTTTTGCGCAATCCGGAAAAAGTTTCGACGGTGATTGAGGGAAATCGCCTGAGCAATTTTGGCAGAGGCACTTTAGCCCGCCCCGGAGAATTGCAAACTGAGATTGGTCAAAGCCAAGCAGAAGCAAGAGCCATTGAAGCGCAAAAAAATCAACCCGGTCGGTATACAGAAGAACAGCTTAATGCTCTCTCGCCGAAACAACGCCGCATGGTGGAAAAACTGCAAGCCCAGAGCGCCCCGCGCCAAACCACTGCGCCAATAGCAGCCCCCAAAACCTCTAGCGAAGACATCGCCCCGCCAGACGGTTTCACCATTGCATCGCGCGCCAACACGTCCACGACATCTCCCGTTAAAGCGCCCACCAGAAGCCTGCGCGGCGGAGGCCAAAGCTCAAAAGTCAGTCTTTCAAATTCTATTGGCAATGGCACTGCCCTCATCTCAAAATCAACGCGCGGCTTGGTCTTCGCCCCCGATTTTGTTGCGGCTTCTCGTGAGACGTTAGGGCGTTTCAATTTAACTGCGTTGAATGGTCCGAATAGAAATAATGAGATCATTACGTTTGGGCAGGTTTTTGCCCGCGGCAAAATTCGCCCGCAAGAAGCTCTTTCTGCGCGTTTCGGCGAGTCGCTTCAAATGGCTCAAATGACTCCGAAAACGCTTTATCAGGATGGGTCTGTCAAACATGCTCATATCGCTCTTTATGCACCTGAAACACGAAAATCCTTTGTTCAAGGCGAATTGATCAAAGGCGCCGCATCTCCCAAGAAATCTGATATGGGTTGGAACAACAGTTTTGATCTTACTGTTCAAATTGATGGACAAACAGGCAGTGGGGAAGCGTTTAACACTACTATATCTCTTGCCTCCCTCGACCAAAAAACCTGGGCGCGCGGCCCTCTCGTGACAACCTATTTGGTTGATCAAATGGCCGGACCATTGCTCCGCTTGCGCGGAGATCTTAGCTTTTATGCGAATGGGGCAATCCGCACACGTCTGACTTTCGAAAACCACCAAACTTTTAAATCTGGCAACAGAGATTTGTCTTATCGGGTCAAAGTCAGCAATGGCGATACACCTGTGATGCAAAGAGCTGTGCCGCTGCATTATCGCGGGAGCAATTGGACGGAAATTATTTGGTCTGGTGCCCTGCCCGCTTGGCAAGTCCAGCAAGACCCGGAATTATTGCGCGATACAGCTGCGATCCCTGCTTATGACTTTTCTTACGGCGTAGCGCGCAAAGCAATAAACCAAGAAACATCTGTGCTTGTCCAAATCCAAAAAAGTATATCCACTGGGCCGTTCTCTCCTTTGACGATCAGCCAATATATGCCTGCCACAGGCTCACGCCCAGAAATTGGCATTTTGCCTCGGTGGGATGCGTATGCTTTTAAAACCATGGATGGCGCAGCTTTGCTCAATCAAGAAAAGCTTGCCAGTGTTGGCGGGGCCATTCCCTGGCATTTTGAAGATGACAAAACCGGTGCCCCCGTGCGCACGGATCAACACCCTGCCTTTTGGGCAGAGCAACGCGGCACGCAAGAAAGACGCGGCAAAGACCGTATTCCCCAGAGCTATTTTGCAGGTCAAGATGGTGGCTGGACGACAGACCTCGCGCATAAGCCCGCCATGACATATGGCACTTATTTGCGCACGGCTGACCCTTATTTTGCGAGAGAACTTGCCCATGAAGGCGCTTTTGCCATTGCCTCTGTTTGGCCAGAAAAACGACGGGGCGGTACACTGATCATTGACGACCCTCAATTGCGCGCAAGAGCATGGGCGCTGAGAGATATTGGCAATGCCGCCTTTATTCTGCCTGATGATGCTCCTTTGAAAACCTATTTCAAAACAGCTTTGGACAGTAATCTCAGAGCTTTGATGAAAACATATGTGCTAGATGGCACAATGGATAAAGCCGGAGAGACCGAAGGATATTTCCGCGAAAAAGTCGACAAAGATCCGCTGCGGATTTCGCCTTGGCAAAATGACTTCATGGTCATTGCGATTGGCCAAGAAGCGCTGCGCGGCTCAGCCTTAGCTGGGGAGATCATTGACTGGACCTCAAACTTCACCATTAATCGAATTATCGGCGATGGCGCAGACCCACAATTGGGCATTGCTTATGCTCTCCATGCCTATACAGGCCAAGGCGATAATCTTTTCAGTACATGGTCTGCCATGATTATTTCCACACGGACCAGAACAGACGAAAACCAGACATATCCAAACCTAGGCGATGGCTATCTCGCCACGGCGCTGGCCTCTTTGGCAACGACATATAGCGTCACTGGCAAGCAAGACGCCCTGCAAGCCGCTCATGTATTACTAAGGCAATTTGGGACGACCCAGCTTTGGTCGACAAGTAATGAGTATGGATATGGTGTAAACCCCGCTTGGCTCTTTGCCACCCGTAGCCCGCAGACAGGCTGGGGCGCCTTGGACGATATGGCACGTTAGGGCGCATTCAGCCGCTCATTTTGACACCAAATGGTCACAATTTCATAACTTGTGAACACATTGTTTTTGCGTCAAACTGTCTCAGACGTGGTGGAGAGACCACTGCACATTTGTTTTGGCTATACTGTGAAGAAGACATAAGGAAAGACGTCATGGCGACTGGAACGGTGAAATGGTTTAATGCGACCAAAGGTTACGGATTTATTGCCCCTGATGAAGGGGAAACGGATGTCTTTGTTCATGTGACGGCTGTGCAAGAAGCAGGATTATCTGGTCTTGAAGAAGGCCAGAAGGTTGAATATGAATTGACAGAAATGCGCGGCAAAATGGTCGCCTCTGGCTTAAAAGCCCTGTAATTTTCATATATTACTACAAGATACGCTCTGACAGATCGATCTGCGCTGCTTCATAGCCGCGTTTCAAATCTTCAATATGCCGCGCCATCCATAGCGAAGCATCTTCGCCATTTCGCTCTGTCATGGCACGGATGATATTGCGCTGTGCTTTCAAAATTCTGCCTTGGGCTTGTGGCGCAACATCAATCACGCGCCCAAGACTTGCTTCTATTAATTGCGTCATTGCATGCAATGTGACCGCCAAGACGCGATTGTCTAATGCTTCAGCCAAGACGGAAAAAAACGATGTTGCCGCTTTTACCGTGGCTGCATCATCTTTTTCATTTACACTTTCTAATGCATCCGCGACCTCTTCCAGAGATTGAATGAGCGCTTCATCACATCGCTGCGCAGCGAGGCGCGCTGCTGGCGGGTGGATCATGGCAAGGGCTTCCCACACTTCACGAAACGTTACGCCGCTAAAGGCCATGCCCTGACTGGCTTTTTTCGCTAAGCTCAACGCATTTGGCGATGCCACAACCAACCGCTTGGCCTCGCCTCGCTCAATCAACCCTTGTTGTTCCAACAGACGAATACCCTCGCGCACCGTTGATCTGTTCAAATCAAACTGGGCTGAAAGATCCATCTCAGTGGGCAACGCATCCCCCGGTTCTAAACGCCGAGACCGGATATCACTTTCAATGGCCCGCGCCACTTTTAAATAGGCAGGCTCTTTTTTGATTGGCGTAAATGCGTGGGAAACCATAAAACTATCTTATCTCGTCGCTGCAAATAATTCACGACCAATCAGCATACGGCGAATTTCTGAAGTCCCTGCGCCAATCTCATATAGCTTAGCATCGCGCAATAAACGGCCTGTCGGATATTCATTGATATATCCATTCCCCCCGAGCAATTGAATCGCGTCCAAGGCAACTTGCGTCGCTTTTTCAGCTGCATACAGAATACATCCCGCCGCATCTTGCCGCGTGGTTTGGCCTCGGTCACAAGCCGCCCCAACTGCATAAACATAGGCTTTGCATGCATTCATGGTCGTATACATGTCGGCAATTTTGCCTTGTACCAATTGAAATTCACCAATGGATTGGCCAAATTGTTTGCGATCGTGAATATAATCCAAAACAACATCCATTGCCGCTTGCATTATGCCCAAAGGGCCGCCCGCCAAGACAGCGCGCTCATAATCAAGGCCTGACATTAAAACCTCAACGCCTGCGCCTTCCCGGCCCAGAATATTTTCTTCTGGCACCTCACAATTTTCAAATACTAATTCACATGTGTTCGACCCGCGCATCCCCAATTTGTCGAGCTTTTGCGCTGTTGAAAATCCTTTGAACGTTTTCTCAATCAAAAATGCTGTAATACCGCGCGAGCCTTTTTCAGGGTCGGTCTTGGCATAGACCACTAAAGTATTGGCATCCGGCCCATTGGTGATCCACATCTTATTGCCGTTTAACACATAATGATCGCCCTTCTTCTCTGCACGGAGCTTCATTGACACAACATCAGACCCCGCCCCCGGTTCAGACATGGCCAAGGCGCCAATATGTTCACCTGAAATCAGTTTTGGTAAAAATCGTTCTTTTTGCGCCTTGGTGCCATTGATCGAAATCTGGTTCACACAGAGATTTGAATGTGCGCCATAAGACAAGCCAACAGACGCGGAGCCACGGGATATTTCTTCCATCGCCACAATATGCGCGAGATAGCCAAGCCCTGTGCCCCCATCTTCTTCGGGTACCGTCATGCCAAGAAGCCCTTGCGCCCCAAGCATGGGCCATAACTCATTGGGAAAGGCGTTTTTTTCATCAATCTCTGCTGCCCTTGGCGCAATCTTGTCTGCAGTAAAACGCACAATCATGTCCCGCATCTCTTCGATCATGGGATCGAGCCCAAAGGTCATAAAAGGTTGACTGTTTTTCATGGACTTATCTCCTTACGAGCCAATCTGAGCGGCCATGAAGATG
>CALLVA010000112.1 GCA_938010655.1 uncultured Parvularculaceae bacterium | reverse complement strand
ATTCTGACAAAGCCTATTCCTTCTTACATTCCCTCTAACCTTATGATTATAGGCGCAAAGAGCAAGGGATCGCGCCGGGAAGCGATTTAGATTTATCAATCTTCACCACACCTGAAAGCATATAAGAATCTGTTTCTAATGAGGAATTTAACGTCTTGATTGAAATTCAAGCATATTCTCTCCCTAGAAAGAAATTTTTCCAATTTTATTTGACATTCAATTTACTTTGAGTTTTAAAGTTATTGTCGCTGATAAATACCCCTTGAAGGTTTTGCGACAGAACAGGGCCCCGCCCCTCAAATATGGAGAAGAGAAATGCGAAACACTTTAACAAAAATTCTGACCCCAGCCTTAGCCAGCGCCGCCTTATTGGTCGGCATTGCCAATGCCGCCGATGTTATTATCACCATCGAAGACGTGCGAGCAGGCGGCGATCTCTATATCGCCCTTCAGACAGAAGGCCAGTTTATGAAGAATGAAGGGGATTATGGTGAAATTGTTCAAGATACAGAAGGGGGCGACATTACAATCACCCTGACAGACATTCCTGCAGGCGATTATGCCCTTTCCGTTTGGCATGATATTGATGATGATGCGGTCTTTGATATGTCTGAACAAGGCTTGCCTGAAGATGGTTGGGCAATGTCCAACCAATCCGAATTACGCGGCATGCCAACATTTGAGATCGTCCACTTTACCGTGGCAGATGAAGATGTTGAGCTGACAGAATCAGTCATTTACAGCAACTAAAATGAGAAGCCTCACTTATTTGAGGCTTCAACATTTAATCAAATGCCTCGTCGGTTTTAAATATCCAACTCTGCAGAAAGCGCATTGCTTTGGATGAAGTTTCGGCGAGGCTCTACGACATCGCCCATCAAACGAGAGAAGACATCCCCCGCTGCGTCGCCATCTTCAATTTCCACTTGCAGCAAAAGACGCGCATCTTCGTCGAGGGTTGTCTCCCATAATTGCTCTGGGTTCATTTCCCCGAGACCTTTATATCGCTGCAATTTAAAGCCTTTTTGACCAGCTTCCATCACCACATCGATAAGTTGCCCCGGCCCTGCAATCGTCGTTGAAGTCTCTTTGCGCCTCCAAATAGCAGGCCTATCGAAGACTTCTTGCAATGGCTCCATGGCTTTAGCCATGCGTTTTGCATCCCCACTGGTGAGAACATCTTCCGTTAACAGATGAGTTTCCATCACGCCGCGCACTTCGCGTTTAATGATCAAGCCGCCATCGCCATCACTGTCGACGCTCCAGCCTTGCTCAAATTCTTCAGAAATAACGTCCATACGCCCCGCCAAACGGGCCATGACAGCGTCTTCTGTAGCCGCTTTACCCAAAGCGCCAGACAAGGCGGCCTGAACAATCAAATCCCTTGGGAAACGTTGCGGGAAACTGCGCAAAATTGCTTCGGCAGCTCTTGTTTTTTCGAGCATATCCGCAAGATCATTGCCGATAATCTGCTCGCCCGTTGGTAATTCAAGAACCGCATCTTGAACACCTTCTGAAAACAAATAAGTCTCAAGCTCTGCTTCATCCAGCAAATATGTTTCAGACTTGCCCCGTTCAACCTTATAAAGCGGTGGCTGGGCAATATAAAGATGTCCCCGCTCAACAAGTTCCGGCATCTGCCGATAAAAGAAGGTGAGTAACAATGTACGAATATGCGCACCATCCACGTCAGCATCCGTCATGATAATGATTTTATGATACCGAAGCTTATCGGGGTTAAAATCATCCCGACCAATACCCGTGCCCAACGCCGTGATCAGTGTACCAATTTCTTGGCTACCCAGCATTTTATCAAAACGAGCACGCTCCACATTCAAAATCTTACCGCGCAATGGCAGTACCGCTTGGTTTTCACGGTTACGCGCTTGTTTGGCGGAGCCACCAGCGGAATCCCCCTCCACGATGAAGAGTTCACATTTTGATGGGTCGCGCTCTTGGCAGTCTGCCAATTTGCCCGGCAGAGAATTCATATCAAGCGCGCCTTTGCGGCGTGTCAATTCTCTGGCTTTCCGCGCTGCTTCTCTCGCCGCGGCGGCTTCAACGACTTTTTGTAAAAGCCGTTTGGCTTCTTGTGGGTGCTCTTCAAACCAAATGTTTAACTGTTCGCCGACTTCGCTTTCAACGATGGGGCGCACTTCGGAAGAAACAAGCTTATCTTTTGTTTGTGAACTGAATTTTGGGTCTGGCACTTTGACAGATAGCACACATGTCAGGCCTTCGCGGCAATCTTCCCCTGTTAGAGAAACTTTTTCTTTTTTAGCAATGCCCGTCGCATTCGCATAAGAATTCACTGCCCGCGTTAGTGCGCCCCGAAAGCCCGCCAAATGCGTCCCGCCATCGCGTTGAGGAATATTATTAGTGAAACACAAAACACGCTCATGATAGCTGTCGTTCCACCACATCGCGATTTCAACTGCCACATCATCTTTTTCTGTTTGAAAAGAGATCGGTGTATCTACAAGCGCGTTTTTCGCTTCATCAATGTACCGCACATATTCGACCAAGCCTCCTTCATATTCCATCTTGGCTTCAACATGATCCACACGGCGCTCATCCCGCAATGTGATAGACACGCCTGAATTCAAAAAGGCCAATTCGCGCAAGCGTTTTTCTAATGTGTCAAAATCAAATTCAGTGCCCGTAAAAATTGTGTCTGATGGGTGGAAGGTCACCATAGTGCCCGTTTTTTCGCCCGCATCTCCCACCAATGCCAAATCTGCATCAGCATTGCCAAATTGGAACCGCATGGAATGTTCTTTGCCATCACGCCAAATCCGCAAGACCAACCAGTCAGACAACGCATTCACAACGGAAACGCCCACGCCGTGCAAACCGCCAGAAACTTTATAAGAGTTGGAATCAAATTTTCCGCCAGCATGGAGCTGTGTCATGATCACCTGCGCAGCGGACATCCCCTCTTCTTCATGCATCGCTGTCGGAATACCGCGCCCATTATCAGAGACTGAGCAAGAACCATCTTCATTCAAGATCACTTCAATCGTGTCGCAATAGCCCGCCAACGCCTCATCAATGGCATTATCAACAACTTCATAGACCATGTGATGCAGACCAGACCCGTCGTCTGTATCACCAATATACATCCCCGGACGCTTTCGAACCGCATCAAGGCCCTTCAGGACCTTAATCGAGTCCGCGCCATAATCATCATTATCACCATGTTGATGGGTGTCTGGAGAGATGTTTTCCGCTGGGTCGGCCATGTAATATGGTCCTTTATTGGGGGGCTAAATGAGTCGTTTATGTATAGCTGATTGCATAAGCGAGGTCCAAATTTTGATGCAAAAAAAAGTCGTTTTATTACCAATTATATCAATGACTTAATAGGCCAAAATCTATCGGTGATGCTGGTTTGGATATTGATGGAAATACTGCAAAAAAAGCTGGTCCCTTTTCGCCATACAGCGCACAAGATACGCATGTCCCAGATACCGCCTTTTTCGCCGCCCTTCTATTTGCGCCCCGCTATGGTTCAGACCTTACTGGCCAGCAAGAATATGCGAAATCGACAGCCCCATGCGATGAACGCTGCGGCGCAAGAAGTTATTCTCGATTGTGGACCTCATAATGGGGAAGCGAATGTACGCCTTATGGGGATGCATTCAAAAGCGCAAAATGAGCGAGGGCTGGTGATCTTGCTCCATGGTTGGATGGGCTGTCACGACAGCAATTATGTGGCCTCAGCGGCGCGGACCTTATTTGAGCAAGGCTTTTCTATATTTCGCTTAAATTATCGCGACCACGGGCCAACCTCTCAGCTAAATGAAGGCTTGTTCAACGCCACGTTGCTGCCAGAAGTTTTTGCAGCGGTTCAACAGCTCTGTGAAGCCAATAAAGGCCCGGTCTACCTTATAGGCTTTTCTCTGGGCGGTAATTTTGCGTTGCGCATCGCCCGCGAAATGCGCGAGACGCCGCTGCCAAACATCCAGCATATATTTTCGATTAGCCCCGTCATTGACCCTCAAGCTGGCGTGGCATTAATCGATGGGCAGAGTTTTATCCGACGATATTTCGTTGATAAATGGCACAACGCATTGCGCGCCAAGCAAGCCGCTTTTCCACATATCTATAATCTCGAAAAACCACTTGAAATGAAAACCATCAAGCAGCTTTCAGATCATTTCATTCAAGATTACTCTGACTTCCCGTCTGACACTGATTTTTTTAATGGATATCGTCTGTTTAAAGATGATCTTATGGGCAGCGACACACCAATTTCAATCATCGCCGCGAGCGACGACCCTGTTTGCGCCACAAAAGATATTCATACCCTTCATTTACCAGAGACAGCACAATTTATTGAGCATCCCTTAGGCGGGCATAATGGTTTCTTCGAAAGCCTGACCGGTCAAACGTGGTATGAGAAATATATTTGTAAAATTATCCTGTAAAAAAAGGGGTGGCCATTAAACCACCCCTTTTCAGTTATGCCCTTTTGCGCCTTCTTGCTGTTGCGCTAAAACCAGCGATCCCTGCCAGGAACAAAGGCAGAGCGGCTGGTAAGGGAACCTCAGACGTATTGAGAACGCTGTCAGGAATTGAAAATGAGAAAGAATTAAATGCAGTCGCGGATAATGACGACCCAGCATTCAACCCCACATTAGCAATTGTGCAAGCAAATTGTGTCGGTAAATTATTGCAGACTTGCGTTGCCCCATCATGCTCGACGGCAAACCCAAATGAATTTTCAAAGGGGTCTGCCGGAAAAGTCGTTGTGATGGCACTGCCCCCCATGGGGATGACTTCAAGCGTGAACAAAGCATCGCCCAATGCAGCAAAACTAAGAAAGTCAGAACCCGGCGCAATAGACTGGGCAATGCCCGGATTGAGCGTACCTAAATATTCATAGGTCATCGTATAAGACCCCGTCGCGCCCGGCGAAACTGTACTATCTGCCGCTTCTTCATAAGTCCCGCTTAAGACACAGATTGTTGACGTTCCATCAAACGTACAATCCCCAATCTGCCACCGACCAGACCCAACACCATTGCCGGGAGAGGTTTCCCCTAACCCCTCATATAATGTTCCCCCATTGATGGATGTGGCATTGCCTATCAGGGCCGCATGGGCCGATGAAATAAAGAAAAAGGAGAGACAAATTGCGCCTACTCCCGAAATAAAAGATTTGGTACTCATCATCTGTCTCTCCCGTATAAATAAAAGCGCTACAACAATGGCGCTGGCGAGAGCTCAGATTTTTAAACGAATATCGACGCCCTCATATGTAAAAGCGTCAATTCGCCCAATAATGGGTCATGGTTTTTTAAAAAAGTTTGACGGTCCCCTCAACCACTTCAAAATGATCCACGCGATCCCCCCATGTTTCGAACAGCGGGTTATCCGTACCCGTCATGAAGGCTTGCATGCCAATTTCTTCTAAAATATCAAATAATGCGGCGCGGCGGTGTTGATCTAAATGCGCTGCAACTTCATCTAGCAATAGGACCAACGGGGCATCTGTCATTGCGCGGGCGCTGAGTGCTACTGCATTGGCAAGCACCAAACCGATCAATAAAGCTTTTTGCTCTCCCGTAGAACATAGCCTTGCCGCTTGTGCCTTTTCCCGGTGGGTCACTAATAAATCAGATCGGTGGGGGCCTTCCAATGCCCGGCCTGCCTCTGCATGTAAGCGGCGATTGGCTTTCAGCCTTGCCTCAAATTCTTCTTCCACGGCGCCTGCACTCGCTTCGCTCAAAGCCTGCTCCAAAGAGCCTTCGAGAGAAATATCAGCAACGGGGAAAACACTTTGGGCAATACGCTCGACACCCGCGGCCAACCGCCCCGCCATATCCCGGCGCGCTGCAGCAATGGCCACACCATTTTCCGCCATATTCGCTTCCAGACCAGAAAGCCACGCATCATCAAATCGTCCTTGTTCAAACAATTTTTGCCTTTGGCGCATGGCATTTTCATAATCGGTCGAGCGCCTGCCATGGGCTTTATCGTGGGCGAGGACCATACGGTCTAAGAATTTTCGCCGCTCGCCGGGACTGTCCATGAACAATCTGTCTTGCGCAGGCGTTAACCAGAGAAAACTCAAATAATCTAATAAATCACCGGGCTTCGCGGCCGCGCCATCAATGCGAACAATGCGCTTGTCGTTGCCAGCATGCACTCCAACACCCAAATCTGTGTCTGGCACTCCGCCAATTTCACCGAGCTTTACCCGAACAGCCCAACTACCATCACCGGCCTGCCGCGCAATTTCTCCCAACCGTGCATGGCGCATGCCCCGGCCTGCGGATAACATGGAAATAGCTTCGAGTAAGTTTGTTTTTCCTGCGCCATTTTGACCCGTCAGCACAACGGGCTTGCCCGACAAGGGCAAAGCAAGCTCTTCATAGGATCGAAAATTGGTAAGCCCAATATGACGTAGGCGGAGGGTCAAAAAATCTCCATCATACCCGGAGTGGCATTAGAACATATAGTGCATTTGCATCATCATCATCCAGCACAATTGTTGGGGATGAGGGATCAGAGAATTTGAAAGTCGCTGTTGTCCCATCAATTTGCTGTGCCACATCTAACAAATACCGGGCATTAAACCCAATTTCTAAAGCCTCAGCAGAAAAATCTACGGAAAGCTCTTCAAACGCGCTCCCCGCTTCCGGGTTATTCACCATCAACTTCATCTTATCTGCGCCAAGGTCCAGCTTGATAGACCGTGTCTTATCAGCGGAAACTGTCGCTACACGATCAACTGCATTTTTGAAGTCATCTCGATCAAGCTTCAATTCGCGGTCATTGCCCGTTGGAATGACCCGTGCATAATCAGGGAAAGTCCCATCGATCAATTTTGATGTTAAAACAGCATCGCCATAGCCAAACCGTATGCGACTTTCCGAAACAGTCACATCGACAGTTTCAAAACTCCCATCCAGCAATCGGTGCAATTCTGTCACAGCTTTGCGCGGCACAATAATGCCGGGGATATTTGCTGCGCCATCAGGCAATTTTGCGTCAAGTCGCGCCAAACGGTGCCCATCTGTCGCAACGGCGCGGAGCGTTTTTTCTCCATCATCTTCAGCCGCGTGAAGATATACACCATTCAAATAATACCGCGTTTCTTCCTGTGACATGGCAAAGCGCGTTTTGTCGATCAGGCGCTTCAACTCATCAGATGGCATGGCAAACCGAACGCCGCCTTCATCCGATGTGAGGGTTGGGAAGTCTTGATCTGGCAATGCTGCCAAAGAGAATTCTGACTTGCCAGCAGAAAGCTTCAGCCGCCCAGCGTCATCCGTATTGTCGAGCCTGATCTGAGCGCCATCTGGCAAACGACGTACAATCTCATATAAGGTGAGGGCAGAAGCTGTGATCGCGCCCGGCGTATCCACATCAGCGGGCGCACGTTCGGCCACTTCAATGTCGAGATCTGTCGCCGTGAGCGCCATGGACCCGCCTTCTGCTTGAAGCAAGACATTCGACAAAATCGGAATCGTATTGCGCCGCTCTACAACACTTTGAACATGGCTTAGCGCTTTAAGGAATGTTGCGCGCTCAATGGTGACTTTCATCAGGTGCTCTCTCATCTCTAAAATACGCCATTTGACCCCCGGAGCATTTTGCATTCGACCAGCATGAGAAATTGCCCCTATCTCAGACATTTTCCGATGCTTTACGATCTTATCGTGAATGCAAATTGCCCTAGACAGCAACCGCGCATAGTGAAAACCGGACGCTGACTATAGCCGTGTCCTGTCCCTAAAAGCGAGTCATTTCGAGTGGGATATCTTTATGATATCTTGCCGCTAGGAGAGGTCTTCAAGCAATCTGGAGATTTTGTCGCCAAAGTCAGGATCAATTTCCGCCAAAGCTTCTGCCCGCCGAACACTGGCCATGATTGTTGTATGGTCCCGGTTGAGCATAGCCGCGATGGACTTAAGGGGCATCTTGGTCTTTTTGCGGGCAATCAGATTGAAAGCATGGCGCGCCCGCACGATCACCTGTGGCCGGGCCTTGCCTTGCATATCAGCAATGGAAATACCAAACACTTCAGACACAGCATCTAAAATCGTATCCAGCGTTACTTCCTGCATGCGATATTTAATGTGAGATGAAATCATCTGGGCGACTTTGTCGTCTGTCATGCCCTCATCACCAAAGGCATTATGATTCAAGCGCATCAGACGCATACAGCCTTGAACTTCGCGGATTGATTGGTCGCATCTGCGCGCCACTGATTCAACATGACGCTCGGCCAAACGCCCCTCGCCGCGCGCCGCAAAACGATCTGCCATGCTTCTGGCAACGCTCAACCGCAATTTCAAATCTGGCTTCGCAATGCCAACACACATGCCCCCTGCGAGGCGATCTGTGAAGCGCTGACATAGACCTGTCTGGGACAAGGTCTCTGGGGGCATCGCGCCAGACAAGATGACCTTTTTGCCTTTTGCAATCATCCGATCAATCAGCAACAGCAATTCTTCTTGCGTGGATTTTCGCCCCCGCAACATGTGAATATCATCCACAAGCAAGACATCCACCTTATCAAAATAGGCCCGCAATTCAGGCACTGTGCGCGCCATCACGGCACTCACATAAGCGTTCAGCAAATTGTCATGCGGAAGATAAAGAACATTTTCATTCGCATTTTGCGTTAAGCGATTATGACCTATCGCGCTCAAAAGATGGCTTTTGCCGAGGCCAGAGTGACCATAAAAATAGACCAACGGATCATCAGACCCTTCAGCAACAGACAAAGCTGCGCTGACAGCAATACAATTACTGTCACTGGTTTCAAATGTCTCAAATGTATGGGCATCGTTTAGATCAGTCGCGACATGCTGAATAGCTGACGTTGTATTTTGATCTTGCTGGTCTTGCTTTTGCGCTCTTTGGCTTTGATCGATTGGATCGAGCTGAAAAGGCTGTTCCTGATCTGCAGTATTGTCTTCGATCGACTTATCGTCAGCGGACGGTTTTAATTGGTCGGCTTTAAAAGCATTTTTAATCACGGGGCGTTTGGCATTGCTCGCAGAAGACATTTTTGCCGCCGCATTTGTCTTTTCAGATAGCACCTGCCCAAAGGTCAACGCTTTGGTCAATTTTTCACGGCCCCGCACCGTGACCCGCGCTTCAAACCCCATCTCTTTGCGCCAAAGCTGACGTAAATCATCTGCATATCTATGCATAATTTGTTGCGCAAAAAAATCAGACTTTGCCCCAACAAAAACTTCCCCCTTCTCCATACCATGCAGCGATAAATCTTCGAGCCATGACTTATAAGTCGTCTCGCCCAACGCCAACCTTAAGGCATTTTTATAATTTACGAAGCGTGGATAGTGATCAGGTGTAAGCATCATTTCGTCCTTGAAAGAGCAATAGGGGGCCATAGCTGCCGAGGCAACTTTGTCAGAATTCGTATTTACATGAGGGTCGGAACCCTAACGTTTATTTTGTGGTCTATATATTCCGACTACAAACAGTACTGCTGTAAGCTGTCAGAGAAAGCATCGATAATAAAAATTTTTCACAGCTCATAATTGCTGGTCCATTATATTAAAATTTTTGTTCCAAACTTGCTGAATTCAACAAGCCTCTTCGCTACTCAACACAAGGTGCAAAACACCTCAGGAGCATGTCCGTTCGCCGAACTTTTATATGCCCCTCAACCAAGCCGATCATATCGGCTTTATCATTATGCTTGATCCACAAAGTTGCTCTTACAACCAACCCCTCCCATGCACATCTTGATCATGAAAGATCTCTGATCCCCCCTCTCAAAATCAAGACTCAACTCAACCAAGTTCTTTTGCAGAATAGATCACCTATTTCTGTCTTGTTTTTACACGACCAACACCAGTTCACCTTGCCCGGCATTGGGGTAAAAACAACTTCAAAAGTCCTTTTCAAGTTGTGTAAACGTTTTAAAAGAAACGAGAGCAATTGCGCAAGCGCCTTTGCAGCGAAATGGTCAAAATAAATCCAAAAAAACTACCATGGATTTTATTGACACAAGCAAAATCAGTCATTTACCTCTCGCTGTTGAGCTGTTTGTCTTAAGAATTTTTTTGCGCTTTGAAAAAACTTCAAAAGTTATAAATACCAGCTACCAGCTCAATATATAAAATCTGAAAAAGTCAAGACTACTAGCAATAAGTGCGCTTGGTAAATTTTGTGTAAATGAAAAAATTGTTTTTGCCTATTTTTGGACATAATTTTCGCAACAAAAAACCCGCCTCTTGGGCGGGTTGTCTGTATACTGATTTTAGTCCGTTTTATGCAGAAAGGGCCTTGACCTTTTTTGCCAGTCTCGAAATCTTTCGAGAGACTGTATTTTTGTGAAAAACACCGTTTGAAACAGCGCGCATCATCTCTGGTTGCGCGGCTTTCAAAGCTTCAGCTGCTTTCGCAGCATCACCAGCAGCAATCGCTTCATCCACATAACGAACATATGTCCGAACGCGGGAGCGGCGAGATTTGTTAACTTCGGTCCGCGCTGCAATTTTGCGTACCATTTTCTTGGCTGAAGACGTATTCGCCATGGGTATAAATCCAATTCTTCTATGCACGTAAATCTGTGTAAGGTCGCGCTTTATAGCTAGCGAAAAATGGCGCGTCAACACGCGATTTGAGGCTTTGCCCTAGTTTTCAAAAGCAATTGCTCTTTGCCCCCTTATCGCTGACATTTGCTGCAGTAAAATGTCGATCTGCCAGATTGAACCAACCGCTTGATCGGGGTTTGACAGGTCACACATTCAGCCCCCTCTCGGTCATAAACCTGGAATCTATGTTGGAAATAGCCCAACTCGCCGCTCGCATCCGCAAAATCGCGCAATGTGGAGCCGCCTGCAGCAATCGCCTCGTTTAAAACAGCACGTATAATCGGGGCGAGGCGCTCAGCCCGCTTCCCCGATATCGTATATGCTTGGCGCTTTGGCGAAATGCCAGCCCGAAACAATGCCTCGCAGACATATATATTGCCCAGCCCAGCCACCACACGCTGATCCAGAAGCGCTTGTTTAATAGGTGTTTTTTTGCCCTTCAACGCATCAGAAAGACTGCTGGCTGAAAAATGATTGCCTAATGGCTCAGGCCCCATTCGCGCAAAATGATTGCTTTGATCCAAATCATGTGTCGCCACCAAATCCATATAGCCAAACCGCCGCGCATCATTATAGGTCACGGCCGCTTGCCCGTTCGGCCCCTGCAATTGGAAGACAACATGATCATGCTTCTCTTTATGGGGCACTTGATGATGAAATGCGCCAGGCGCGTTTTCGGCCATTGAGTGAATGCTGACCCGCCCAGACATCCCCAAATGAATGATCAAGGTTTCGCCGCTGGTTAAATGCGCGAGAATATATTTAGCGCGGCGCTCAAGGCTACTCACCCGCCACCCTTTGAGACGCGCCACAAAATTAGTTGGAAAAGGAAACCGCAAATCCGGTCGTCGCTGTTCCACATGGACAAAACGTGCACCAGCCATAACAGGCTCTAATCCCCGGCGCACAGTTTCAACTTCTGGCAATTCAGGCATCAGAGCCACCGCCTGACGCGGGCCGCATATTCATCCCATGCTGGCCCGAAACGCGCGGCAATATGCGCCTCTTCTCTTCGGATCGCCAAATGCTTAATCAGGATAAAAACCATAGGCACCAAAAGCAGATACCATAACGACCCTTTCATCACTGCAAATCCAAAGATGATCGCCACATTGCCCACATAAATCGGGTTACGGGAAAAGGCGAACGGGCCGGATGTGACAAGCGTTTCTGCAGGCCGGTCTGGGCGGATATTGGTTTTGTGCTTTTTGAAAATCGCCAACACCCAAAGATCCATGGCAATCGCAGCGCCGATAATCATACGACCCAGCCAAACTTGCGCCTCGCCAAACGGGAGATATCCAACCATCTGCAAATTCAAAAGCGACGGCATAAAGCGCCCCAACACCAAACCACAAATGATCGCCGCAATCAGAATGATCGGCGGCCAAGGAATACGATTTGGCGTGCTGTGCCTTTTTTCAGAAGAATGTTCAGATAAAGTCATATCGCAATGCTACCCCGCAAAAACAGCGCAATGCAAATGTGAAGGTATCACACAGCTTAGCCTTTTCTCCGCGCGACTTCATTCCAAAATAGTTTTTAGATTTCTCGTTTCTCTGCAAATCCAAAATGGCGATAATGATATTCGCCGCTTTTCATTTTACCATTCGCAACAGCCTTTGCGACGTCAGGATGTCTTGCCAGATATATTTGTTCAGGAAAGGGCGCGTCTTCTGGCGGCAAACTGTTTGGACGCACGCTTTGGCGGCCGCGTTGCCACATCTGCCCGCCTGAAGCGGGTACGATTTCATGGCCTGCGGAAACGCAATCGCGTTCTGAAAAATAGTGGAAGACGAAAGATTTCCGTGTCAGCTCTGGGTCCGATACTGCCGCGCCGCCATGAAATAATTGCGCATGCCAAATAAACACATCGCCTTTTTTCGGCATAAAATGCTGCGCATCTTGGCCAAGTTTCGCCAGTTCCGCGTCCCGGTAGGCGAGCCATTGATCCATTTCTTCTTCAACTGCGCGGCGTCCTCCATTGGAAAATTGATAGGCCGGAATTTTGCTGCTGCCCGGATAATAAAAAAGCGGGCCTGCCTCTGGGTGCACATCTTCAAGCGCCACCCAAATTGCGATCAAATCTGTTGGTGTTGTCGGCGTCATGTAAATTGAATCAACATGGGTGGTTTGCTGGCTGCTGCGCTCAAAATATAGAGAATTACAACAAACCGGGGCTTGCCCCATCAGGGTCGACAAAATGTTTGTCATATCCGAATTCAGCGCCAGCGCCTGAATGGTCTTACTGATGAGATGCATATCATTCAGTTTGAAAAAGCCGGATTGAATATCCGCTGTCGGTACAAAAGAAACCAAGCTGCGCTCATTGGTTTTTAAATTATCGCAGCAAATCTCATGTTTTTCTTCGACTAATTTTCGGACTTCTTCCGCCGCAAAATCAATTTCTTTATCGTTGAAAAACCCTTCCAAAACGCAATAGCCGGTTTCATCAAAACGCTGCTGGTCGATGTCATAGCGAGACAAATCACGTTTGCGATTTAAATTGAGGGAACGAAACATCTGGCTGCCTTTAGAATGAATGCTTCTATTTATCGCCGGGTTTTAATTTCTCTTCAAGGGACGATCCGCAAGAGCAACAAGATCGCAAAAAAAGCCCGGCCATTGTGGACCGGGCTTTCTGATAGTGTTGTTTGGTTGGAGCGAATAATCCGCCCCGCCAAAAATTAGTCGTTGTCTTTCAAGGCCGCGCCGAGAATATCGCCGAGGGAGGCACCAGCATCGGCTGAACCAAACTGTTCGACGGCTTCTTTCTCGTCTGCCATTTCGCGGGCTTTGATGGAAAGGGAAATACGACGTGTTTTTGCGTCAAACGCTGTGACACGGGCATCAACCTTATCGCCAACAGCAAAGCGCTCTGGGCGTTGCTCATTGCGATCCCGCGAAAGATCGGATTTGCGGATAAAGGCTTTAGGCCCTTCTTCCCCGCCGACTTTCACTTCAATGCCACCTGACTCGATCGAAGTGACTTCACATGTCACGTCTGACCCGCGGCGAATATCACCAGCGTGATCCATTGGATCACCATCAAGCTGTTTAATGCCCAAAGAAATACGCTCTTTGTCTGGATCAACATCAAGGATTTTCGCTTTTACAACGGCACCCTTTTCGTAGTCTTTAATGGCTTCGTCGCCTGACTTATCCCAATCGAGATCTGACAAGTGCACCATGCCGTCCATGTCGTCGGTGATGCCAACAAACAACCCAAATTCGGTGATGTTTTTGATTTCGCCTTCGACGATAGACCCAATTGGGTGTTCTTGTGCAAAGTTTTCCCAAGGATTGTCAGCACACTGCTTCAAGCCGAGAGAAATACGACGCTTGCTTTCATCGACTTCCAGAACCATTACGTCAACTTCTTGAGACGTCGCAACGATTTTGCCTGGGTGTACATTCTTCTTCACCCAGCTCATTTCTGAAACATGGACGAGGCCTTCAATGCCATCTTCCAACTCAACAAATGCACCATAATCAGTGATGTTGGTGACTTTACCTTTGAATTTCGCATTCAATGGATATTTCGCCGCAACACCTTCCCATGGGTCTGGCGCCAACTGCTTCATGCCTAGTGAAATACGGTGTGTTTCAGGGTTGATCTTAATGATCTGAACCTGAACCTTGTCATTCACATTGATGACTTCAGACGGATGGTTCACCCGGCTCCAGCTCATATCTGTGACGTGCAACAGGCCATCAACGCCCGGCGCCAACTCAACAAACGCACCATAATCAGTGATGTTCTTGACCACACCTTCGCGGCTATCGCCTTCAGACAAGTCTTTAACCACTTCCTGACGATGCTCAGCACGATCTTCTTCAAGAATAGACCGACGAGACACAACAATGTTGCCGCGGCGCTTATCCATTTTCAGGATTTTGAACGGCTGCGGGATGTTCATCAAAGGAGACGCATCGCGCACAGGGCGAATGTCCACTTGAGACCCCGGCAAAAACGCTACAGCGCCATCAAGATCAACGGTGAAGCCACCTTTAACGCGGTTAAAGATCACGCCATCAACGCGGTCTTCATTTTCATAGTTCTTCTCAAGGCGATACCAAGCTTCTTCGCGGCGAGCTTTTTCGCGCGAGATAACTGCTTCGCCCAGCGCATTTTCAACGCGCTCAACATAGACTTCGACTTCATCACCAACAGCTAATGTTGGTTCTTGGCCTGGCATGGTAAATTCTTTGAGAGGCACGCGGCCTTCCATTTTGAGGCCTACGTCGATAATCGCCATATCTTTTTCGATACCGGTAACGGTACCTTTGACGACTGTATCTTCAAAACTTTGCTTTCCGACAACGGAAGCTTCAAACATTTCCGCGAAATCATCAACGGATGGGGTCATTGTCTCAGACATGTAAGTCTGGTCTCCAAATTTTATCAGCTAATAATGCCATCGGTTTTCCGAAGGTCTTCCCGCCTCTTGTTCCACCGCACAGACGGGGAGAGAGCGGGCGCTCAGCTAAGGGTTTTTAAAAGACTGATCAATCAAGGGCGGACCACACACAAAACTGCCTAAACAGTTGGTCCCCACGAAACCAAAAAGTCACGAAGGCCGTCTCTATAGGACTATAAAGTGTAAGGGGCAAGGGGGGAGATTGAAGCGGGGCAGGGCTATATCGTCAAAATAAGAGGAAAATCAAAACTCAAGCTGTTTCGCCGGGCGAAGACCCGATGCCCAACTTCCGATCCACCATCCTGATCGAGCGCGCCACCACTTCTTCTATGCTCAATTTTGACGTGTCCAAGATTTCAGCATCTGAAGATGGGGTCAAAGGCGCTGTGTCTCGGCCTGAATCCCGCGCATCCCGACGGCGCAAATCTTCCACCACTTGCTCTAGTGGCAAGCCCGCATCCCGCGCGGTAAGCTCTTGCCAACGGCGTTTGGCCCGCTCTTCCAGATCAGCGATGATAAATAGTTTTACCGTCGCATCTGGACAGACAACTGTTCCAATATCCCGCCCATCCAACACAGCACCGCGCACTTTGCCTTCATGAAAATGCGGTGGGTGTTTTGCAAAATTGCGCTGAAAATCCAACAAAGCCGCACGGACAGAAGGTATGGCCGCGACAATTGAAGCGGCACGGCCAATTTCTGCTGTGCGTATGTCATGACTTTCGATTCCAGACATATCGAGATTTTTCGCCGCTTCTGTCGCTTCATCTGCATTGCGCGGATTGCCACCGGCATTCAGGACAGACCAGCCAACAGCGCGATAGAGAGAGCCCGTATCCAGATAAGCCAGATCATAAAAATGCGCGAGGCGGCGCGACAAAGTCCCTTTTCCAGCGGCGGCAGGGCCGTCTACAGCAATGATAATCGGGGCAAATTTGTCTTTGATCATGAAGTCTATAAACACGCGAACGCCCCCAAAAAGCAAGACACAGTTATTGGCTATGACAAAACAATTTTTTGGGGTAAAATACCCCAATTAGAAGGGGCCAAAAGAGATGAGACAAATAACGATTACGCGAAATGCAGGTCTTTATGGACGCCTGCGCAAACTGAGCATTGTCGTAGATGGTCAGACCATTGCCAAATTAGGGTGCAACGAAACATTACAAATCAGCGTCCCAAACGAGGGCGCAAACCTATATGGTAAAATGGATTGGGCCAAAACAAACGCCCTGCCCCTGGCCGAATTAAGAGATGGCGACATTGTTGAAGCCACAAGCAAGTTCAGCCTCAATCCGCTTCGGCTTTTGGGCATGAAAAACATGCCTATCGATATTCAAAAATCAACAACGAGTACTTTTTTATGAGCACTGCTCTTTATGATCTTTCTATCCCTGTCCTTGATAAAGCGCTGGCAGGTCTCGACCATGTCTATAAAAAAGGCGAAGCCTATGCGGAGGAGGCAGAAATTGCGCCAGAGGTTTTGCTGCAAAGCCGCCTCTTCCCCAATATGCTCCCCCTGATCAGTCAGATGCGAATTGCAGCGTCTTTATCAAAAGCCTATCCGTTTCGGGCAACCGGGCAGACGCCACCGGTTTATGAAGATGATGAGACCAGCTTTGCGGATGTCTATGCGACCATTGCCAAGGCCCGCAAAGACATTGCCAGCATTTCCGCTGATGAGATTAATGGTCAGGAAGATTTTGAGTTCACTGTCAAACTAGGCCCACGCGGGGACGTTCCCTTTACCAGTATAAGTTATCTGCAAGGCTTCACCTTGCCGAATGTCTATTTCCACTGCACCACCGCTTATAATATTTTGCGGCATAATGGCGTGCCCCTCGGCAAGTTTGATTTCTTTGGCGGGTAAGGCTTAAGTCTAAGCATATAGGCGATCATCCTTTGCGTGCCTTGCCAAGAATGCTTATAAGCAGCGGATGAACGCACCGATCCAAAAGCCCAAAGCCGATCATACGGCGCCGCTCACAGATATGTGGTATTTCGCCTGCCCATCATCGGATGTGAAGCCGGGGAAGATGATCCGCAAAATCATGCTGGATCGGCCTGTCTTGCTAGGCCGGACCAGCCAAGGCGTTGCTTTTGCGATGCGGGATGTCTGCCCCCACCGCGCCGCGCCGCTTTCTTCTGGCCGGATCATTGAAGATGGCGCAGCACCAACGGTTCAATGCCCATATCATGGCTGGCAAATGCAAACCAAAGATGGGGTCTGTGCCAAAATTCCGGCCTTAACGGGCACAAGCAATTTTCCGGTCGAAAAGATGCGCACGCCGTCTTATCCCATAAATGAGGAAAAAGGCACGCTTTGGGTTTATATCCCCGAAGATGAGAAACGTTTTGACGGGTCGCCTGCCCTGCCCGCGCCAACACTCCCCACAGCCGTCAGTACCCGGCCTAAAATGCGGGTCACCGTGCCGACCGAAGGGCCTTATGATGAAGCTGTGATTGGTCTTGTTGACCCGGCGCACACCCCTTTCGTGCACCAGCAATGGTTCTGGCGCACCCCCGGCGACGCGCAGGAAAAGGTCAAAAATTACGAACCCTGCGAGATGGGCTTTCGCATGAAAGCGCACCCGCCTTCTGCCAATGGCCGCGCCTATAAGCTCATAGGTGGCGCGCTCACCACGGAAATTGAATTCCGCTTGCCGGGCACAAGGCTAGAGACAATCCGCAATGAGAAACACACCATTCTGGGCCTGACCTGCATCACACCTTTAGAAGCTGGCACATCAGAAATCACGCAAATGTTCTTCTGGGATATGCCCTTGCTCTCAGTCTTGCGCCCCATCACCTACCCTTTGATGAAAACTTTTCTCGGCCAGGACGGCAAAATCCTCCGGGAACAGAATGAAAATATCGCGCGCTATCGCCCAACCATGATGTATGTAGAAGAGCCAGACGAACTCGCAAAATGGTATTTGAAATTGAAGAGAGAATGGCTCACCGCGCGGGGCGACGAGCGTAGCTTTGAAAACCCCATCACCGAAGCCACGTTACATTGGAAAACGTAAAAGAATTCGGTGAGAAAAACCTTATCTTAAGGGCCGAAAAGGCTCATTATCTTCTGTAGGGCTCAACCCCTTTTCTGCCATATATTCACGCACTTGATTTTGAGCTTTGATCCGCGCCGCGTTATCGCTCCCCTCACTTAAGTCGCTGACCGTCGGGCCTCTCATACCTGTAAATCCAGTTAAAAACAGCAATCCCGGCAGGTCCATCTTGCGGCACAAAACGCCTAGCACGCTCATAACTAATATGAATTCGAAAAGCGGCTCGGCAAGTAAGAAAATTAAATCAGTCATTGTTCCTCCTCTCATAAAGATAAGCATAGAATTTCAAAATTGGTAGTTAATGAAAAATGAAAATGGCGGAAATCGCTCTCTTGATTGCTTTTTTTGGCTCTTTTAAGGTCACGGCACAAAATAAGAACATCATTTCTCGAATCGGGACACTATAAATTATGCAAAATCAATTTTTTCCGACTGACCCGCAAACGCTGATCTTCCTGCTCTGCCTGACATGGGGCCTCGCATTGTTGTTTATTGCCGCCT
>CALLVA010000111.1 GCA_938010655.1 uncultured Parvularculaceae bacterium | reverse complement strand
GGATTTTGCTGCTTCGCGGGCCTCAATCTGATCTGGGCGTTGTGTCGCGCCATTGCCTCGGCGTCCTCGTGTTGGGGGGCCATTTCGCTGGGATGGGGGTTTGCCGCCACTGCCGCGCCTGCCTTGACCATTCCGGCCGCCGCCTTTTGCATTGCGCCCGCCAGTTGCCCCTGATTTTTTCGGGGGGAGCTTGAGAGATTTCACTCTTGCAAGAATATCATCAAAATCTTCCGGCAAATCGAGCACAGGAATTTTTTGCCGGGTCACTTTTTCAATCTGTTTGATGTAAGATTTTTCTTCTGAATCCACAAAGCTAATAGCTTCTCCAGATGCTCCGGCGCGGGCTGTCCGTCCGATGCGGTGCACATATTGTTCCGGAATATTGGGCACATCATAATTTATAACATGGCTCACGCCGGGAATATCAATGCCTCTTGCTGCGATGTCTGTGGCAATAAGGAAAAGAATTTTGCCTTCGCGAAAAGCTTGCAAAGCGCGTTCGCGTTGAGGTTGGCTTTTATTACCATGAATGGCGACAGCCTCAATATTGGCGGCCCCTAATTGGCGGACAACTTTATCGGCTCCATGCTTGGTGCGTACAAAGATCAATGCGCGCTCAATGGGATTACTTTCAATCGTTGCGACCAACAAAGCAGGCTTATCCCCTTTGCTGATGAAACTCATACTTTGGCTGACGCGTTCTGCTGTCGTTGAGGCGGGCGCGACGGAAACTTTTGCTGGGTCCGTCAAAAACTGTTTAGCCAAATCAGCGATGGCTTTTGGCATAGTTGCAGAAAAGAAAAGCGTTTGGCGTTTTTTTGGCAAATAAGGAATGATTTTGCGCAAGGCATGAATGAACCCCATATCAAGCATCTGGTCTGCTTCATCAAGCACGAGAATTTCAACTTCTTTCAGCGTAACAGCTTTTTGATTCATCAAATCAATAAGTCGCCCTGGTGTTGCTACAAGCACATCAACACCGCGCGAAAGCTCTCGAATTTGGCGATTAATGTTTACGCCCCCCACCACTTGGCAGACAGAAGGCTTAAAGAATTGACCATATGTTTCATATGACTTTGCAATTTGACCAACAAGTTCTCGTGTTGGCGCAAGGATCAATGTGCGCACACTTGTTGGGGTGCGCTGAATAGGGTTGCGGCAAATGTGATTGAGACTTGGGAGTGCAAAAGCGGCTGTTTTGCCTGTACCGGTTTGCGCGATGCCTAAAAGGTCATCACCGTGTAGAACCAAGGGAATGGCTTGTGCCTGAATAGGCGTTGGGGTCGTGTATTTTTCTTTTTCCAACGCTTGCAGCAATGGATTAGCTAATAAAAAATCACTAAAATCTGTAGGCTGATCATCAGCTGTAATATTTTTAACGGTCGTCATAATGCATCTCACATAAAAGCGGATGCACAGCCAAAGGCAGCACATAACCGCTGGGTCAAATAACGACCCGCGTGACAGAGGCGTATGGGGAAAATGTCCTGTTGGGGGAGAGGCTGACCTTGAAAATCATATTGATCGTCAAGACTTCACGCTGCCTGTTCCATGCGATTTAAACGATCGCAGACAATCGCCGTGTCGCTGTTTTAGGGGGCAAAGTCAAGCTGCTTCTTGACCCGCCTTGGAATTCCAGCCATCAGGGGCGCGTCAGACGGTCGGACAGCCGCGGCTTTTAACGTCGAGGAAAGTCCGGGCTCCATGGAAGCAGGGTGCCGGGTAACGCCCGGCGGCGTGGCAACACGTCAGGGAAAGCGCCGCAGAAAATATACCGCCTTCCATTGCGGAGGTAAGGGTGAAAAGGTGCGGTAAGAGCGCACCGCGTTGGCAGCAATGTCGATGGCATGGCAAGCCCCGCCCGGAGCAAGACCGAATAGGATCGGCATTGATAGGCTTTGCTTATCACGGCGCGCTTTCACGCTGGATCGGTCGGGTTGGTCGCTTGAGGCCTTGCGCAAGCAAGGCCCCAGAGGAATGGTTGTACATCTTGCTTTGGCCTATGGCCAAAACGCAGGAGGACAGAACCCGGCTTATAGACCGTCTGACGCTTCGCTTTATTCCAAAATTTCTTTATACTGTGGGAATGACAATAGAAATTCCAGACTGCCTTGCTGCAGCGCCGAAAGTAAAACTTTGTACCGATATGAAAGTCTTTGAGGCAGGGCAGCGCTGTGATCATTTTTATTATCTGCTGACAGGGCGCGTTAGAGTGAGCTTGCTTACGCGTGCAGGAAAATCGATCACGCTCTATCGGTTTGGGCGTGGCGAGACATGCATTTTGAGCACGTCCTGTTTGTTTAGTGGAGATGCGTATAATGCAGATGCTATTGTTGAAGAAGCTATTGAGGCCGTGGCTGTGCCGATTGCGCAGTTTCAATCCCTTTTGAGCACGTCCGAGTCTTTTCGAACCTTGGTCTTTTCTTCCTTCGCTTCGCGCTTATCAGCCATGATGGCTAAAATTGAAGAAGTGACATCAGTTTCGATTGATCAGCGCCTTGCGCTTTGTGCGCTTGAGTTGGCCAATGAAGAGGGGGTGGTTTCTGCCACACATGATCACATCGCAGCAGACTTAGGCACAGCGCGTGAAGTTGTAAGCCGAAAGTTGGCAAATTGGGAGGGTCTCGGTTTGATTGAAAGATCTCGCGGAAGCTTTGTCATTCTGAACAAAAACGCCTTAGTGGGAATGGCGATAGATCGTTCCTAAGCTATGTGACTAAGTCACCGAAAAACGCCCTTTTTCTGGTCTAGGGTAGCGCTTGAAAAAAGGAGTTGATATGTCGTTTGCAAATGTTGGATCAGTTGATCGTATTATTCGTATCTTAATTGGGGCCGCGTTGATCGCCTATATTTTCCTTGCCGGAAATGTCGCGCCTTCTAGCGGTTTAGGCATTGGCGCTATTGCCGCTGGCGCCATTTTGATTGGGACAGCCTTTATCAGCTTCTGCCCTCTCTATGCGATTTTTGGTCTGAGAACGCGCCCTAAAAAATAATCATTTCCAATTAGGATAAAAGTATATGTCTCTTTTAAATGTCTTTGGGATTGGCTCCAAAAAGCGACGTATTCAAACGATGACGGTGGAGCAGGCCTATAAAGGCGTGCAGGCTGGTGCATTCGTTTTAGTGGATGTTCGGCGTCTTGATGAATGGAATGAGACAGGGCGCCCGCAAGGGAGCGTTGGCGTTACCTTGCAAGATGCGGCATATGAGCAAAAAATTGCACGTCATCTTGCAGGGAATAAAGAAAAAGCCGTCGCCCTAATTTGCCGATCTGGCGCAAGGTCTATGCAAGGAGCCGAAAAGCTTCGCGCAAACGGCTTTAGCAATATAACGAATGTCACTGGCGGATTTATGGCATGGGCCAAACAAGACTTACCCATTGATCACCCCCCTTTCGAGGATGATTAAGGCCATGATCATTTGTTAAAAACTTAGAGCGGCAGGGCTTAATGCCCTGTGCCCAGCGTGCCAGTTTTTACAGAATAATTCACGGCGATGCCGTAATCCGGGTCATCATCAGCATCCACAATCAATTGACCCGCTTTATTTAGAAGGCGATGGCAATCTTTTGTGAGGTGACGCAATTGGAGTTTCTTGCCCCGGCGTTCATATTTTGCCGCCATGTCTTCAATTGCTTGAAGCGCAGATTGGTCCACAACCCGGCTATTCACAAAATCAATCACCACATTGTTGGGGTCTGAATTGACGTCAAATAATTCAGAAAATCCTTCGATGGAGCCGAAGAAAAGAGGGCCTTCCAATTCATAAATTTTCACGCCGTCATCTGTAATGGTTGTGTGCGCGTGAATCCGCGTGGCGTTGTTCCAAGCATAGGCCAGAGCGGAAACGATCACGCCCACGATCACGGCAATTGCCAAGTCGAATTTCACGGTCACAGCGGTCACCAAAACGATGACCAACGCATCGGTTAGGGGGATTTTGCGCATAATCATAATGGAGCGCCAAGCAAATGTGCCAATCACGACCATGAACATCACGCCCACCAAAGCGGCGAGAGGAATCTTTTCAATCAGTGGCGAGCCAACAAGGATGAAGGCAAGTAAAAACAGGGCAGCTGAAATCCCGGACAATCTTGTCCGCCCACCAGATTTTACATTGATCATTGATTGACCAATCATGGCGCAGCCGCCCATGCCCCCGAAAAAGCCCGTAACCGTATTGGCGACACCTTGCGCCACACATTCTTGAGAAGCGCCGCCGCGTTTATTGGTAATCTCACCAACAAGGTTCAACGTCAACAGGCTTTCAATCAACCCAATTGCAGCAAGGATAAGCGCATAAGGAAAAATGATTTCTAACGTCGCCCAGTTCAACGGCACTTGCGGAATCGAAAAAGGCGGTAGCGTTCCCTTGATCGAGGCTAAATCGCCCACGAGGGGAACATTCATATCAAAGATCAAAACAAGGGCAGCCACAAAACCGATCCCGGCAAGAGGCGCGGGGATTGCTTTTGTAATTTTTGGTGTCGCCCAAATAATCGCCATGGTCAGGGCCACAAGGCTAAGCATCAAAATCAATGGTAACCCGGTAATATAATCAGCTGTGAAAATATGGACAAAGCGATCCACATGTTCGCCGGTTGATTTGCTCGCTTCTGCAGCGGCTTGCATGCCCCCTTCAGGGAGCACTTCAAATTGAGACAGTTGCGCCAGAAAAATCACAATGGCGAGGCCATTCACAAAGCCAAGCATCACCGGATGGGGGACAAGGCGAATGAATTTACCGAGCTGAAATATCCCTGCGAGAATTTGCATAAGGCCCATCAAGACTACGGTCGCGAAGAGATATTGCACCCCGTGACTTGCCACAAGAGCCACCATGACAACAGCCAACGCGCCTGTCGCCCCGGAAATCATCCCAGGCCGTCCACCAATACAGGCCGTGATTAACCCAACAATGAAAGCCGCATAAAGCCCAACAAGCGGATCAACCTTTGCCACAAAAGCAAAGGCAACGGCCTCTGGCACCAATGCGAGGGCAACCGTTAGGCCAGCTAACACTTCTGTTTTGACGACTTTTGGCGTGAAGCCTTTCAAATCCGATGCCTTTGGGGCGGACGAGGCAAGGCGTTCGGCGAAGGCCGCTAAAGTGGCTTTAGACATAAAGGAGGTCCATTCTTGTTCAGACGAAACCTATAAACTGTTTATGCTGCAATGCAATATTGAAGTTGGATGGTTTCCTGCGGGGGCGGGGCAGACGAAAAAACCGCTGACATTGCCAGCGGTTTTTGAACCAGTGTATTATTCGGAGTTCAAGCCGTGCGTTACGACTTCTTTTTCTTGCGAAGCGTCATACCGCCCGCAGCAGCACCAGCGATCATAAAGACAATCGCACCGGGCAGCGGCATTTCAGAAGCTTGAAACACGATATTATCAATCGCGCCACTATCATAAAGCTCAACATCCAAGCGGAATACGCCCACAATATCTTCAAAGACATAAGTCGAGAATGTATTTTCGCCGCCCGTCGTGTTCAGCATGATTTCATTAAACATCACGCCAAAGCTATCAAAGAAACGCAAGGTAATCGGCAGTTCATCGTCTTCCGTTAGACTGTTAATGTCGAAGACATCAATACCTAAAATATCAACGGCAGAGGTGAACTCAAAAGTGAAGATACCGCCAAGAGCTTCATCATCTGGGGGCGTACAAAAATCAACATCGCAAACAATGTCGTCTGTATCATCGGAAACGATCAGGATATTGCCCGGTAAGAAATTATCCAGTTCCGGTGTCGATTCATCATCAAATGGCCCCACTAAGTCATTATCTTCAGAGGGGTTTGGATCATTCGAATCAAAAATAATCGCAAGATCGTTCGCGCCGTCTGAGACAACAGAAACAGTCACGCCAAGATCGCGATATTCTGTATCAATGATTTGACCAGAGGCGAAACCTTCAAAATCTAAAACGACGGGGGCTGCTTGGGCCGCGCCACTTAATACAAGGGCTGCAGCTGCTATGGTTGGTAATACTCTCATTTTCACTCCTCGCGTAAAATTTACGCCATCGAAAACTATAAAATCTTGTTGAAAGCCTTAACACTGACCCTCCAAGGCGCGTGCCCCTTAAGGAGAAATCAAAATGCTGATACACCGTTAAAGGTGTACTTCTTCTCGTATAGGCGCGTTCGGAAAAGCGTAAAGCGAAAAAATCAGTCTTTGCTGCATAAAAAACATATCGGCTTTTCAGGGCCTTATTGATATAATTGATGAGCTTGACCATATAAAGATTTCTTTATATGAATAAGTGGCCTTAGCCCTTCAAGCGAAGAACCCTCTATGTTTCAAGTCATTTTAAATGCATTCCGCGCGGCAGGTGAAGAAACGCGATTGCGGCTTTTGGTGCTCTTGGCCCAAGGCGAAATTACGGTGACTGAATTAACGCAGATTTTGGGGCAAAGCCAACCGCGTGTTTCCAGGCACTTAAAAGTTCTGGCAGAGGCCGGACTGGTGAAACGCTATCGCGAAGGCGCGTGGATGTTTTATCGACTATCTAAAACCGCTTCAGTGCTTGAGGTGCTAGACCCTCTCTTGGCCGCGCTGCAAGAAGACCAAGAAGAATTATTGGTGGCGGATCGTATAGCTTTAGACGCCGTGCGTCGCGCGCGTGCCGACCAAGCAGCAGCCTATTTTGCCGAGAATGCAGCACAATGGGATCGCTTGCGCCAGCTGCACCTGCCGGAAAGTAATATTGAGCAAGCAATGTTGTCTTTGGTTGGCGAAGAGCCGATTGAGCATTTTGTAGACCTTGGCACAGGCACAGGCCGTATGCTGACTGTTTTCAAAAATCAGTATGACAAAGCAACAGGTTTCGATGTTTCACGAGATATGTTAGCAATTGCGCGCACGAATATAGATGAAGCCGGGCTGACATCTGCGCAAATCAGATATGCTGACCTATATGAAGTTCCCCTTGATTCAGCCTCTGTTGATCTCGTTTGTATCCATCAAGTTTTACATTTTTTGCCAGACCCCGCCAAAGGCTTTGCGCGTGCCGCGACTCTTTTGAAGCCTGGGGGGCGGCTGATCGCAGTTGATTTTGATGCTCATGATCATGAGTTGTTGCGAGACAGTTTCGCGCATCGTCGCCTTGGTTTTGCAGATGCTGAAATTCAATCATGGTGCGAAGAAACTGGTATGTCACTTTCAAAAACGGAAACGCTGGCGCCAGAAAACCCTGATCAAGATAAGCTCACCGTAAAAATTTGGCTCTGCCAAAAGCCCTCAACACCTGCCCAAACCCAATTATCAAAAGAAAACTAAAAGAGCCAATCCCTATGTCTGCACAAAATTCTCCGAATGTCAGTTTTGAATTTTTCCCGCCAAAAACGGAAAAAATGCAAACACAGCTTTGGGCATCTATTGATCGGCTTCGCCCGCTTGGGCCGTCGTTTGTATCCGTGACATATGGTGCAGGCGGCTCAACCAGAGAGCGCACTCATGATACTGTATCGCGCATTACCCAAGAAACAGGTTTGTCCACTGCGGCGCATTTGACATGTGTGAATGCCAGTAAAGAGCAAGTGGATGATGTTTTGAGAGATTATTGGGCAGCGGGCGTAAAGCATATTGTGGCGCTGCGGGGGGATCCGCCAGGGGGCTTAGGCGAAAAATTTCAAGCAACAGAAGGTGGGTATAGTAATGCAGCTGAACTTGCTGCGGGGGCAAAGCAGATCGCTGACTTTGAAATCACGGTGGGGTGTTATCCCGAAAAACACCCTGAAAGCCCTGACTATAAGTTAGACATTGACCTGCTGAAACGTAAAATTGATGCAGGCGCGACAAGAGCCATCACCCAGTTTTTTTATGATAATAGTGTCTATTATAGGTATTTGGAAACGGTGCGCGCCGCTGGCATTGATATTCCGATTGTACCGGGGATCATGCCTGTCACCAATTTTAAATCGTTGACAAAAATGGCAGGCATGTGCGGTGCGACCTTACCGCAAAAATTAGCTAATCAATTGGAAACTTTGGATGAAGACCCGGCGACGCGCGCTTTGGTTTCAACAACAGTTGCTGCGGAACAATGTTTAGAGCTTGCCAGCCAGGGCGTTGATCATTTTCACTTTTATACACTGAACAGATATGAGCAAGCCTTTGCACTTTGTCACATGCTCGGTATACGCCCCCAACAAGAAGCTTAAGTCATGCGCCAACCTATCTTTATTAATGTCGGTGAAAGAACAAATGTCACCGGCTCCGCAAAATTTCGCAAACTCATTAAGGCAAATGATTACGATGCGGCGCTTGATGTCGCCCGCCAGCAAGTGGACAGTGGTGCTCAAATAATTGATGTCAATATGGATGAGGGCATGTTGGATGGTGTTCAGGCCATGACGACCTTTCTAAGGTTGATTGCTTCAGAGCCAGATATTAGCCGTGTACCGATTATGATTGACAGCTCGAAATGGGAAGTCATTGAAGCGGGTTTGCAGAACGTTCAGGGAAAAGCGATTGTTAATTCAATTTCTTTGAAAGAAGGCGAAGAAGCTTTTTTAGAACAAGCCCGCAAAATTATGCGTTATGGCGCGGCCACAGTTGTGATGGCTTTTGATGAAGTAGGGCAGGCGGATACGGAAGATCGTAAATATGAAATATGCGAAAGATCATATAATCTTCTGACGCAAAAACTGGGCTTTCCGCCACAAGACATCATCTTTGATCCAAATATTTTTGCGGTCGCGACGGGTATTGAAGAGCATAATAATTATGCTGTTGATTTCATCGAGGCAACGCGACGCATAAGGCAGAACTTGCCACACGCGCATGTCTCTGGCGGCCTATCGAATATTTCTTTCTCTTTCCGCGGAAATGATGTCGTTCGCGAAGCCATGCATTCTGTGTTTTTATATCATGCGATTAAAGCGGGTATGGATATGGGAATCGTCAATGCTGGGCAATTGGCGATTTATGATGAAATTCCTTTGGACTTGCGAGAGCCAGTTGAAGACGTCATCTTGAACCGCACGCCCGAAGGCACCGATAATTTATTGGAAATTGCGGAAAAGTATCGTTCTCAAAAAGGAGAGCGACGGGTCGAAGATTTGTCATGGCGGGAGCAAGATGTTGAAAAACGCTTGCAACATGCATTGGTCAAAGGGATTAA
This sequence comes from uncultured Parvularculaceae bacterium, assembly GCA_938010655.1. Taxonomy (GTDB): domain Bacteria; phylum Pseudomonadota; class Alphaproteobacteria; order Caulobacterales; family Parvularculaceae; genus CALLVA01. The sequence goes on along the minus strand of CALLVA010000111.1, from coordinate 13,401 downwards.
CCAATATGTCGTGGAAGATACTGAAGAAGCGCGGTTAAAACTGGGGCGTCCTCTTCACGTGATTGAAGGGCCTCTAATGGATGGCATGAATGTTGTTGGCGATTTATTCGGCGATGGCAAAATGTTTCTGCCACAAGTTGTGAAGTCTGCCCGCGTGATGAAGCAAGCCGTCGCGCATCTGACGCCTTTCATGGAAAAAGAAAAAGAAGAGCAAGGATTGGAGCAGGGCCAAGCGGCAGGCAAAATCCTTATGGCGACAGTTAAAGGCGATGTGCATGATATTGGGAAGAATATTGTAGGCGTTGTTTTGCAATGTAACAATTATGAAGTTATTGATATCGGTGTGATGGTTCCCACACAGAAGATCATTGAAACAGCCAAAGAGCATAATGTTGATGTGATTGGTTTGTCGGGACTAATCACCCCCAGTTTAGATGAAATGCAATATGTCGCTGCAGAGATGAAGCGACAGGAACTCGACATCCCCCTTCTAATTGGCGGCGCTACAACATCGCGGGCGCATACCGCGGTTAAGATTGCCCCTAAATATGATAATGGCGTGGTCTATGTGACAGATGCAAGCCGGGCCGTTGGCGTGGTGGGGGAACTCTTATCTGAGGACCGCAAGGCGGATTATTTGTCTTCCATCGCCACTGAATATGATAAAGTCCGAACATCCTATTTGAGCAAACAAAAATCTGATGATCGTGTGCCTTTGGCAAAGGCGCAAGGCAATAAAGTGTCCTTGGACTGGGCAAAACATGGTCCCGTTAAACCTAGTTTTACCGGCACAAAAGCGTTTCAGAATTTTGATCTAGGTGCTTTAGTGCCTTACATAGATTGGACACCGTTTTTTGCGTCTTGGGAATTATATGGTCGTTTCCCGGCCATATTAGACGACAAAGTTGTCGGTGAAGCGGCACGTCCCCTTTATGATGATGCGCAAGAAATGTTGGCAAAAATTGTTGAAGAAAAATGGTTTACAGCCAATGGGGTTGTCGGGTTTTGGCCAGCCAATGCGGTTGGAGATGATATCCATCTTTATGCAGATGAAGACCGCGCGACGACGATTGGCACGTTTCATGGATTGCGCCAACAAATGGGCAAAAAATCTGGCCAACCGAATTACTGCTTGTCGGATTATATTGCGCCCAAACAAAGCGGCAAAGCAGATTGGATCGGGGGGTTCGCAGTTACCACTGGACATGGCGAAGCGGAAATTGCCAAGCGCTTTGAAAAAGAGACGGACAATTATTCCGCCATTATGGCCAGCGCCCTCGCGGATCGTCTTGCTGAGGCATTCGCAGAATATATGCATGAAAAAGTGCGCCGGGAGCTTTGGGGCCATGCGCCAGACGAAAATTTGACGCCAGAACAATTGATCGCCGAAAAATATCAGGGAATACGCCCAGCACCGGGATATCCCGCTCAGCCGGATCATACTGAAAAGGCGACACTGTTTAAGCTGCTAAACGCAACAGAGCAAACCGGGATTGAGTTAACCGAAAGCTTTGCCATGTATCCTGGCGCAGCTGTGTCAGGCCTATATTTCTCCCATCCGGAAAGTCTTTATTTTGGTGTGGGTAAAATTGGCCGTGATCAAGTGACGGATTATGCCAAGCGGAAGGATATGGCACTCGATGATATGGAGAGGTGGCTTTCGCCGATTCTGGGTTATGAACCGTAAGGGTCTAAAAGCCGCCTGTCGCCGAAAAGGCAATGACCATAGCGACCGCGCCAAATAGGATGCCGCCAACAAGGCATAATGTTTCAGTCATCGCGTATCTCCGGCCCAACATGAACTTCTCTTTCAGGGTATTGAAAATGCGTACCGGGGACAATCTTGAGTTTTACACCGATTTGCGCACTGGTTGCGGTTTGTCGGTCTAACATGGCTCATTCCTTGGGAAAAAGACGCAATATGGATCTATGTCCGTATAGTTTGGATCAAATGGGTGACATTTTGGCTTAAGGGCCTTATGCAGCGCTTGAGTAGGGTGTGACAAAAGGGGATCCCACATGACAATTTGGGAACGCATTAAAGCAATTCTATCTGCTGCCCATGAAAATACGCTTGGCGCGGTCATGAAGGAAATGGATAAGCGCCGCCGAGAAAAAGACGCGGCAGTTTTCTCCATCGCTCTGATCGCGCTTTCGGCCAAAATGGCAAAAGCGGATGGGGTGGTGACAGATGATGAAATCTCTGTTTTTGGCTCCTTTTTCGCCTATCCGCCGGAAGAAGCAGAGCGCGTGAACATGTTGTTTCGTCTCGCCATGGAAGATGTGGCAGGCTTCGATATGTATGCGCGACAAGTTGGCAAATTGTTCAGCCAACAAGAAACGATTTTAGAAGATGTGCTAGATTGCCTCTTTTTCATCGCGCTGGCAGATGGCGTTGCGCATCCAAAAGAGATGGAATTGTTGCGCGTTGCCGCTGATGAATTTGGTCTTTCTGAAATGGCCTGGCGGCGGGTCAAGGCGGCGCATTTAGGTCATGAAAAAGAAGACCCATACGCAATTCTTGGCGTGACGCTAGAAACGCCAGATCGGGATATTCGCCAAGCTTATTTAAAACTCGTGCGAGAGAATCACCCCGACGCGTTGGTCGCCCGGGGCATCCCTGCTGAACTGGTGAAGATCGCTGAACATAGAATGGCCGTGATCAACAAAGCTTATGAAGCCATTACGGCTGATATTGATCGCAAATCATAAAGGCGCGATTTCCGCTTCCATCCATTTTTGAACGTCTGATGGCAAGTCTGTGCCTAATTTTTCGTGCACTTGGCGATGATAGTCGTTGACCCATGCCAGTTCTTCGTGCGTTAAAAGCGAAGTTGCAATCAGATTGCGGGCGAGGGGGGCCATGGTAATGGTTTCAAACCCCAACATGGGCCGCTCTCCGCCAGATATCGGCGTTGGCGATGTGACGATCACCAGATTTTCAATGCGAATGCCATATTCGCCAGCCTTGTAATATCCAGGCTCATTAGAGCAGATCATCCCCGGCAAAAGCGGTTGGTTGATATGTCTTTTGGAAATATTCTGAGGGCCTTCATGTACCCCGAGAGAAGCGCCAACGCCATGGCCCGTGCCATGGTCATAATCAAGACCAACTTCCCATAAGGGCAAGCGCGCCAATGCGTCGAGCTGGTGACCTGTCGTGCCTTTTGGAAAACGCGCTTTGCTGAGCGCTATATGGCCTTTTAAAACGCGAGTATATCGATCGCGCATTTCATCTGTAGGCGTTCCAATGGCGACTGTTCTCGTAATATCAGTTGTCCCATCGGGATATTGCCCGCCTGAATCAATGAGGAAAAGACTGCCAATATCTAGTGTTTTATTGCTCTCTGTGGTGACACGATAATGGCAATGTGCACCATTGCTGCCCGCCGCTGAGATGCTATCAAACGAAATATCTTTTAAACTTGGATCTTCGCTGCGAAAGGCTTCAAGTTTTTTTGCAGCATCAATTTCAGTTACTTTGCCAGATTGGGCATCTGTGGCGAGCCAATGCAGGAACTTCGTAATCGCTTGTCCGTCGCGAATATGTGCGGAGCGTGAGCCTGCAAGCTCAGCTTCATTTTTAGTGGCACGGGGCAAGGCGCATGGATCTTCCCCAAGAATAACTGTCGCGCCAGCATCCTTCAAAGCGGAAATGAACCCGACTGGCGCGAGATTTGGGTCTACCAACACTGATTTTCCGGCTTGGCCGAGCTTTACCAAAGCCTCTAAAACGGCCTCTTCCGGGCTTATCGAAACTTCATTGCCGAGATGAGCCGATAAATCAGCACTTGTCTTTTCTGGCGCAAGAAACAAATCTGCGGTCCCGTCTTTGTGAATCAATGCGCGGCCCAAGGGCAGAGGCGTTGCGTGTACGTCTCCGCCGCGAATATTGAAAAGCCATGCCAGCGAGTGGGGGGCTGTCAATAAAGCTGAATCTAACCCACGTTCTTGGAGAGTTGCAGCGATATCATTGCGCTTATTGTTGCTTTTATACCCCGTAAACTCATCCTTATGAGGAACAGTTGGTGTGAGCGGCGGGGCTGGTTTATCTGTCCAAGCAATATCTATCGGATTGGGGGACACAGGCTTTAATGAAAAGCCAGCTTTGGATGCTGCCGCTTCGAGGGCGCTTAAGCCATTTTGAGAATGGAGCATCGGATCATACCCAATGACCTGTCCTTTCTGCCCATGTTTTTCTAGCCAATCTGCAGGACTTGTATCGGGAATATCTTCATAGGTGAAAAAATCCCCGTCGACCTGATCACGCACTTGCAACGTATAGCGCCCATCGGTGAACATGTGAGCCGTCTCTAACATGACAATGGCAGAACCAGCCGAGCCAGAGAACCCAGAAATCCACATCAACCGTTCTGCATGATCTGGCAAATATTCATTCAAATATTCATCATCATGCGGCACCACCAATCCGTCCAGTTTTTGCGCAGCCATTGCTTTGCGCAATAAAGGCAGGTGTTTTGACGCAAAATTCCGGTCAGATTTAGGATCATAGGTCTGAAACATGGGGTGGATCTCCTTTTCATAAAATATAGGCGCAGTTGAGGAGAATGGGAAGCTGATGGGCTGTTGAAAGCTTTTGAGGATTTGTCCCCTCTTGATGTTCCGCCCGGTCGGTGTCAGCTTCAGGCTATGAGTGATTTGTTTAAATTTGCCGCAGACATGGCGGCGCAGGGCGGGGGGCGTCTGCCCCCTGTTGAAAAATGGCAGCCGGCTTATTGCGGTGAAATGGATATGGTGATCCGGGCGGATGGACGCTGGGACCATGAAGGGACACCGATTGGCAGAGCACCTTTGGTCAGGCTGTTTTCCACAATATTACGCCGAGAAGGCGATGATTATTTTCTGGTGACGCCAGCAGAGAAAATTAAAATAAAGGTAGAAGACGCGCCCTTTGTGGCGGTAATATTGGATTTGGAGCCTGGAAAAACGCCCGAAACGCAGCGCCTTAAATTTCGAACAAATGTAGGCGATGAGGTTATTGCGGGAGCGGATTTTCCGATCCGTTTTGGCGAAGGGGATGCCTCTGATATACCTTATGTTATGGTGCGGGCGGGGTTGGAAGCGAAGCTCAATCGACCCGTTTATTATCAGTTAGCGGAATATGTTGTTGAGCATGATGGCAAAATGGGTGTTTGGAGCGATGGTCAGTTTTTCGCGTTTCCCAAAGAAAGTTGAGAAGACATGTTGATGCGTCATTGGCAGCAGACCCTGATCGCCGGACTGGACACGCCAGATGCTTCGCGGGAACGACATCTTTTTAAAGAATTAAATCCCGGTCTGGCGCATTCGCCCATCTTAAAAAAAGAACCGCCAAAGCCGAAACCAGCGGCTGTGTTGATCCCGATTATTGATCGAGACACAGGTCCAACGGTTTTGTTCACCTTGCGCACGCCGGATATGCCGTCTCATCCCGGTCAGATTAGTTTTCCGGGCGGGGGATTAAAAGAAACAGATAATGGCTCTGTAGCAACCGCGCTTCGCGAAACGGAAGAAGAGGTGGGGATTGACCGAAATGATGTCGAAGTGCTCGGTCAGTTTGGGGTGCATTTTGGCGGCCTTGGATATGCCGTAACACCAGTTGTCGGGGTGATCCACCCTGATCAGTCTTTTGACCCTTGCCCAAGAGAAGTTGCGGAAATTTTTGAAGTGCCGCTCGCCTTTTTGGCGAACCCTGAAAATCATGTGGTTGAAGACCGTCAATTCGAGGGAACGGATTACAAGATGTTTGCTGTGCCTTATATGAAATGGCGTATTTGGGGATTAACAGCAGGTATAATTCACACACTGACAAATATTTTACATGAACCAACATAAGTATTGAGAAGATCATGACGAGTCGCTCCTTATTAGAGTCAGAAAAAGCCTATTTTGATTGGGTGAATGTGCCTGATGTTCAAAAAATCATGGGGGCATTAGAAGCTGTTAAGCCAGGTGGGGCGCGGTTCGTGGGGGGATGCGTTCGCGATAGTTTGATGAAAGCCCCTGCAGCCGATATTGATGTGGCGACGCAATTATTGCCAACAGATACGATTGATGCGCTTCGCGCTGCGAAGATTAGGGCCGTGCCCACAGGGTTAGACCATGGCACGGTTACGGCTATTGAAGGCAAAACAGTTATCGAAATAACGACTTTGCGATCTGATGTTTCAACCGATGGACGCCGCGCGAGTATAGCTTACACGGATGATTGGGCTGAAGATGCGATCCGCAGGGATTTTACAATCAATGCATTTTATTTGGATCGTTCTGGCATGCTCTATGATTATACGGATGGGTTAGCGGATCTTGCGGATAAAAAGATTCGCTTTATTGGAGACGCTGAGCAGCGCATTCGCGAAGACTATTTAAGGATTTTGCGATTTTATCGATTTTCTGCGCGTTTCTCAAACCATTTTGACTCCCATGGACATGTTGCTTGTTCTTTGCGGGCGGCGGGGCTTGGGAAGATTTCGCGGGAACGTATTGGCAGTGAGTTGATCAAAATTCTTAGTTTGCGACGCGCAGCAAAAGCGATCGCCGCGATGGATGGTGCTGGCATTTTAAATTACATTTGGCGAGACGTGCCGGATATAGCCACCTTGCGGTTTGCCATCAATTTAGCTGAGCAACAGCCTGATCCTGAAGTGGCGCTGGCCGCCTTATGGCCTGAAGCTGACGAAAGTTTTGGCGATGCTTTAAAGCTTTCCAGCAAACAAAATAAACGCCGTTTGGCGGCGCTGGCCGCGGAGAAGGCTTTAATGGACCGTCCGGGCGAAGATCAGGCGCGGAAACTATTATATACACATGGTCAGCCGGCATATGCCGATGGGGTATTGTTGGCATGGGCAAGGGCGAGTGCATCAGGACAGCGCGCCGGCGACCGTATCTGGCCACAATTATTATCTGTTCCCGGACGATGGGAAGTCCCAATTTTTCCAGTAACAGGAAAAGCTCTGCAAAAAAGTGGTGTTGCGCCCGGCCCAGCCCTTGGTGAAAAATTACGCTTATTAGAGCAGCGATGGATTGAAGACGGGTTTCCTATGGATGCAGATTATTTAAAGTTTTAGAACGGTTTTTTTGCGAGGCTGCAAGTTTCATAAAAAAAGCCGGGATGTGCGAACACATCCCGGCTCGATTTTTGTAACCTTCAAGCTTACTCAGCAGCTGATGGTGGGAAAGCAAATCTCATTTCAACTGCAAAGGCACCAAAATTATATGGCTGAATTGCGCCACCATTGACGGCGAGGAAAGAAGATCCAGCCGGTGCATCCACATCAATGAATATCATGTTCGGTGGGAACCCACTTGGCCCGGTTGGGAGGTTTGTTCCTTCAAGAATGAGGAACAAATCTGCTCTGCGGTTGCGGTTAAGCTCTGCACGGATTTGAGATGCCAACGCTTCTGGGCTTGCAAACTCAAACGGCGTGTAGTCACCCTGTTGACCAATAAAGTTTTTCTCACTCCGAATCGTTTTGGTAATGAAAACACGAGATCCGAATTGAACACCGACAGCGAGTTTAGCGCTATCGTAAGTTGGTACGAAAGAAGCATCAAATGTATTTGATCCAAAAACACCACTTACAGGAACAACACCAGCGTTCAAGAATCCAAGGATGTTTTCACGGTCAAATTTCTCAAGATATTTGACTGCATTGGCACCGCGCACAAGGCCCGTTCCCCCAAAGTCAATTTCCCCAGCGGTAGACAAGGTGAATTCTTCATTGGCTCGGAAATCAATTCCTGATTTTCCATTATTACCAGCGAAAAATGGCACTGCTTTAGCTAAGCGCGTTTCATTTGAATTTTCATTGGAACCAGACCACGACTCTTCAGCCAATGGCGGGAGACCCAAGAAGGTAGCGAAAAACGCTGCGTTTGATACACGGCTTGCGGCAACTGGATTACCATCTAGCGATTCAATTTGTGCTTTATACAGAGCGTTCTTGGGAACAGGGACAGAATAGCTGCCCTCAACACTGAAAGGTGCAATAAACTGAGGTGCACCACGACCGAATAAACCCACTGGCCCCGTATATGTATGCGATACAATTCTGCCTGACAAATCTGTCATCTGGACCGACGTTGTACCAGCAGCCGGCAATCCACCGACGGTCGTCACTTCACCGCTCACAATGCTATACGCTTTATCGAATGCAATATCCCCAGGCTGCAATTGGGCAGCTTCCGACATGCCGTTGCCTTCTTGGTAAATATATGCAGACGCGGCGAGATCATCCGTGTGCAAAGTGCGTTGCATCAATTCTGAGGCAGCATCTGAAGTGTCAATAAAGGGGAACATGACAGAGCCACGACCGTCATTATCGGCAACTTGGTTCAATGTGGAATGATTTAGTCCATGGGAGTGACCAAATTCATGTGTCGATACAGCATCAACATCCGCACCGCCTGTATTTGTAGGGTTTAATTCCCAAGTCACCGTAGACGAAAATTGAACATCGTTGTCGATGATCGTACCGGTTTTATAGTCACCCGCCGGAAATTCGATATCGCCATCATTATCAATATCGCCACATGTATTGCGACCTTCAGAAGCAGGATCGAAAACATCTGGATCGCCATCGCCATCAAGGTCTGCACCAGCGACGAATGTAGCGTCAGAGCGAAGGGCAGAAGATGGAGAGCTTGCTAAAGAGTCGAATGAAGGATCCGTGATGAACGTAATTTCGTTCACGAAGTCAAAGCCTGATCTCGTCCCAGAACCTAAATCTTCACGGGCTGTAATATTCATCTCAATATATGAAGATGGGTTCGCGTTCCACCGATCCAAACCGACTTGAATAGTATCTGCCAACGTATCGGGATCAATTGTGCCGCCCTGACTTTGAGCACCTGTATTGGTGTTAAAGACATAGTCAACTTTCGAACACCGCTCATCCCAGAAGATGCCAACAGTAGGGAAGAAATCAAATACTTCTACACCATCTGTAACTGTTCCAACGGGTACATTACTTAGAACGTCAAGTTGACGCGCTGTTTGCGTTTGCGCTTGGGCAGCACTGCCAAGTAGGGCAATGGAAGCCGCGCATAACAATAATTTTTTCATTTTTGTTTCCTATTCATAATTCTATTTCATTATGTCGCAGCAATTATCGAACGTCGCCACCGACGCCGCTTGCGCGCTGTTCTCTGACAACTGTAAGGGCAGCTTCAATATCCATTAAGCCACCTTCAGTTTGCGGCAATTGCACAGAATCGTTCTGACCAATGGCAAAAGCGCCTTGAGAGGAACCGACGATTGCGTAGTCATCCGTTGTCTGGCTTTTGTCGAGGAATAGAAGAGCGCTTTGACCCGCCATAAAGCGTGGAGATCCAGCAACAACTTCTGACAAGGCAATACCATTGCGAACAAAATCACCGCCATCAGTGCGCACAGTAATTGTGGAACCTGCCGGACCAAATGCGACATCTTGAACCGAGAACGTTGTGAGCGTTTGAACGCCACTTGCCGTTTCAACAAAATTTATGGAAACAGCTTCCGCCGCAACGCAGACTTCTGCGTCGGCAACGATTTCGTCAAAATTCATGTGCTTGGTCGAAGATGCATGAGCAGGCAGCATGGACGAGGATGCCATCAGCATCGCCGCGCAAGCAGCGCCACTTAGAGTAAACTTTTTTAACTTCATGAGGATTTCCTTCTTTATGTACGTACACGAAGAGTAAAGCCTTGCAGCCTCCAACAACCAATAAAAATGATAAAGACGCAACACAAAGTTGGAACGTAATAGACTCTCTCCGCGTTAACTATGTCTCGTATTTATGGTTAATAGCAAGGGCTGATCTTGCCAATGAAATCATTTTTTCAGCTATTTTCTAGCAGTGAAAAGGGGGTTCGCCTTATTGGTGTGTGGCTTTGCACCTCACACTCAAACCTCAGGGTGCGACAGATTGTACCTCGCGCAGGTCTTGCCCGCGCTTGAGAAGTTTGATGGGGGACCATGTTAAAGCCGCCAGAAACTGCCGCGTGGAAATGCGCCGTTTATATTGAATATCTTTGCGGTCACGCCAAGCTTTGCCAGATGCAAACAGCCCTTCACGAAAACCACTGGCATAAGCCGAACCTGCCTTGAACCGAAAAGACCGCACCCAGAACGCCAAATTGATGATGATATGTAGCGGCAACAGGGACCAGAAAAGAGCAGGGGGCATAACGCGGATAAAAGTCCGTATGCGGTTTCTGGTGCCATGAAAAACAGTAAAATCGCTGCGCCGCCCCGAAATGCCAGACCCTTCATGCAAAACACTTGCTTGATGAAGCAAAATAGCTTTGCCCCCTTGCAGGCGATGGCGCGCCCCAAGGTCTATATCTTCATGGTAGCAAAAGAAACTTTCTTCAAAACCGCCAAGCGCTAAAAATGTTTCTCGATGATAGGCAGAAGCAGCGGCGCAAGGGGCAAAAATTTCCATGTCTCGTATAGGTTTTGTACTCGTCTTCGCGCCAAACCCGCCGCGCCATGCAATGCCGGTTGCATGATATACATCGCCCGTGCCATCCAGAATGTCAGGGGATGCCGCATCAATTTGAAGAGACCCTAAAAACGTGTTTTCGCCATAGCGGTTCATGCCGTCGGCTAGATGATGAAGCCATTCTTCCGCCGGATAGGCATCCGGGTTGAGCATCACCACCCAATCGCCGCTGGCTTTTTTGACGCCTTGATTCACCCCCGCGGCGAAACCAACATTCTCCTGATTCCGAATCAGGCGAACCGTTTCCCTTTTTTCCAAAAATTTGGCGGAGCCATCATGGGACGCATTATCGATCACGATAATTTGATCAGGCACGTAAGTTTGAGCTTCTAATGCTTCAATACATCGCACAAGTCGATCGCCAGCATTATAATTCACGATGATGACGCTGATTTCTGGTTTCATAAGCGCAAGACTACCGTGTAATGCTGCAGCGCCGCAATAAAGAAGGCAAGATTCAACAGTTGGGCTGCTTGCAGTGGCCCCGGCAATTTGTCAGACTAATTTCTAACGACGGAACATGGCGGCATAAGACTGCTTTTAATTTGGAGGAAGACGCATGAAGGGCTTAATGACGGACACCCCGTTATTGATTACGGGACTCATGACGCACGGTATTAGAGCCTTTCCTGATCAGGAAATTGTCACCAATCTCGTTGAGGGAGGCAGACATCGCTATACATTCGCAGATGCCGGCAAGCGCATTGCGCAAGCGGCGCATATGCTAACAAAATTGGGTGTCAGAGAAGGCGACCGTGTTGGCGTCATGGGGTGGAACACCCACCGTCAATTTGAGCTTTATTACGCGATTTCCTGTATCGGTGCTGTTTGCCACACAATTAACCCACGCCTCGGCCCTGAAAATGCTGCTTATGTGATGACCCATGCGGGGGATTCTGTGGTGTTGTTCGACAATACGTTTGCGCCGCTAATCGGGGCACTGGCCCCTCATTTGAAGACGGTCCAAAAATATGTGGCGATGACAGACAAGGCGAATGCGCCGTCTGGTGTTCCAGCGGATACATATATTTATGAAGAGCTGATGGCGGGCCAGCCTGAAACGTTTGATTGGCCAGAGCTTGATGAAAATACGGCCTGCGGCATGTGCTATACATCCGGGACAACGGGGCAGCCAAAAGGCGTTTTATATTCCCACCGCGCGATGGTGCTCCATGCCTTGGTGACGTCATTGCCAACGTCTTTCGGCAGCGATTCGACGGATTGTCTATTGCCAGTAGTGCCAATGTTCCATGTGAACGCTTGGGGCGTGCCATATTCGACTTTCCTCATGGGCACAAAACTTGTCCTGCCGGGGCCCGGCATGGATGGTAAATCAATTCACGATTTGATTATCGAAGAAGACGTGACTTATTCTCTTGGGGTGCCAACGGTGTGGCTTGGTCTCTTGCAATATGTTTCAGAAATCAAAGGCAACTTCGGCAAAATGAAATATACATTGGTTGGCGGGGCTGCTTTGTCAGAAACCTTGATCAGGGGGTTTGACGCCCATGGTGTTGGCGTGCGCCAAGGCTGGGGCATGACAGAAATGAGCCCAACCGGTACGGTGAACAATGAGACACCTGAGGAAATGGCCAAGCCTCTGGAAGAACGCATTCCAATTCAATTGCGCCAGGGCAAGCCAGTTCCCTTTATCGATTTGCGTCTCGTGAGCGAAGATGGCGACCTTGTGGATCATGACGGGGTGGCGTCGGGTCACTTGCAAGTGCGCGGCCCGTGGGTATTGTCTGATTATTATAATTTTGATGGCCAAACTCTGACGGATGATGGTTGGTTTGATACAGGCGATGTCTCTGTGATTCATGAAGATGGCCGGATGCAAATTACGGATCGTTCGAAAGATGTGATCAAATCTGGCGGGGAGTGGATTTCGACAATTGATATTGAAAACACAGCTTTGTTGCATCCTGATGTGGTACAAGCGGCGGTTATCGGCGTTGAGCATCCACGCTGGTTAGAGCGGCCATTATTGATTGTACAATTGGCCCCCGGCAAAGCCACAAACCCAGAAGATATTCGGCAGTTTGTCTGTGGCAAAATGGAAAAAATTTCATGGCCAGATGCCGTCGAGATTGTGGATGAAATCCCTCTCGGTGCAACAGGCAAAGTGTTGAAGACGGCTCTGCGCGAGAAATTCAAAGGCTACGTCCTGCCAGAACTGCGCGATACGTCAAAAAAAAACACTGATATGAAAACAGGCACAGAAGGGGAAAACGCCCCGCGCAAGAAAGGCTTTAGTTTCTTTGGTCTCGGCCGGAAGAAATAAGCCGAAAAACGTAAAACTCCGCAAAAAGCCTGATAAGGGGACAGAATCTTCTTGTCAGGCAAAACCGCCTCGTCTAAACAACATTTTCCGATATGGATCGGGCGATTAGCTCAGTTGGTAGAGCGCTTCCTTTACACGGAAGATGCCGGGAGTTCGAGTCTCTCATCGCCCACCATTTTCTCGAAAATGTCTATGCCAAATACAGGCGACTTCTCAGGCGTTTTCAAAACGAAATCCAAAAGCTGCCACGTCGTCGTTGTAGAGTGAGCTTTCGGCATTTTGCCCTTATCTCGCTTAAGTGCGCGGCATAAAAGGCCTCAAATTGTACCTAAAATGCGAATATGACTTAGTTCACTAACAGAGTGATAAAATGAATGTTGGTTCTAAAATCCAACGAAATAAACGCAACAATCCTATAATATACAATAATATCAATAACCTAGGCGTGTTTCCGCATTGGACATGCGGTCATATTTCCCGCATGCTTGTTGTGTAAACTCGCAAAAAACTGGCATTGGAACCTTTGGTTGATCCAAATGGTTGTATGTAACGTATATATTTATGAACAATGCTAAGCGAAGAAAGAAATCCATGATTAGCTACAAGAACATTTTGACCATTTTTGCCGCTTC
>CALLVA010000110.1 GCA_938010655.1 uncultured Parvularculaceae bacterium | reverse complement strand
CAATTTTTACGATACGGCGGAAATGTATACCATCCCGCCACGGCCAGAAACACAAGGCAATTCAGAGCGTATCCTCGGGCAGTGGGTCAAAGATCGGGGCATTAGGGACAAGGTAGTACTGGCCTCAAAAGTGGCTGGTCGCTCCACCATGACCTATTTGCGGGACGGCAACGATGTCCGCTTGGCGCCATCCCAAATCCGCCTCGCGATTGAGCGGTCTTTAGAGAATTTACAAACCGACTGCATCGATCTTTACCAACTCCATTGGCCAGACCGCACCGTGCCGATTTTTGGCGGGGACCGCAAAGGCTATCGACATTATCCAGAGGATTATACGGGCTATGAAGAAGTGCTTCGCTGCCTTGAAGATATTCGCGCTGAAGGCAAAGTTCGGCATTTCGGCCTGTCTAATGAAACATCTTACGGGACAATGAAATACCTCACTGTCGCAGAAAAGTATGGCCTGCCGCGCATGGCGTCTATCCAAAACTGCTATAACCTTGTGAACCGTTATTTTGAGTATGGCCTCTCAGAAATTGCCATGGAAGAACAAGTTGGCTTATTGGCTTATTCGCCGATTGCCCAAGGTGTCCTCACGGGCAAATATCTTGACGGCAAAGCGCCCAGCGGCTCTCGCAAAGAGCTTTTTGGCCGGATGGATAGATATGATACAGCGTCGGGACAAGAGGCCGTTCGCGCTTATGTTCAAATCGCACGGGATTTCGGACATGACCCGGCTGCTTTGGCGATGCAATTTGTGACGACCCGACCTTGGGTCACTTCCAATATTTTTGGGGCAAGTTCCATGGAGCAGCTAGACACAATTTTCGCGAGTCTCGACATTGAGTGGACGGATGAGTTGGGCAAAGCCGTCAACGCGATACATGAAAAATATCCCAACCCTTGCCCTTAAAAGCGTGTCCCGAGTAGGGTCTTATTATGACCGCCCCTGTCCCTGCCACCGCGCCGCATTTAGCGGCTGTTCAAGCCTTGCGCGGGGTCGCGGCTTTATTGGTGATGGTCTCCCACCTATGGATCATTGAGCAAAAATATAGCCCGGACCAGTTGTTAGGCCGATGGGCAGAATTTGGGATGGTGGGGGTTGATCTTTTCTTTGCCATCTCCGGCTTCATCATGGTGTATGTTACTCATCGCGCGCCGCCCAAAGGAAGCATAGCTTTGAGTTTTCTCTTTGCGAGGATGGCACGGATTTATCCAATTTATTGGATTGTCTCCTTCGCGTTGTTCCTTATCTGGCTCTGGCGACCGGAGATGGTTTTTGCTGCCTTTCAAACGCCGCCGGACATTTTGAAATCCTTCACCCTTTGGCCAGATGAACGCCCGCCTCTCTTGGCTGTAGGTTGGACACTTACCCACGAAGTATTTTTCTATTTGCTCTTTGCCCTGACATTATTGTTTGATCGGCGTTATTTGCTGCCCTTCCTTGCAGGTTGGGCCGCGATCACCATGATGGGGCATGCTTTAGGGGGGCAAAGCTTGGGGGCAGAGGGATATCTTGCCTTTAGTCCACTGACATTAGAATTTATCTTCGGTGCCTTGGCTGGGTGGGCGTATATTCGGCTTCAAAAAGTTGGGTATGTGGCAGCGCTGCTTGCTGGACTTGCAGGCTTTGCGCTTGCTTTTGCGATTATCACCGCCACGGGCCATCATATGCCTGTGCATCATTGGGTGCGGATTACATGGTTTGCGCTGCCATCGGCTTTATTAGTCTATGGCCTTGCTTGTTTTGCCAGTGATCAAGTGCCGCGACTTATGGTCCGTCTGGGGGATTGGTCTTATGCGCTTTATCTGACGCATATTCTAAGCCTCAGCTTGGTCGGTAAAATATGGGCCAGCTTTGCTTGGGAGGGATATGCCGATAATATCCTCATGCTTGTCGTGTCCGCTGGCTTTGCGATTATTGTTGCCGGGCTGACATGGACGTTTTTGGAAAAACCTATTCTCAATATAAGTAAAGGCTTGCGCCAGCGGCTCTTTCCGCAAACCTAAAAGTCAGTGTCCAGCGCCATGCCGCGTCTGCGATGCGCCGCGATCAGCGTATTGCGCAACAGGCAAGCAATGGTCATCGGCCCAACGCCGCCGGGCACGGGCGTAATGGCGCCCGCTACTTTTGCCGCAGCATCATAATCCACATCCCCCACAAGCCGGGTTTTGCCTTCGCCCAATTCTGGTGCTTCCAGCCGATTGATCCCCACATCAATTACCACGGCCCCAGGCTTCACCCAATCGCCTTTGATCATTTCAGGCCGCCCTACTGCCGCACATAAAATATCTGCGTCGCGGCAGACAGCAGGCAAATCTTCAGTACGAGAATGGGCCATAATGACTGTCGCATTTTCAGCCAGCAATAACATGGCTAACGGTTTACCGACCAATATGGACCGCCCGACCACCACTGCTTTTTTGCCAGATAAATCTGGCAATGCTTGTTTGGCGAGAATGATACTGCCTGTCGGTGTACAAGGCGCGAGCCCTTCTTTGCCGAGCAATAAACGCCCGGCATTCACCTCTGTGAGACCATCAACATCTTTGTCAGGATGAATTTCATTAATCACCCGGTGCTCATTAATATGAGCTGGCAAGGGCAATTGCACTAAAATGCCATCTATGGCGCTTGCCTCGTTCAGGCCGCGCACAAGGGCGATGACATCTTCCTCGGTGCTGTCTGCGGACATACGATGAATGATGGAGCGCATGCCTGCTTTTTCGGTGGCGATATGTTTATTGCGGACATAGACTTGGCTGGCAGGGTCTTGCCCAACTAACACAACGGCAAGACCGGGGCTCACATCAGCAGCTTGCGCAAAATTAGTGGCTTTCGCCGCAACGCGTTGCCGCACCTCCAACGCCGTCGCTTTTCCATCTAGAATTTGCACAGTCATTTATGGGTTCCTTTCTATGAAACCTCTTTTCGACAGCGGCATAATACCACTTCAGGGGATGCTATGTTCAGCCTTTGATAATAATCGGTGCCAAGATGAACCCTTGAATGGCCCGCAGCAGAACAAAAACAATAATGGGGGTAATATCAATCCCCCCCATTGCAGGAATGACTTTTCTAAAAGGTGCCAACACAGGCTGGGTCAATGCTTCTGAAAAATCGATGAACATGGCGACGACGCGATTGTGCGGATTGACCACGTTAAACGCGAGCAGCCAGCTCAACACGATATTAATCAGGAGAACAAAAATGAAAATGCTGATCAGTTGTGAAAGGATCCAGGCAATCATAGGCAGCATAGTTTTTCTCCGATGGTGAATATGAAGCTCAGATAGCGCTAACCGTCCATGACGACAAGGGGGGACGGCAGGAGAGCCATCAGCGGAGCCGCCGCGCAGCATCTCCTCTTCCTTTTGTGACTTTGCGCTCACCTGATTGTGTCTATATAAACGACATATCAAATTTCATCATGCCATTTTGCATGTCGTATAGGAGACTTCCCATGACTCACCGCGCCCTTATTTGCCTGACTGCAGCCGCCGCCCTTTTGACCGCTTGCGGCAATAGTTCTACAGCAGAAGCAACACAACCAGCAGCGCAAGCCGCAACGGCCCCAAAAGCTGCAGCTAATGCAGCACCAAAAGAAGCTGAAATGGCTAAAGAGATGGCCAAAGATATGGGCCCTGTCGCAGAGATCAGCGCCATTCCTTCAGGCGTTTATGCGTTGGATAAAACCCATGGCTATGTCACATTCACCTATTCTCATTTAGGGTTTTCAGAACCAATCATCCGTTTCAATGAAATTGATGCCACCGTCACCCTCGACAGCGAAGACCCGACAAAAAGCGAGATTAGCGCGACGATCCAAGCAGCCAGCATCGACAGTATGGTTGAAAAGTTCGACAATCACCTGCGCAGCAAAGACATGTTTGACACAGAAACATATCCAGAGGTGACGTTTACGGCCTCCAAATTGATACAAACCGCTGCAAATAAAGGCACGATGACAGGTGACCTCACAATCAAAGATGTGACACTGCCTGTTACATTTGATGTGACGTTGCTGAAAGCGGCGCAACACCCCATGAAAAAAATTGATGCTTTTGGCGTTAAAGCGACCACCACCTTCAACCGAAGCGATTTTGGCGTTAGCTATGCCGCACCGATGGTTGGCGACGAAGTGAGCGTGACAATTGATGCTGAATTTCATGCCAAGCCAGCGGAATAAAGGCTGACTGAGAGAACACTCAAGAAAAAGACGGGCGGCACTTCCCGTCTTTTTTGTGTTTCTTATTCCTCGAACTTTACCGTGGAAAGCCGAGCACGGTTTACGTTTAGGTGCGTGACATCTGGCCTTGAATAATGCCCAGCCGGGTCAAAATTCTGCCGCTCCTCGCGCACCTTCCCCATATCAATATCTGCCGCGATCAACACTTCCTGATCGGTTTGTGGCGGCACAACAAATGATCCGTCAGGGGCCACCAAGCATGATCCGCCATTGGCTAGAAATTCAGTTGAATTGGCGATGATTTCTGCAGCGCCCGGAAAATCCTGAGGCACATCTTCACGGCGCATCAAGCCACTTGTTGCAATCACATATGACCGACCTTCTTTGGCCAGCACTTGCGGCAAATCATGCGTATTGGACAGGCCACCGGGCCAGACACTGATATGTAGGTTTTCCCCCTGCCCATAAAGGCTGGCGCGGGCCAAAGGCATCCAATTTTCCCAACAATTCAGCCCCCCAACCGTGAACGGGCCTAAAGGATGCACCCGCAAGCCATGCCCATCTCCCGGCCCCCATACCAGGCGCTCTTCATAAGTAGGCTGCAGCTTTCTATGCACAGACCCAATTTCGCCTGTCTCAGCGATATAGACCAACGAACAATAGAGAGTATGACCACCGCGATCAGGGGCGCGCTCCATCACTCCTAAATAAATTGCGATCTTATGTGTCTTGGCAATAGCGCAAAGGGGATCAAGATCCCCCCGTTCAATGATCACCCCTTGATCGAGATAGAGACCATGTATTTCTTTTTGCAATGGGTCGTTAAAACGGGCGCCCCCTGTCCGATCGAGCCAAAAAGGATATCCGGGTAAAAGCGCCTCCCCAAATGTCACTAATTGGCAGCCTTCTTCAGCTGCCCTGATCGTTTCGGTTTCGATCTTTTTAAGTGTTTCATCACGGTTCAGCCAGATTGGCGCAATTTGAGACAAGCCAACACGCAGCCGGTCTTGCGCCGGTAGATTATCCTGAAAAGAACGGAGAACTTCCATATACCAACTCTTTTTGAGGTTACACGCTTTTAGAGCTTAAAAGCTTGGCCGATAAATAGCGACCACTGGTCCTGCTTCTGTTGCCACTTTTCCAGCAAAGCTCCGCAAAGGGTCTATCGTTACCTGCATATGGGTGCCATTTGCATGGATCATTCGGTCAGCGTCAACCATCAACGCCGTATGTCCTGGCCAATAGATCACATCACCCCGCTGCAGGGGCAAAGCCTGCCAGTCCCCGTCGCCATTATAAACCATCGACATGGGCGCTTCTTCTGTCTCGCACCATGCTTTTTGATGGTCCGTATCTCTCGGCATTTGAACACCGCAAGCTTCATATGCATTTTGGACCAATGCCGAACAATCAAGCCCCAGACTTTCCCGTCCGCCCCAAAAATAGGGCGTACTCAAAAAGCGCTCTGCGACTGCCACAGGATCAGCCTCAAATTCGGCAAAAGGGGCAATATGGTCAGAGATGACCCAGCCTCCTCTCGTTTCTTTAACGAAACGTTTTTCCATATCACCAGACAAACTTAATTGCGCATTTAAACTAATTAAGCCAAGGGGGGCAGATTTCAAATCTGGCTCACTATATCGATATGTTCGAAGCACTTTCACCCGGTGGGATGGCGGGTCCACAGGGTTGGCTACAGCTTCCATGGCAATATAGCCAACATAGCCATCAAACGCCGCCTGCCCCCATCCCCAGCCATTGGCCTCATCATATAGTGTGATGCTTTCGCCGAATAATAATTGTGTTTCTTGCGCCCCATCTTCATCAGGGGTCCGCCGCAATGGCGCGACAGAACTGGTGACTTGGTATTGAGTGCCAGATGCATAATGCGGCGCATCAATCCGGCCTTTCAGGGTATCTGCGGCAAGGTCGTCCCGAATAGGGGTGATCCGCCGATCAAATGTTGCTTCAGCCCTGACTGGATCAGCCATATAGGCCCCCACCAAGATCTGCGACGCGGCCACGCTCTTCAACGATACGAGCAAAATCATCTACAAAAATAGCGCCATCAGCGGTTTTTTGGACGATCACAATGCGCCGATCTTCCGGGTCTCGCACGCGTCGGATCAGGCCTTGAATCGACAAAGCATCAAGCGCCCGGGAAATCGCTGGCTTCGGTACATTCAGATCAGCAGAGAGACGCCGCACTGTATGCGGACCAGGGGTGAGATAGACCGTCAGTAATATGGCCCATTGACGCATGGAAAGGTCAGGACCATCCTGTCGCACGGTATCTACCATCACGTCCCGCCATGGGAATAAAATATCGGTCGACTGCATAATTTAAGCCCTGATCATATCAGTAATAAGCCCGTTTTCGGGATCGAAACATCAATATGGCGCGTTTCGATCACCCTACGCAAGCCTCCCATTGACCTCAGATCAAGAATTTTAACGCTTTCCCGGTTTTGTCACTGGCGAGGCCCACAGACCCTGAACTCTGCTTCACCCATATTTTTTCTGCAAAGCGGAAAACAGCGCGCGGACAGATTGCGCCTCGCCGCCTTGTGGACGCGCCGGACGGTTTTTGGGGTTCCAAGCATAAATATCAAGATGGGTATAATTTGCGCCGTCGGGCACAAATTTCTGCAAGAACAAAGCAGCGATAATCGAACCAGCAAAACTGTCGCCTGCAATATGGTTCATATCGGCAATTGGGGAGGACATATTATCAATATAGTTCTCCCAAAAGGGCATGCGCCACACGGGGTCATCCAGCAGCAATCCAGCGGCCTGCACGTCCTCGGCGAAATCATCATCTGTTGCATAAAGCGGCGGCAATTCTGGCCCAAGCGCCACGCGCGCCGCGCCTGTTAACGTGGCCAGAGAAATGATCATTTCGGGGTTTTCTTCCCCCGCTAATGTTAAAGCATCCGCCAGAACAAGCCTGCCTTCAGCATCCGTATTGCCAATTTCAACGCTTAAACCTTTGCGCGATGCCAATATATCGCTGGGCCTATAAGCATCACGCCCCACGGCATTTTCAACCGCCGACACTAAAAGACGCAACCGAACAGGTAACTTTGCGGACATGATCATCAGCGCCAAAGCCAATGCGTTGGCCGCGCCGCCCATATCTTTTTTCATGAGGGACATGCTTGCGCCGCCCTTCATATTAAGACCGCCCGTATCAAAACAGACGCCCTTCCCCACAAGAGTGACTTTTGGGTGGCTTGGATCCCCCCAGGTCACATCTATCAATCGTGGCGCAATTGCTGCGGCGCGGCCCACCGCGTGGATCATGGGGAAATTATGACGCAGCAAATCCTCCCCCTCAACAGTGGAAACTTCCGCCTTAAACTCTGTTGCAATTTCACGAATAGCCGCCTCAAGCGCATCTGGCCCCATATCTTCTGCAGGGGTGTTCACCAAATTTCGCGCAAGATAATGGGCTCTTGCCTGGCGGGTCACATCCTCTGTTTCTGCGTTTTCCGGCAGGACCAATTGCGGCACGGGGCGCTGCTTTTTATATCGATCAAACCGATACGCCCCCAAAGCCCAGCCAACACAAGCCAAATCCAACGCTTCGCCTGTCATTGAATTTTCCAAACGATAGACCCCTTCAGGCAATTGCGCTGAGGCCGCCCCCAACACTAAAGCATCGCGCCCATCGCCCAAACCGACCAAAACACCCTCAGGCGCAACGACCACGCGGCCTTTCTCCCCTTTAAAGCCATTGGCTTTGGCGGCAGGAACCAGCTCAGGCGCTGCGTTTTTGAGAAAACCATCCACGCCCTTATTTGGCACCAACCAGACGGGCATTGCCGTTTTGGCAGCGTGGTTTGAACTATCTAAAAATGCGGAAATCTCAGTAACCATCTGTTAACACCTTATTTTTTAACAAGAATTTTGCAAAAAAGCTTCTACGGTTAAGTCTTTATTGAAATGATTTAGCGATACTCACCCTAAATGGACAACCATCATTGAGGGATACCATGTTTAAAAAGACTTTATTACGTAATATCGCCGTACCAGCTCTTGGGGCATTTGTCCTAACGGGTTGTTCGACAGTAAGTGATCTAGGGGGCGGCAAGCGCAAAAGCGAATTTGCTCGTTCTGTAGGCGCTTTTACGAATGGCAATACAACAGATAGCCGCGACCCTATCGCAAGAGCCGCTTTTTGGGGCACTCGATATGATCGGGAACCCGAAAACAACGAAGTTGTTGTTTCCTATTCAAAGTCGTTGCGGAAAATTGGTTCAAATGAACAAGCTCTGCGCGTTATGGAACAAAGCGTTCATCGGTCTGATAAAAATGATGCTGAGCTTATGCTCGAATATGGCAAAGTGCTGATTGCGAATGATCGTGCATTTGAAGCCGTTCGTCCTATTGAGCGCGCCATTGCAAATGGCAAATCGGGCGACTGGCGGGCTTATTCAGCTTATGGCGTCTCATTGGACAAAATTGGCGAACATAAAGAAGCACGCATTCAATATGATCGCGCTTTGGCCCTGAGCCCAGACGAGCCTGCGATTTATAATAATATTGGCTTGTCTTACGCGTTGGACGGAAAGCTTTCAAAAGCAGAACGCAGTCTTCGCTCTGCTTCTTCTGCGAATTCATCTACAGCGCAAATGCGTCAAAACCTTGCTCTAGTGCTTGGCCTCAAAGGCAATACACGTGAAGCAGAACGCCTCGCTCGTTCAGATTTACCACCACAAATGGCGAATAATAATGTCGACTATTTCCGTG
>CALLVA010000109.1 GCA_938010655.1 uncultured Parvularculaceae bacterium | reverse complement strand
ATCTCACGGAAAATGGATATCATACCTCAATTGCGGCAGATGCCGCACAAGCAAGGCGCTTGATGGAAACGCTCGCATTTGATTTGCTGGTGCTGGATGTGATGATGCCTGGCGAAGATGGATTGTCGTTGACGCGTTCAGTGCGAGATAGATCAGATTTGCCCGTTTTGTTGCTGACCGCGCGGGGCGAGTCAGATGATCGTATCGCAGGGTTAGAGCAGGGGGCGGATGATTATCTCGCGAAACCTTTTGAGCCAAGAGAGCTCTTACTAAGGGTGCAAAATCTCATCCGGCGCACAAGAGAAGAAACCCGCCGCGCAGATTTTTCTTTTGGTCAGTGTACTTTCAACCCGGAAAAAGGCGAGCTCCGCCGGGATGGAGACTTGGTCAAACTTACCTCGTCAGAGCTTTCTTTGTTGAAAGCGCTTGTGCAAAAACCGGGCGCGCCTATTTCCCGTGAAGCTTTGGCGCAACAAACATCTGCGGCGCTTGAGCGGTCTGTCGATGTGCAAGTTACGAGATTGCGCAAAAAAATTGAAGATGATCCGCGCACCCCGCTTCTTCTCCAAACTGTGCGTGGCATTGGCTATGCTTTGATGGTGGATTAGATGCTCCGTAAGATTGCACCAAAAAGTCTCTATGGGCGAACGCTCCTGATCGTCGTCCTGCCGATTTTTTTGATGCAAACGGTCATTACTTATGTGTTTTTCAATCGGCATTGGGAAGAAGTGACGGGCAGTCTTTCTGAAAGCGTCGCCGGAGACATTGATCTTATTCTTGATCTTTGGATGGAAAGTGAAACTGATGAAGAGCGGTCTAAAGTGGCGGATAGAGCAAGAGAACAGCTTGATATCACCATTCGGTTCCAGCCAGATTGGGCCATTCCAGTGCAAGATGATGGCTCAATTTTCGAACCCCTCAATCGAACGTTAGAAGCAAAGCTGAGCGAAAGACTGGAGCAACCTTATTGGTATTCAACGACCGCTTGGCGAGGATATGTTGAAATTCGTGTTCAAATGGATGGCGGCTATATGGTCTTTCTGCCGCGCCGTGACAGGGTTTTTGCAACAAATGGACATATTTTTATTCTTTGGCTCGTGGGCGCGACTTTATTGCTTGGCTATGTTGCGCTTACTTTTTTGCGGAACCAAGTCCGATCTATTTTGCGATTAGCCGAAGCGGCGGAAGATTTTGGTCGAGGGCGCGACAGACCAGATTATAAACCTTCAGGGGCCACGGAGGTTCGTCAAGCCGGCCGGGCGTTTATCGCCATGCGCCAACGTATCAAGCGCTATATGACCCAACGGACCGATATGCTCGCAGGGGTTAGTCATGATTTACGCACGCCGCTTACGCGGATGAAGCTTGCCTTGGCAATGATGGACGGGGGAGATGCAAAAGATTTGCGCAATGATGTGGATGAGATGGAAGGTATGCTGGATGATTATCTAAGCTTTGCCAGAAACCAAACCACGGATGATACGGAACCTGTCGATTTGCATGATCTCGTGCGAGAGATTGCCGGAGACTCTAAGCGTTCTGGGCATACATTTTTTTATGACGTGCCAGAAGCCATTATTTTAAACGCGCGGCGCAAAGGACTAAAAAGAGCGATTACTAATCTGGTGGGCAATGGCTTTAAACATGCTTCTGATGTTCAAGTCTTGGCCGAGAAAGAAGGGGACAATGGGTTGATCATTATCCATGTGGACGATAATGGCCCCGGTATTCCTGAAGAAATGTATGATGAAGCGTTTAAACCTTTTTCGCGCTTAGATGATGCGCGTAACCAAAATATTACAGGAACGGGACTTGGGCTTGCTGTCGTGCGAGATATTGCACGGGCCCATGGCGGCGAGATCAGGTTAGGTGTATCGCCTCTTGGCGGCTTGCGAGCAACATTGCGCTTGCCGGGTTAATTCTTGATAAGAAGTTCTGGTCTTTGGAGCTTTCCTGTATCTGCAATTAGCGCCATTTGTTGGAGATAAAGCTCATAGCGCGTATCAATTTCGGTCAAGGCCGCAGAAAAATAATCCCGCTTGGCGTCGATCAATTCAGGCACTGTTGCGATCCCGCGATCATATTCTCGCTGCACGGCATCTGCGAGATTTTTAAAACTCGTACGTGCCTCACTCTGCCGTAGGCTGACGGTATTTAAAAACTGCGCTTGTGTCCATGAAGTGACAATATGCTCAGATAATTGACGCCGTTGCTCGGCCAGTCTTGCTTGTGCGCCGCGCAAACTTGCGGCGGCATTGCGTTTCACAGCTTTGCCACGTCCCCCTTGATAGAGGGGGGAGGAGACATCAATACCAATACGATCAAATTGTTGCCAATCATTTTCGCCAGTCGGGCGCCCTAAAGTGTCTGTCTCTTCGCGATAATCGTAAGTATAGGACCCACTTAGCGAGACACTCGGCAAGATGCCTCTGGCTGCTTGCTTGGTCTCTGCCTCCGCCGCCAGAATTTCCGCTTTGGCGGCTTTGATCCGGCCTGATTGATCGAATGCCAGTCGTTCGGCGCTGGCAATGTCTGTCGGAAGGTTTGCTTCAATAAAGGGCGTAAGGGACGTTGGGACAGCGCAGGTAAAATCTTCTTGCAGCAAGGATGAAAGTTGAGCTTCAGCTTGAGCAATATTTAATTCTTCTCGTGCGCGCCGCGCTTTAGCCAGGGCATATTCAGCGAGAATACCGCTGGCTTCAGATTGTTTAATCAATTGACGTTTTAAGCGTCGCTCAACGGCTTCGGAATCTTGTCGATAATAGTCTTCGATCTCAATAATCGCTTCAAGCCGCTCGCGCGCCCGCAATAAAGCTAAATAAATTTGAGCTGTTTGAACCCCAACTTCTGTTTGGCTTTCTAACACATTAAATTCTGCGGCTTCTGCCCGAAAGCCAGCGGCTTGAGATTGGAGCCGTGTGACGCCAAAATCAAAAATAAGCTGTGAAAGATTGAGGCCTGCACGATTATCGAATTGATTATCTGCCTGCACACCATCGCCGACACCCGCCCGGCTTTGAAAGCTGAGTTGTGGTAAACGCCGTGACGTACTGGCGTCCCGCTCTGCCAAACGTTGTTCAACTGTCGCTTGCGCGGCTTGAATCATGGGCGCGCGCTCAATTGCTTTGTTCACAGTCGCGGAAAAGATATGACACGTCGGCGCGTTGCTTTGCGTCGTCGCTTGCAGCGTTGGAGCAGTTGATTGTGGTGACGCAATTATCGCAATCTGCTCGTCAGCAATTTCTTCTGAAATTGTCTCGCGATCCTCAGGCATAGGAGATAAAGCAATAATTTCATCCACCACAGGTGCTTCTTCGTCAAAAATTTTTGTCGCCTCAACCACAGGTGCTTGAGGAGTTTTTATGATTGGTACCGGGACTTTTTGTTTCGGTGTTGCCTCTTCGTCATCGCCTCCGCCGCCAGCGATGAGAAGGGCGAGAAGACTGATGCTGGTAATGCTCAAGCTACTCATCCGCGCCCAACCCCTTTATCAATAACGCCAATAATTGGCTCCAAGAGATAAGTCATAAATGTTCGCTTTGTGCCTGAATCCACGAAGGCCTCAACTGGCATGCCAGGGATAATTTCAATTCGATCTGCTGCAGCAATTTGTGAAGCGTCCAATTCTATCAAGGCTTCATAATAAGAAACAGATTGGTCAGGACTGGTTTTTAAATCAGCACTTACCGACAATACTTTGCCATCCACCGTCGGAGAGCGATAATTTTTATATGCAGATAGTTGCGCTTTTACGGTCAACCCCTCATAAACAGAATCGCGATCTGTTGGGCTCACTTGGACTTGTGCTACAAGGGAGCCTGTGTCTGGGACTATTTCCAAAATGGCTTCACCCGCGCCAACAACACCGCCAATGGTCGTGAAATTCATATTCATTACGCGGCCAGATTGGGGCGCCGTTATGATCGTCCGTTCAAGAACATTTTGCGCGGCTGCAAACTCTTCTTCTCTTGCCAGAAATTCTGTTTGAGCTTCTAAAAGTTCGTTGGAGATTTTCTCACGAAAATTTGCTGTCACTTGGGCAATGCGCTCACCCACTTCTGCTGCTTCCGCTAATGCTTGCTGTCGGTCTGCCTCTGCGCGGGATAAATCCCCTTCAAGCGCCGCAAGTTCTCTTTCCAGACGCTGAATTTCATCGATCGTAATGTCATTATCCGCCAGCATGGGGCGTTTATTGTCAATTTCGGCTTGCAAAAATTGTGTTGATTTTTTGATGGATATCATTTGTTTGCTTTGCGCCACAGACCGGGCGCGCAACGCTTTGCGCCGTGCTTCCAAAACCGAAATTTCCGTGCGGTTGCTTTCGCGCTGTTGGAAGAACAATGCTGTTGCTTGGGATTGAGCTTCTTTTATAACATCATCTGTCGCATTATATTTTTGCACATCCGTGAAGCTAAGTTCTGTCGCATTTTGGTTTAAGGCGCGTAAGCGATCTAGCGTGGCAGAAAGCGATACGAGTATTTGCCCTGTTT
>CALLVA010000108.1 GCA_938010655.1 uncultured Parvularculaceae bacterium | reverse complement strand
GTTAGACGGCGCTGACATTGCGCAACTTCCTCCGCTGGCTAAGGCCCAAAAACTGGCTTGGCTGCCGCAGCAACGAGATTTGGCGTGGCCTCTCAAAGTTCGAGATGTGGTCGCGCTTGGTCGTTTTGCCTATGGGGGCTCTCTATCAAAACCAGCCCCTGCTGATGCTAAAATCATTGATGATATTATAGCGAAGTGTCACCTGACAGGCTTGCAAGATCGAGCTTGCGATCATTTGTCCGGCGGAGAATTGGCACGCCTCCATTGCGCTCGAACTTTTGTCACGAAAGCTCCGCTCATACTTGCAGATGAACCCATCACCGCGCTGGACCCTGCTCATCAAGCAAGCATTATGAAACTTTTTCGATCGCATGTTTCCCCCCAGCAGGGCGTTGTCATGGTTCTGCACGACCTCTCCCTCGCGGCGCAATTTGCGGATCGTCTTATTTGGCTGCAAGCAGGGGAAATTGTGGCTGATGGAAGCGTGGCGGAGACAATGACTATTGAGCAAATCCGTTCTGTTTTTAAAGTGAACGCGCAAATTCATGCTCAAAATGGACAGCATAACGTAACAATCCTTCATGATTGAACCGACGCTTTTAAAACAAGCCTTTGAGGCTTGCACAATCCTGAAAACACAGCACACTTCTTAAATGCTTAGTGTTCTTGATATATTTAAAATCGGTCTTGGCCCGTCCAGTTCTCATACAGTGGGACCAATGCGTATTGGTAATCGCTTTTTGAAAGAGGCCGTGGCAATAAATGTTCTACAAAATGCCGCTAGGATTATCATTACCCTACACGGATCATTAGCCCTGACTGGCATTGGTCATAGCACTGACAAGGCCATTATTTTAGGATTATTAGGCTTTGTGCCGGATCAAACAAATCCCGATGAAGCAGAGGCTGCATTTTTGAGGGTCAAAGATAACCATAAACTCAATTTGCATCATGGTCCGACAATTGCTTTTGACTATGCTCAAGATATTCAGTTGCGCGGTGACATTATTCCTAAAATACACCCGAACGAAATGAGCCTTGAGATGTTAGATCATAAAGCGAAGAGTCTTTATAAAGAAACATATTATTCTGTTGGGGGTGGGTTTATTGCTACCCAAAAACAACTGATTACACCCGCGATCAACGATCAAATCCAACGCTCAAAAGACGTACCTTTTGATTTTACGTCGGCTCAAGATTTACTTGGATTTTGTGACCAGAAAAATGCCTCAATTGAAGAAATTATTTTGCGCAATGAAGATATGACGAGGCCACGTCAAAAAACATATGATGGGCTTGATCATATTTGGTCTGTCATGAATGGCTGTATCGAGCGGGGCTTGAACACTGAAGGTGTCCTGCCTGGTGGGTTAAACGTATCCCGCCGCGCGCCAAATCTTTTCCATAAATTACAGAACGATCCCATGTCGAATGAAAGAGAACAGCTTTTTGATTGGCTGAATGTTTATGCCATGGCTGTTAATGAAGAAAATGCTGCCGGAGGCCGTGTTGTAACAGCCCCAACAAATGGTGCTGCGGGTATTATCCCGGCTGTGATAAAACATTATTGCGATACGGATGAATCTGACTCAAAAATCAAAATTCGGCGCTTCCTGACGGTCGCTGCTGGCATTGGCATGTTATATAAACAACGTGCCTCCATTTCCGGCGCAGAAATGGGGTGCCAAGGGGAAGTTGGCGTCGCTTGCTCCATGGCTGCTGGTGGGTTGGCGGCGGTATGGGGCGGAACGCCAGAGCAAGTTGAACATGCGGCTGAAATCGGCATGGAACATAATCTTGGCCTTACCTGTGATCCTGTCGGGGGGCTGGTACAAATTCCGTGTATTGAACGAAATGCCATTGGCGCCGTGAAAGCAGTCAACGCAGCAAGGTTGGCGTTGCACGCTTCAGAGTCCCATAAAGTTTCTCTTGACCAAGTCATTGAAACAATGCGTCAGACAGGGTTGGACATGTCCCGCAAATATAAAGAAACAAGCGAAGGGGGCCTCGCCGTGAATGTTATTGAATGTTAGGCTTTAATTGAAGAAACGGTGAAATCTGTTGTTTCTTGCATCACAGCCCCTGGCGCGAGATCAACTATTCCCGGTGGGCAATCTGCCCGTTCCCGCCAATTAATCCCATTATTAATATTACTAACGGGTTCATAGCAAAAATAATCTTCCCCCTCTGGCGAAAAGACAATCGCGTGAACAGCATGTGGCCCTGAGGTAATATCTAATTGTAAATTGAGAGAGGGCCAAGAAATGCGCCCTTTGCCCGTTGGGCACGAAAAACAATCATCTAATTTAGTTCCCAAAACGGCTTTCCCATTTGAAAAGTCGACCGATTGAGAAATGGGTTGAATAGCGTATGGAATGCAATCTTCATCAGCGACAAAATGTTGATCACTCATAAATGAAAGAATCGCATCGTGCACCCTCGGGAAATAGGGATGAAGCCCTAAGCCAGCGGGCATCATCTCATCACTTAAATTTTTGATACTCAGTGTACAGGACAAGGTATCACCAGAAATTTTCCAATGCTGTGTTGCCTCAAACCGCCATGGCCATGCGTCTTTTTCATGCAGATATTTCAGAAAAACCGCATCTTCTTGTCGTGCCGTCACGTCCCATTTTGCCTGCCATCCAAACCCATGAAGTTGATGGGCATGACCTTCAATATTTAAAGGCAATTGAATTTTTTTTCCTTCATAGGAAAATTTGCCATGCGCAATGCGATTGGAGTAAGGCACGAGAGCAAAATTGCCATGATTAAAAGGCGCTTCGCCCGCCGCAAAGGGGCGAAAAATATCATGGCCTTGAAATTGACATTTCCGAAAGCCAGCCCCGTTTTCGGGATCAATAACAATGTCCCAGCCATGGGCATTTAAGTCTACTAAACTCATTTTGCTTGATATACCACTTCGCCATCAACAATGGTCATGACTGCCTTTGTTGCAGGAATTTGATCTTCCGGGATCACCATTATATCAGCGCTGAAAACAGAAATATCTGCTTTTTTGCCAATTTTCAGCGACCCTAATTTATCTTCATTGTAAGAAGCGAGCGCAGCATTCATCGTGAAAATCTTCAAAGCCTCTGCGCGGCTCAAAGCTTGTTCCGGGTGCCAACCTTCACCTGAAAATCCGGTCAAATCTTTTCGCGCCACCGCAGCATAAAATTCAATCATCGGGTCGCCCCGCTCAACCGGCGCATCGGAGCCCCCCAGAATAACAACATCCAGATCTGTCAAACTGCGCCACGCATAAGCACCATCTAATCGCTCTTGCCCTAAACGCGACGGCGCAAAATGCAAATCTCCAATAGCATGAGAGGGTTGCATCGAAGCAATAATCCCTAAATCATCGAACCGCACCATATCTTCAGGGTCAATAATCTGTGCGTGTTCAATGCGCCATCGAGGGAAATCCACTTTATGTTTTCGGTGAAACCGCAAAACCTCCGAGTACCAATCAAGCACAAACTCATTGCCTTCGTCGCCAATGGCATGGGTCGTGACTTGAATATTATTGATCAGCGCTTTTTCCCACGCTGCTTTTGCGTCTCGTTCTTCAATCAATAATAACCCATCCGTATCTGGTTGATCCGAATAAGGCTGCTTCAACAAAGCCCCGCGAGATCCCAGCGCTCCATCAATGTAAAATTTCACAGCGCGGGTCTCAACTTTACCATCATTCACGGACCATGGCTTACGCGCGATCAGCCCATCAAGGCCTTCTGGCGTCAGCGCATTATACACACGGATAGGCAAATTTCCCTGTTGCTCAAGCCGCGCGATCAAATCGGCATCTTCTGGTTCGACGGACATATTATGTAGCCCGGTCCAACCATAAGCTGCATATACATCCGCTCCTTTTTGTAATGCATCAAGTCGTTGCGTCGTGCTTGGGGCCTGCACCAACGTCATCACTGATGCCATGGCATTATCGATCAACATGCCGGTTGCCGTGCCATTCGCATCACGTTCAATCTTGCCGCCTGATGGATTGAGGGTTTGATCCGTAATGCCCCCTAATTCGAGCGCTTTGCTGTTCACAACCATGGCGTGGCCATCTGCGCGCTCTAGTAAAATCGCAATATCAGTGGAAATTGCATCGAGGTCTGTCCGTGTGGGAAAACGTCCTTCTGGCCATCCCGTTTCAATCCACCCGCGCCCATAAAGCACATCACCAGGCGAGAGTTTTGCGGCCTCTTTTTTCGTCCGCTCAATCATATCTGCGAGAGAAACACTGCCCTCAAGATTCAGCATCAATTCACGCATGCCAATGCCAATCAAATGCGCATGGCCATCTGTAAAACCGGGATAGGCCACAGCGCCTTCAAGTAAAATGGTTTGCTTGCCATTCTTGCCTGTTTCGCCTTTTTTGGCATTCCCGCCAAAAGATTTCAGGCCGATAATTTTACCTTTATCAATGGCCACTTCCTCAGCAATGGGCATTTCCACCAGCCCGGTATAAATCTTCCCGCGCAGAACCAAATCAGGCCCTCCTCGGCTGCTTGGCCCTTCCTGAAACGTGCCGGTCTTTGTGCTTATCGCCGTGAGGGAAGCTGATTTTGCATTGGGGGCCACCGCGGCCATAGCCGTTGTGCTATCGGAACTGGCTGGCGCATCCGAACAACCAGCCCCAAGCATCAGCGCCACAACACCACTAAGTAACAGTTTTCTAAGCATTATTTTACCCCAACCCCGTTTGATTTAATCCCAAAAAGCCTAATCTCTTTCGCCAGCCCTCGCAAACTTAAAAGTCTCGACGGGAGCGGGTTTTTCCCCTAAGACCCGCTCACAATATTGCAGCGCACCATAGCGCCCCACATAGGAACTCGATCAATGTCTAACCTTCGCAACATCGCCATCATCGCCCATGTTGACCATGGCAAAACCACCATGGTGGACGAATTGCTGCGCCAGTCTGGGGCCGTTCGGGCCAATACTGAAATGGACGAGCGCGCCATGGACTCTAACGATATTGAGCGCGAACGCGGCATTACCATTCTGGCCAAATGTACGTCTGTCGAATGGGAAGACAAACGCATCAATATTATCGACACGCCGGGCCACGCTGATTTTGGCGGCGAAGTTGAGCGCATCCTTTCCATGGTGGACGGTTGTTTGCTCTTGGTCGATGCCGAAGAAGGCACCATGCCGCAAACCAAATTCGTGTTGTCAAAAGCTTTGGCACTCGGCTTGAAACCTGTTGTCGTCCTCAACAAAGTTGATCGACCTCACGCTGATCCTGATCGCGTTCTCGACGAAGCCTTTGACCTCTTCGCTTCTCTTGGCGCCAATGAAGACCAATTGGATTTCCCTGTGCTTTATGCCT
>CALLVA010000107.1 GCA_938010655.1 uncultured Parvularculaceae bacterium | reverse complement strand
TGGCAAGCTGGCGCGACAAGATGCTTCATAATGATGATCTGGGGAATTTGGGGGAGGAGCCTGATCCAAATGCTAAACCGGCTGCGGCCCCGTCGTCTTCGATGGGGGAAAAAGAAGCTCGTGAGGTTCTTGGTGTTGAGGCAAATGCCAATAAAGAAGAGATCGAAAAAAGCTATCGCAAGCTTATGGGGCAAATTCATCCCGATAAAGGCGGGACGACCTATCTGGCAACAAAGATCAATGAAGCGCGAGATGTGTTGCTCGCTGGCGAAAAATAATCTCTGTATACGGTCAATATAATAAGCCGTACTTTCACTTTTCAGTTATTTTGTCATAGAGATCTGGTCTTCGATCTCGGAAAAACCCAAAAGAAGCGCGGGCTTTGGCAATATCGTCAAAATCGAAATTGGCTAATCGAATGCCGGTCTCTTGATCGTCCATTTCCGCTGCAAGATCGCCGCGGTGGTCGGCGATAAAACTATGACCATAAAAAATCTGGCCGTCTTCATTACCAATTCGATTCGCCGCACATACAGGTACAACATTAGAAACTGCATGCCCAATCATAGCGCGCCGCCATGGCCGCGACGTATCAAGGTCAGGCTCCTCCGGTTCTGTACCAATCGCCGTTGGATAGAGCAAAATATCTGCGCCTTGCAACATCATCGCGCGTGCCGCCTCCGGGAACCATTGGTCCCAACATATGCCAACGCCAATCTTGCCGAAGCGTGTTTCCCAAACTTTGAATCCTGTATTGCCCGGACGGAAGTAAAATTTTTCTTCATAGCCCGGCCCATCAGGAATATGGCTTTTGCGATAGATTCCCAAAAGAGACCCATCTGCATCCACCATCACAAGGGAATTATAATAATGCGGCCCCTCTTTTTCAAAAATGGATAGAGGCAAGACAACACCTAACTCTTTTGCAAGAGGCGCGAGCGCTGTCACCACAGGATGCGTGCGCCACGGATGTGCCATAGCAAAGGCGTCTTCTGTTTCAGTTTTGCAAAAATACGGCCCTTGAAAAAGCTCCGGGGGCAGAATAATCTGTGCGCCTTGAGATGCAGCTTCGCGTATCATACTATCAATATTGGCGATATTGGCGTTCATATTATTGCCAAATGCGCTTTGGAGAATAGCGACTGTCGTTTTCATGGCTTTATAATCCTCAAAACCCTGCTGCGCGGGGCACTTGTTGGGTTATACAATGAAAAGCCCCGCCACCTGTCAATATATGCGACGCAGGCAGTGCGTAAGCATAAGGCCGATCAATATATTGCGCTAAAATATCCAGTGCCTCATTCGCATATACAGCTTGTTGTTCAGTTTTGGCATAGCTTGGCATGATCAGAGACTGATTGGCGATATAAAAATTCATATGACTGGCCGGAACTGGCACGCCTGTATCATCCGTAATTCGGCCCGGGGAGGGGATTTCGATAATTTCAAACCGCTGGCCGCTGGCATCTGTGGCTGTTGCCAAATCATCATGAATTTTTTTGTAAATAGTCGCATTAGGATCATCATCCCCAGAGGGTTTCATGCAAGCCACAACCCCCGGCGCCAGAAACCGCGCAATATTGTCGATATGTCCATCTGTATGGTCGTTGGCGAGCCCTTGATCTAACCAGATCACTTTTTGTGCCCCAAAGCTCTCTTTCAAAATATCCTCAGCCTCTTCTTCAGTACACGATTTGTTTCTATTTTTATTGAGCAAACATTGCCGCGTTGTGAGGATGGTGCCTTGGCCATTACATTCAATGGCGCCGCCTTCAAGGGTGAAAGGACTATGATGCACTGCCGGATTAGGCAGGCCAGCGTGTTCTGCCGTCCATGCGCCTATGATCGCATCATTATCATAAATATATTTTTCGCCCCACCCATTAAATGTAAAGGTTCGTGCTTGAAGCATTTTGCTTTCAAGCACAAAAATTGCGGCTGTATCGCGCAGCCAAATATCGCCGATGGGCGCTTCAATGAAACGAACTTGATTTGCAGCAAAGGCATTTGCCAAAAGAGATTGAGCGCTTTTGTGGGCGGCTTCGCCGCGATATAAAAGTCGAACCTGCTCTCCGTGAACGCCCTCATCTTGCGGATCGGGCAAGGCAATGGCGTTAACGAGATTTGCCACTTCTTTTTGCGTCTGTGCAAGAATGCCCGGCCATAATTCCTCATGGCTTGGCCAGCCAATATAGACAGCGTCATGTGGCTCCCATTCGGCGGGGAGGGTGATCGACGTCATGGTCTTCCCTATCCCAGATAGCCCTTTTCTTCCAGCCAAAGGACGATGTCGTCCGCCGCTTTTTCCGCTGCAATTTTCGACGTATCAATATCGAGCTCCGCATTTTGGGGGGCTTCATAATCAGAATCGATACCAGTGAAATTCTTAATTTCTCCCCGGCGCGCTTTGGCATAAAGCCCTTTAACATCCCGTTGCTCACAAACCTCAAGGGGCGTGGAAATATAAACCTCGATAAATTCTCCTTCGCCCAACAATTCACGCGCCATACGACGCTCGCTGATGAAAGGCGAAATGAAGGATACCATAACGAGTAATCCAGCATCGACCATTAATTTCGCGGTTTCCCCCACACGGCGTATATTTTCAACGCGGTCTGCATCCGTGAAGCCAAGGTCTTTGTTAAGCCCATGCCGAACATTGTCGCCATCCAGAGCGTAAGTATGTCTGCCGCGATCATGAAGCTTTGCTTCCACAAGATTCGCGATGGTAGATTTTCCAGAGCCTGAAAGGCCAGTGAACCATAAGACGGCAGGTTTTTGGAATTTGGCTTTTGCTCGCTCTTGCTTATTCACTTCCATGGCTTGCCAGTGAACATTTTTGGCGCGACGCAAAGAAAAATCGATCATGCCCGCACCAACAGTATTGTTAGTTTGCCGATCAATAAGAATAAAAGACCCCGTGCGACGGTTATCGCTATACGGATCAAAAGCGATAGGCTGGCCTGTATTGAAATTACAAACACCAACTTCGTTTAATTCGAGTGTTTTGCCAGAATGATGGTCCAAAGTATTTACATCGATCTTATGTTTAAGATCAGTGATTGTCGCAGGAACCATATGATTATTGGTTTTGAGCAGATATTGCCTGCCGGGCAATAAGGCATCATCATGCATCCAGAGAAGATGCGCTGCGAATTGATCTGTTTGTTCGGCGGGGGATTGCCCTGCGCAAATAATGTCCCCTCTGGAAATGTCGATTTCGTCTTCCAATGTCAGGGTAATGGCCATATCGGCAAAAGCTTCGGTCAAATGCCCGTCCCGTGTGACAATTTCTTTCACTTTAGAGCGGCGCGCAGAAGGCACGACAACAATTTCGTCACCCACTTTAATGGACCCACTAGCAATCGTGCCGGAAAAGCCTCTAAAATCGAGATTGGGCCGGTTCACCCATTGCACAGGCAAGCGGAAAGGGCGTTCTTGCCGTTTGGCTGCGACATTGACGCTTTCGAGATACGGCAATAATGCGGCGCCCGGATACCATGGGGTGTTCGGGCTTTTGCTGGTAATATTATCCCCTTCAAGAGCAGAGATCGGCATACAGACGATTGATTCAAAACCAAGATCTTTAGCAAAGGCACGATAATCTTCTTCAATTTTGTCGAATGTTTCTTCAGAATATCCAACCAAATCCATCTTATTAATCGCGATGACCACATGGCGAATGCCGAGGAGGGACGCAATAAAACTGTGGCGGCGGGTCTGTTGCATCAAACCATGGCGTGCATCCACAAGAATAATGGCAAGTTCCGCCGTCGATGCGCCTGTGGCCATATTGCGGGTATATTGTTCATGGCCTGGCGTGTCCGCAACAATGAATTTTCTTTTGTCCGTAGAGAAAAATCGATAAGCAACATCGATCGTAATGCCTTGCTCGCGCTCGGCGGCGAGGCCATCTACCAATAACGCAAAATCAATTTTTTCGCCTTGAGTCCCCATTTTTTTGGAGTCAGATTCAAGCGCGTCTAATTGATCTTCAAAGATCATTTTTGAATCATATAGCAAGCGACCAATCAAAGTCGATTTACCGTCATCCACAGAACCGCATGTGATAAAGCGCAAGAAGGATTTGTTCTCATGCTGTTTTAAATAGCCGAGAATGTCTTGTTCAATAAGGTCAGATTGGTGGGCCATGTTAGAAATACCCTTCTTGTTTTTTCTTTTCCATAGAAGCGGATTGGTCGTGGTCGATGACACGGCCTTGGCGCTCGGAAGATTTGGTCAGGAGCATTTCTTGAATGATTTCGGGAAGCGTTGTCGCTTCTGATTCAACAGCTCCCGTCAGGGGATAACACCCAAGGGTGCGGAAACGAACCATTTCTTCTGTGGGCGTCTCGCCTTCATGGAGGGGCAGACGATCATCATCCACCATAATTTTAACACCATCACGCACAACAACAGGACGTTTCTCTGAAAAATAGAGCGGTACAATGGGAATATTTTCGCGATAAATATATTGCCAAATATCGAGTTCCGTCCAATTCGAGATTGGGAAGACGCGCACGGACTCCCCTTTGTGAATACGTGTGTTGAAAATGTTCCAAAGCTCCGGGCGCTGATTTTTAGGGTCCCAACGATGTTGTTCTGAGCGGAAGGAAAAAATACGTTCTTTGGCGCGGGCTTTTTCTTCGTCGCGCCGTGCGCCGCCAAAAGCCGCATCAAATTTGTGCAGATCCAATGCTTGTTTCAGCGCTTGCGTTTTCATAATGTCCGTATGCACCGCACTACCATGCGTAAAGGGGCCAATGCCTTGCGCGATGCCTTCTTCATTTTTATGGACGATCAGATCAAGCCCATGTTCTTTGACCATCTTGTCGCGAAAGGCGATCATTTCCTTGAACTTCCATGTCGTGTCGACATGCATCAAAGGGAAGGGGAGCTTAGAGGGGTGAAACGCTTTTAGCGCCAGATGCAACATCACGGCTGAATCTTTGCCGACGGAATAAAGCATGACCGGGTTTTCCGCCTCGGCGGCGACTTCCCGCATAATGTGAATGCTTTCCGCTTCCAATCGGTCTAAATGGGTCATGGCTTCCGGGGAAATGGCTTCAGCGGACGCAATATTTGCCGCTTCCAGCGCATCCAGTTTGACCATGGCTTCTGTCAGGGTTTTCAAAGTGCATTGGCCGCCTGCCTGAAGGCGCGCGAGGCCTTTGCCATCATTGAGCAATTTGCGAGAAACCGTGGAAAGGGATTGGCCGGATTGCGCCGCCAATTTTTCAGCGCGCTGCACTAATTCGTTTATTTGCGTGACTGTCATCGTGGGACAATTCCCTCATTGGAGTGGATCTACAGGGGCGTATTAGCATAAAATAAGCCAAAAGATAGAGTTTAGTGGGATAATTCTCAATGAAAATTGTATTTTAATGGGATTAATCCCATTGATGTCGATTTTGGTCTGGATTCTGTCCCATAAAGATAGGGCCTTGCCGAAAAACAACGCTCCGCGCTTTTCAGAGCTGGGTGCCGGGGCGAGCCCGGCAAGACGGTCTAAAAAAACTGACGTAGGGCGGGTCATCGACCCGCCTTTTGGCTCAATATCGGCGGGACGTTGTCCCACCCTACTTCCAAACAACGTCTCCCCGGCGAAGGCCGGGGCCCATCTCTGGTTTGTTTGGTTGGGAACGGACGGTCATGTGGCTAGATAGGTCTGCAAAACAACCCTCCGCCCGCGCCGCGCTGTTCAGAGCTGGATGCCGGGTCAAGCCCGGCAAGACGGTTACTTGAAAATATGCCCCTGACGTAGGGCGGGTATTTATACCCGCCAGCAATCACGCACCTTACCTCGGCGGGTATAAATACCCGCCCTACGATTATTAACCACGTTCAAAAAAACTTCTGCTGATTTATCCCCCTCTGCCAAAGCTGACATATACTACAAATAGACCTAATCAACGGAAGGCTTTGTAGGATCCAGCTGCTGAGGATTAGGGGACGTATGCCGGACGGGCGCGCCATGGAAGCGT
>CALLVA010000106.1 GCA_938010655.1 uncultured Parvularculaceae bacterium | reverse complement strand
GCGCGGGCCATGCGGATCGGGTCTTTCGCTTCAGCAATCGCTGTATTCATCAACACACCATCACAACCCAATTCCATGGCAATAGCAGCGTCTGACGCAGTGCCAACACCTGCATCAACAAGCACGGGCACTTGCGATTGCTCCACGATCAATCGAATATTCACCGGGTTTTGGATCCCTAAACCAGAGCCGATCGGCGCGCCCAAAGGCATAATCGCGCAACATCCAACGTCCTCAAGCTTCCGGGCATAAACCGGATCATCCGTACAATAGACCATCACCTCGAAGCCATCTTTGATCAACAATTCCGCTGCTTTCAACGTCTCGGCCATATCAGGATAAAGCGTCTTCTGATCTGCCAAAACCTCCAACTTAACCAAATCCCAGCCCCCGGCTTCACGCGCCAGACGCAAGGTGCGGATCGCATCATCCGCCGTGAAACACCCGGCGGTGTTCGGCAAATAAGTATATTTTTGAGGATCAACAAAATCGACCAGCATGGGCTGATCTTTATCAGTCAAATTTACCCGGCGCACTGCCACGGTGACAATTTCTGCCCCCGCCGCTTCAGCGGCAGCCGCATTCTCGGCATAGTCTTTATATTTGCCCGTCCCAATAATCAGGCGCGAGGAAAAAGTCCGCCCCGCAATCTGGAATGTGTCGTTTGAAGTCTCTGACATGATTATTGTCTTTCAATACAATATGGGATCAACCGCCGCCAACAAAATTGACAATCTCAATCTCGTCGCCATCCGCTAATGTGGTCGTATCAAATTGTGATTTCGGCACAATTTCCCGGTTCCGCTCCACCGCTACTTTCAATAAGGGAATATCCATAAGCTGTAATAGCGCCGTAACGCTTAAAGGCCCTTCAAAAGCGCGGGGCTGGCCGTTTAGAATCAGCTGCATTATAGATCACCTCAATAAGACCCAAGACAGTTTATCCTTGATCTATCAGCCGGATAAATAGAAAGTCTGAGCGATAAGAACAACCCATTATAATGAGAAAAGAAGGGCTTTCGCCATGGCGTCCCCGTCCATACATATTTTAAACGGCCCAAACCTCAATCTGTTGGGCACGAGAGAGCCTGAAACTTACGGCACAACGAGTCTTGCGGACATTGAAGCTGCATGCAGCACCATCATGAAAGCTGCCGGAGGCCGTCTGACTTTTCATCAAACCAATGCTGAAGGCACTTTAATTGATCAGGTTCAAGCCGCGCGCGAGACGGCTGATGCTTTAATCATCAACCCCGGCGGATATACCCATACATCCGTGGCGTTGCGCGATGCTGTGGCCAGCTTAGACATCCCCGTGATAGAACTGCATCT
This sequence comes from uncultured Parvularculaceae bacterium, assembly GCA_938010655.1. Lineage (GTDB taxonomy): Bacteria > Pseudomonadota > Alphaproteobacteria > Caulobacterales > Parvularculaceae > CALLVA01. The sequence goes on along the minus strand of CALLVA010000106.1, from coordinate 18,891 downwards.
CTCCAATATCCATGCGCGAGAGGCCTTCCGCCATCATTCCTATCTGAGCGGCATTGTTACAGGCGTGATTTGCGGTTTAGGGGCAGAAGGCTACCTTCTTGCTCTTGACGCGGCCTTGCGGCTCACTCAAAACAACTCATCCTTTTAAGGGACTCTCTCGCCCACCCCCACATTATCGGGACAGAAATACATGTCAGACAGTAAACCGCCTAAAGGCATCGCCACCGAAATTGACTGGATCAAAGCGCTCGCAGATGTGCTGACCGAGACGGACCTCAGCGAAATTGAGATCGAAAAAGACGATATCAAATTGCGCGTGGCCAGAGGCGGCAGCAGCGCAGTTTCATATGCTGCGCCTGTTGCAGCGGCACCATCAGCCCCAGCACCAGAAACCCCTGCGCCAACCAACCCAAGCGATGTCGGGGCCCATCCCGGCGCCGTGAAATCGCCTATGGTTGGAACGGCATATTTAAGCTCCGCGCCCGGCGCTGACCCTTATGTCAAAGTCGGCGACCAAATTCGTGAAGGTGATACATTGATGATCATCGAAGCGATGAAAACCATGAATGAGATCAAATCCACCAAGAGCGGAAAAGTTCTCGAAATTCTCGTTGAAGATGCCCAGCCCATCGAATTTGATGAGCCGCTGGTTATCCTTGGCTAAGTGACACTTAAAGGCACAGGTCCTACCCCATGTTTGAAAAAGTCCTGATCGCCAATCGTGGTGAAATTGCCTTGCGGATCCACCGGGCTTGCAAGGAAATGGGCATCGCCACCGTCGCGGTCCACTCAACGGCTGATAGCTCAGCCATGCATGTGCGCCTTGCAGATGAAAGTGTCTGCCTCGGCCCGCCGGCAGCCAAAGACAGCTATTTGAATGTCGCCGCACTGATCGCTGCAGCGGAAATTACGGGCGCTGATGCCATTCATCCGGGCTACGGTTTTCTATCAGAAAATGCGCGCTTCGCTGAAATTGTCGCAGCACATGATATTACATTTATCGGCCCAAAAGCCGCGCATATTGATGTGATGGGCGATAAAATCACCGCCAAAGAGACAATGGGCAAAGCCGGTATCCCGCTTGTGCCCGGGTCGCCCGGCGGTGTGGATACGACTGAACAAGCGCATAAAGTCGCGAAAGAATTTGGGTTTCCCGTTCTAATCAAAGCCTCTTCCGGCGGCGGCGGACGCGGCATGAAACTCGCGCGTGACGCCAGCGAATTAGATAACGCCTTTAATAATGCACGCTCCGAATCCAAAGCAGCTTTTGGAGACGACACTGTTTATATCGAGAAATATCTCGAAATTCCGCGACACATTGAAATTCAAATCGCCGCCGACTCCCACGGTAATGTTGTGCATTTTGGGGAGCGCGATTGTTCTTTGCAACGCCGCAACCAAAAGGTTCTCGAAGAAGCGTTGTCGCCAGTATTGACCCAAAAAGAGCGCGAAAAAATTGGTGAAGTCACGAGAGCCGCGATTGAAAAACTGGGGTATCTTGGTCTTGGTACGATCGAATATCTCTATGAAAATGGCGAATTTTATTTCATCGAAATGAATACGCGTCTTCAGGTTGAACATCCAATTACAGAGCAAGTGACGGATTTTGACTTGGTACGAGAGCAAATTCGTATTGCCGCTGGCGAGAAATTGAGCATCAAGCAAGAAGACATCGCTTTTCGGGGACACTCCATTGAGTGTCGGATAAATGCCGAAGACTGGCAGACCTTCACGCCTTCCCCCGGCACCATCACTGATTTTCATGCGCCTGGCGGCCCCGGCGTGCGTTTTGATTCAGCCGTATATGATGGCTATCGCATTCCCCCTTATTATGACTCAATGATTGGTAAGCTGATCGTTTTTGCTGAAGACAGGCCAACATGCATCGCTCGCTTACGTCGAGCTTTGTCAGAAACTGTTTTAACCGGCGTCAAAACAACAGTGCCGCTTTTCCAGCGTTTGATTGAAGATCCAGAATTTCAAGCGGGAGACTATAATATCCATTGGTTGGAACATTGGCTTGAAAGTCAGTCTTCATAGCGATGGAGGCTTATCATGAAAAAAGGCCTGCTTTTTTTACCCGTTCTGCTCCTCGCTATATTTGGCTTGTTTTCTTTTCAGGCATTGATGACCAAAGAAACAGCGCGCCCGTCAGCGTTGATTGGCAAGCCAGTTCCAGATTTTGAATTACCTGCCATTTCTGAAGATATCCCGACGCTCACAAGCGAAATGCTCAAAGGCGATGTCGCGCTTTTGAATATTTTTGGATCATGGTGTCAGGGATGTCATATTGAACATCCCTTCTTGATTGAAATTGCGGCAAAAAATGACATCCCGATTTATGGGATCAATTGGAACGAACCATCGGAAAAAGGCGCTGCCTGGCTAAAACGCTTTGGTAATCCGTATACGGCGATTGGGCATGATGAAAATGGCAGGGTGATCATTGATCTTGGTGTTTATGGCGCTCCTGAAACTTTTCTAATCGACCATAAAGGTATTATCCGATATCGCCTCCCCGCCCCTCTCACGCAACAAATTTGGGAAGATGAATTTGTGCCACGTATCCTAGAACTGGAAGCTGCCCAATGAGTAAAGTAACCTGGAAGATCGTCTGGCAAGGAGAGCGCGACGCACTCAATTTGGCCGAGACATTATTATCAGAAGTCTGGTTCCCCCCGACGGACGCGGCCAGCTTAATGAAAGATGATGCGGCCAAAGAAGAAAGCGTCGCCGATTGGCGGCTGGAAGCTTATTTTCAGGAGAAGCCGGATTTGCAAGCGCTTGATCAGTTTTTAAATGAACATGGCGCAGATGTAAAAGAACGTATGTTGGAGGAAGTGCCCGATATTGATTGGGTTGCCCATGCTTTGGAAGGGCTTGGCATCGTTGAGGCTGGTGACTTTGTTTTATATGGTATTCATGATCAAGACCGATTGCCCAAAGATCAAGAGTTGATCCCGATCAGAATTGACGCAAACCTCGCTTTTGGCACAGGGCATCACCCGACCACGGCTGGCTGCCTTGAGATTTTGAAAAAAATTCAACCAGAGCGCCCCAAAAACCTGTTGGATGTCGGCACCGGCTCTGCCGTTCTGGCGATTGCGGCAGCCAAACTTTGGCAATGTCCGGTCCTCGCGACAGATATAGATGAAGACTCGGTTCATATCGCCGCGAATAATGGTCAGTATAATGATGTAACGGGTATCGACTTTCTCTGCGCGGCAGGGTTTGATCATGCTGATATCAGCGCCAGAGCGCCTTATGATTTTATTTTCGCCAATATTTTGGCTGGTCCATTGAAAGAACTCGCGCCGGATATGGCCGCACATGCCGCCCCCGGCGCCACCGTGATACTTGCGGGTCTTTTAGCTGATCAAGAAACAGGTGTGCTTGAAGCGTATAGTCAGGCTGGGTTTTCATTGATCCATCGACTTGATCACCAGACGTGGCCCGTCTTGGCTTTAGAGAAAAACTAATGATAAATGCAAAGTGTCATTGTGGTGCGATTTCTTTGAGCGTCCCTGACCTACCAGAAAATCTTGGACGGTGTAATTGCTCGATCTGTTCAAGACTTGGCAGTCTATGGGCCTATTACCCTTCGCACAGCATTGATCTGACCGCAGCGAACGAGGTCTCAAAGGCTTATGTCTGGGGCGATAAAATGCTCAATATACATCATTGCCCGACATGTGGTTGCACAACGCATTGGAGCAATCGCATTGATCCGAGTGCCCCGAAAATAGGCGTCAATGCACGAATGTTTGAGGATATTGATATCAGTAATATTCCGTTGCGCGAAATTGATGGGGCGTCTTTTTAAACCATGTTGCATCTCAACGACCTCACCTATCGCATTGAAGGCCGGACGCTGTTTGAGCAAGCGACCGCCGCAATTTCTGATGGTTGGAAAGTCGGCTTTGTGGGGCGCAATGGTGCTGGTAAATCAACCATGCTCCGCTTGATCCGCGATGAAATTTCCCCTGATGATGGCTCGATCACCTTGCGCAAAGGTCGCCGCATCGGCTCTGTTGCGCAAGAAGCGCCCTCGTCTCAGGATAGTTTACTTGAAACTGTGCTGGCGGCAGACACGGAACGCACCGCCCTTTTTAAAGAGGCGGAAACAGCCACAGACCCGACCCGCATTGCCGAAATTCAAATGCGACTGACAGATATTGATGCGCATTCTGCGGAAGCGCGCGCAGCAACAATTCTCGCAGGGCTTGGATTTTCTCACGAAGAACAAGCACGGCCTTGTGCTGATTTTTCCGGTGGGTGGCGTATGCGCGTCGCCCTCGCGGCGGTTCTGTTTTCTGCTCCAGATCTTTTGTTGCTCGACGAGCCGACAAACTATTTGGACCTTGAAGGCGCGCTCTGGTTAGAAAGTTATATTAAGCGTTATCCGTATACCGCTCTTATTGTTAGTCATGATCGAGGTCTGTTGAACAGCGCGGTCACGCATATTCTCGCTTTAGAAAATGGCAAACTGACAATTTCACCCGGTGGGTATGATACTTATGAACGTCGCCGCGCAGAACAGCGCGCCCAATTGGTCTCGCAAGCGTCAAAGCAAGAAGACGCCAAACGGCATATGGAAAGCTTTATCGCCCGGTTCAAAGCCAAGGCCAGCAAGGCCAAGCAAGCGCAAAGCCGGATCAAGATGCTTGAGAAAATGAAAGATGTGGTCATTCCCCTCACAGAGAGGACGATCCCTTTTAATTTTCCAAATCCTAAAGCCATGGCCCCACCCATAGTGCGCGTGGCAGAGGCCAATCTTGGATATGGCGAAAATGATCCCGTCTTAAAAAAGGTCACGCTACGGATCGATCAAGATGATCGTATCGCTATTCTTGGAGCCAATGGACAAGGAAAATCGACGCTGGTCAAAGCGATTTCTGGTCGCCTCAAAGCACAAGCTGGCAATATTTATAAACATAAGAAACTTCAGATTGCTTATTTCTCGCAACATCAAGTAGATGAGCTGAAACTCAAAAAATCCCCTTATGATCACGTCAAAGAGCTAATGCCTGAAGGCACAGAAGCCGAAATCAGGGCGCGCACAGCTCAAATTGGGTTTGGCCCAGAGAAAGCAGACACAAAAGTTGAGAAGCTTTCTGGCGGTGAAAAAGCACGGTTGCTATTTGGACTAATCACCTTTGATGGTCCCCATATTATGATCCTTGATGAACCAACAAACCATTTGGATATTGATAGCCGCGAAGCGCTGATCCATGCCTTGAGCGATTATACTGGCGCAGTCCTCCTCATCACCCACGATGCTTGGTTGGCCGAAGCCTGCGCCGATCGTTTTTGGTTGGTGAAAGACAAAGCCGTGACCCCTTGGGAAGGCGACATGTCAGAATATCGCCAGCTCATTTTAGACGCTGGAAAAACTCAAAAAAGCGGCGACAAGACCAGTGGCCCGGCAGGCGGCAACCAAGCCGAACAACGGCGCATAGCCGCCGCAGCGAGAGCCGCGCTTAGTCCTTTAAAGAAGAAGGCTGAAAAATTGGAAGCCGAAATTGAAAAACTAAGCGAGCACCTCGAAAAGATCGACGCCGCCTTGGCCGAGCCTGGCTTATTTGAAAATAATTTGGACCGAGCCACGAAGCTTTCCAAACAACGGTCTGAAACTGAAAAAAAGATCGCAGAAACAGAAGAAGCTTGGCTCGAAGCTGGTGAAGCATATGAGACGGCAAAAGCAGAGGCGGAAAACTAACCGCCAAATTTGCCAGAGCTTGAGAAACCTTTTGGAGGCAACTTGCCCACTTGCGCCCGCTTCCCAAGCCATGGTTTCCATTTGCTTTCAGATTGCACGCGGCCAGCTCTATCAGCCCATGTAAACCCTTCTTTTTTCGAGAAGACTTTCGCGTCTAATAATTCATCTCCAGAATATTTCTGAAGCTGAACGCCTTTGCCTCTGGTCATAAGCGGTAACTCAGTCGCTTCAAAAATCAGCAAGCGTTTCTTCGTGCCGATCACGGCTACATAATCCGTTTTCCCCGGCTCCGCATCCAGCAACCGACAAACCCGCGCTTCTGCCCCTGCTGGCACGTTGAGCACTTGCTTGCCTTTGCGCGTTGTTGCGAGGCAATCTTCTTCTTTGGCATATAATCCGTGGCCGGATGTGCCCGCGAGGAGCAATACTCTGTCGCCTTGATAGACGAAGACATTCGCTAATTCATGCTCATTGCCAAGGTCAATCATCAACCGCACAGGCTCGCCATTGCCGCGCCCGCCGGGCAGGTCGTTGACATCCAGCGTATAGAATTTACCGTTTGTTGCGAAGACCATTAGCTTGTCTGTGGTCTGGCAGGGAATAATAAAGCCCTGTCGGTCACCATCGCGATATTTGATGCCTTTGGTATCTTCCAAATGCCCCTTCATGGTCCGTACCCATCCCTTTTCAGAGACAACCACAGTTACAGGTTCTTTCTCTATTAAGTCGGAAAGATCAATTTCGTCTTCATCCGGCGCATCTGTGATCAAGGTGCGGCGCTTTCCATCGGCGGATTTTGGATCAAACACCTTCTTCGTTTCGCGCAATTGTTCTGCAATTTTTTTCCACTGGCCATCATCAGATTTCAAGAGCGCTTTTAGTTCTTTTTGCTCCGCTCTCAATTCTTTGAGTTCGCGCTTGAGTTCCATTTCTTCAAGCTTACGCAAAGAACGAAGGCGCGTATTCAGAACAGCTTCAACTTGATTGTCTGTTAATTTAAAGGCTTTCTTCAATTCGCCTTTCACATCATCTTCAAATCGAATGATGCGGATCACCTCATCAAGATTGAGATAGACGATCATCATGCCTTCGAGAATTTCAAGCCGCTTCGCAATTTGTTCCAAGCGGTTTTGTGTGCCCCGTTGTAAGACTTCTTTTCGGTGGTCCAGAAAAGCCTGTAAAACCTCGCGCAACCCCATGACGCTTGGGGTCAAATCCTTGTCGAGCACATTCATGTTCAGCGAGAAACGAGTTTCCAAATCGGTCAGGCGGAAGACCTGCCCCATCAAAGTATCTGGCTCAACATTCTGGCTTTTTGGCTCCAAGACAAGACGAATATCTTCCGCGCTTTCATCGCGCACATCAGTCAGAATAGGCAGTTTTTTGTTGTTGATCAGATCAGCGATTTTTTCAATCAGCTTTGATTTTTGAACCTGATACGGCATTTCTGTGATGACGATCTGATATTTGCCGCGCTCTAGCTGCTCGAGTTCCCATTTCGCGCGCAAGCGGAAGGAGCCGCGCCCTGTGGCATAAGCTTCAATAATATTTTCTTTAGGCTCAACACAAACTCCGCCCGTCGGAAAATCTGGCCCGGAAACATATTTCTCGACCAGAGTTTTCGCAGATGCGTTTGGAAATTTAATTAAGTGGATAGACGCATCAATCAATTCAGCGACATTATGCGGCGGGATGGACGTTGCCATGCCCACGGCAATGCCCGTTGCACCATTGGCCAATAAATGCGGAAACGCAGCAGGCAGCACAATTGGCTCTTTGCCTTCGCCATCATAAGTTTCCCGGAAATCGACCGTATTTTCATCAATACCATCCAACAAAAGCTCGGCTGCTTTGGTCAAACGACTTTCCGTATACCGCATCGCAGCAGCATTATCGCCATCAATGTTACCGAAATTCCCCTGCCCATCCACAAGCGGCACGCGGACGGAAAAATCCTGTACAAGGCGCACCATGGCGTCATAAATTGCTTGGTCGCCGTGCGGGTGAAAATTACCCATCACTTCGCCAACGACTTTAGCAGATTTCTTGTACGACCCTTCCGGCTTCAACCGCATTTGCCGCATCGCATAGAGAATACGCCGATGCACAGGTTTCATCCCATCGCGCACATCGGGCAGCGCCCGCGCTGTAATCGTCGATAACGCATAAGCCAAATAGCGCCGAGATAGCGCATCCGATAATGGCTCCAGAAAAATATCTTCCGGCTGGGGCGGGGCTGGTTTTTTGGTTTTACTTGTTGGTTTTTTGGCCATGAATTACTCGGGGGTCAAATACTCGAAAAATCTCTATAACCCTAGTGATAGAGCGCGTTGGGGGCTGCCTGCAAGAGCTTGCTTTCCCCAATTTAAGCAGCTCAAAGGCCCGCCCAGCGGGTCATTTTATCCATCAACCGCGCGCGCGGCTCGGGCAGCTCCTTGCCACCCGGATGAAGCAGCTTATTTTCCAGAAAATATTGCGTCAGCCGCAGCGCCGCGAGGACATCAGGTTTCATGGGCTCGCCTTGATCGATTAAAAAAGGCGGCAGTGGCAAGAGCTTATCCTTATAAGGCATACCAGCTTCATAGCCCACGGCCCCGCCGGATTTTGGCGAGACGAATGTGAGCGTCGCCCCATCCTCTAAGCTCATGCCCGTGGCGACGCATTTGGTCAGGTCCAGCGCGTGGCCCGTTTGCGCCAAAAGACCCAACTCCCATTTTGGCAGGATGACTGGCCATGTGTTTTTATCTTCCAGCACATCCAACAAGACCTCCGTCGCCGCAAAAAGCTGAGGCATCGCCTCTCGCTCTGGCAAGCAAGCACTCAGAAGGCTGGTCATGGCATTCAACGCCGCAAGGCCGAAACTGTCTGACATTAAAGTGGCGGCGCGAGGCTCTGTCAGGTCAAAGGCAAAATGACCTAAACTATTCTCTGTACGGCCTTTCCATGTGACTTGCACGCCATTGCCCGGCTGCACCACCGGTCGCTTCTTCGCGCCCTGCCCGCCATGAACCAAGCCAGAAAGCCGTCCCCCACTCTGTGTAAACACATCCGCCACAGCATGGCCTTCGCCATGAGGGCGTGTGCCGAGAATAATCGCGTGGTCGGTGAATTCCATCCCTATACAGCCGCCTCCGCAATATCCACCAGCAAGCTCATAATCTTCTTCGCCCCCTTCAGCCTCGCGCGTTCTGTTGGCCAGCTTTGTTTAAAGACCAGCTTTTGATCGGGCCTGACTTTCACATCATAGGGTGACTGCGAGACGAATTGAATAAGGCCTGCCGGGTTGGCAAATGTGTCCTTGCGGAAAGTGATCACCGCGCCTTTGGCCCCTGCATCAATCTTCGCGACATTAGCGCGATGACAAAGGGCTTTGATGGTGATGATCCGCAAGAGATAATCCACCTCATCCGGCAATGGGCCGAAGCGATCAATCAATTCTGCGCCAAAGGCGTCTATCTCTTCATCGGTTTTGACATCAGATAATCGTCTGTAAAGAGACATTCTCACATCAAGGTCCGGGACATAAGTGTCCGGCAACAGCACAGCCGTGCCAATATTGATCGTCGGCGACCATGTTTCATCCATAATGCCGTCGCCGCCTTCACGAAGCGAAGCCACGGCTTCCTCCAGCATATGCTGATATAGCTCAACGCCGACTTCCTTCACATTGCCCGATTGTTCCTCACCGAGAAGATTGCCTGCTCCGCGAATATCCAAATCGTGCGATGCCAACGTGAAGCCCGCGCCCAGTGTATCCAGCGATTGCAGGACTTTCAGGCGACGCGCGGCCCCTTCCGTCATTTTCTTTTTCGGGCTAGTGGTGAGATAAGCATAAGCCCGCGCTTTGGCCCGGCCCACCCGGCCCCTAATCTGATAAAGCTGCGCGAGTCCGAACATATCTGCCCGGTGCACCAACAACGTATTCGCGGTCGGCACGTCGATCCCGGACTCAATAATGGTGGTCGCGACCAACACGTCAAACTTGCCATCATAAAAAGCGTTCATAATGTCTTCAATTTCGCCAGATGCCATTTGTCCGTGGACTGTCTTATATTTAACTTCTGGAACTTGCTCGTCCAAAAAGGTGGCTATATCATTTAAATCCGAGACACGGGGCGCAACATAAAAACTTTGGCCGCCGCGATAATGTTCGCGTAGCAATGTTTCCCTTGCAACGATGGCATCAAACGGCCCAATTGTGGTGCGAATTGCCAAACGATCAACAGGCGGCGTCGCGATTAAAGAGAGATCACGAATGCCAGACATGGAAAGCTGTAACGTCCGGGGAATTGGCGTCGCGGTTAATGTCAAAACATGTGTGTCTGCACGGAATTCTTTTAAGCGCTCTTTATGCTTCACACCAAAATGCTGTTCCTCATCGACGACCATCAACGCCAAATCACGAAACTTGATTGTTTTCGATAATAAAGCGTGAGTGCCGATCACAATGTCGACATCGCCATTCGCCAGATGCTCTTTTGTTTCTTTAGCTTCTTTTGCAGAAACCATGCGCGAAAGCTGTCGCACTTTAACCGGGAAGCCCGCAAAACGCTCAACAAAGTTGCGGTAATGCTGACGCACCAACAATGTTGTCGGCGCCACCACGGCCACTTGCCGCCCCGAAAGAGCGGCCACGAAAGCTGCGCGCAAGGCCACTTCTGTTTTACCAAAGCCAACATCGCCGCAAACGAGACGGTCCATCGGCCGACCCTTGGCGAGATCATCAAGCACATCGTCAATCGCGTTTTCTTGATCTTCTGTTTCAGAATAAGGAAAGCGCGCGCAAAATTCATCATAGATGCCTTCTGGCGGATGAAGCACTTCTGTTTTTCGCATAGTGCGTTGGGCAGCGATTTTGATGAGTGCTTCGGCCATCATTTTAATCCGGGCACGCATCTTCGATTTACGAGCCTGCCAGCCTGCGCCGCCTAAGCGGTCCAGCTGCGCATTCGGATCATCAGAGCCAAAACGGGAGAGAAGTTCAATATTCTCCACCGGTAGAAATAATTTATCGCCATTATGATATTCAAGATGCAAACAATCATGAGGCGCGCCGTTCACATCAAGGGTTTTTAAGCCCCTATAGCGCCCAACCCCATGATCCACATGGACGATCATGTCCCCCACCGCCAGAGAAGATGCCTCTGTCAGGAAATTATCGGCGCGCTTTTTCCGCCCTCTTCGAACTAATCGATCGCCAAGAATATCTTGTTCAGCAATGATCGAAAGATCACCTCGATCAAAACCATTCTCCAATCCCAAAACGCCAAGGGCCATTTGGCCTGGCTTTAAAGCCTCAACATCTTCCCAACGCTGAGCCTCGCGTAAGTTTTCAATGCCGTGATCTTCCAAAACGGTTCTTAATCTGGAGACGGAGCCTTCGGACCACCCTGCCACCAGCACGCGTTTTTGTTTTGCGGTTAATTCCTGTAGGTGCTTCGCCACCGCCTCAAAAACATTAACGCCAGCAGAGCGCTCCGCCGCAAAACTTCGGCTCTGTCGCGCGCCAAAATCGAAGCTTCTCTCTGCAGGCGGCGTGAAAGGAGAAAGCGGACGCAAGGCCACTGTGTCGAGGTTTTCCGTCCACTGATTTTTAGTAAGATATAATTGATCTGCGGGCAAAGGGCGATAACTCGGGGCCGCAAACTCCCCGCGTCCGCCGGATTTATCTTCTTTTCGAGCGTCATAATAATCCGACACTTGCGACAAGCGTTCTTCAACTGCTTCATCTAAAAGATGATCCGTGAACACCAATGCGTCGCCAATATAATCAAACAGTGTTGACGTCGTTTCATAAAAAAGCGGCAGATAATGCTCCATGCCCGCTTGTTTGCGCTCCGCGCTCACCGCCTCATAAATTGGATCATCCCCCGCCGGGCCAAGTTTGGAAATCCAACTTTTTCGGAACTGAGAAACCGTTTCCGCCGTGAGCAAAACTTCTGATGCTGCCGTCAATTCAAGACTTAATCGCTGAGCCGTGGTGCGCTGGGTTTCCGGATCAAAAGCGCGGATCGTCTCCAATGTATCGCCAAAGAAGTCTAACCTCAAAGGCTCCCCTGCCCCCGGGGGGAAAAGATCGATCAATCCACCACGAACCGCGAAGTCGCCCGGTTCTCGGACCGTGCTCGCTCTGGCATATCCATTTGCAATCAGAAAACTGACTAGATGATCTGTATCAACACTATTCCCCGGCTTGGCCGCAAATGTCGCCCCGCGCACAATTTCGACTGGTGCCGTTCTTTGAGTCGCCGCGTTGATCGAGGTGATCACCACCAATGGCATATCTTCGTCGCGCTTTGCCAAAACCGAAAGCACCGCCATACGAGCTGCTGTAATATCTGGTGACGGCGATGCGCGATCATATGGCAGGCAATCCCAAGCTGGGAACATCATCACAGGCGTATCCCCTGCAAAATATCTCAGTGCAGCAGCCGTCGCCGCGGCGCGGCTAGCATCTCGCGCAATATGAACGACCAACCCTTTGCGGGTGCGCAAAGCTTCCGCAATCGCCAGCGCATCGGCGCCTTCTGGCGCACCATGGACAACGACTTTGCCATCCTCTTTCCAGACCCGGTCTGCGGCAATATCTTTGACTAGAGAAATGGTCGCCATCATAAATTCCTGAATTTTACACACAAATGCGCCGAAACAGCTTGTTTGAGCTGTGTCGGTTACAGGACATGATTTAGGCGGCGTATGCCTGATAAGCAAGCTTTGATGGCGTCACACTCAGGGTCTAAAAAAACGCACAAAAAAATGGACCGGCTCTCCCCCAAGAGCCGGTCCATCTGCAATAACATCAATAAATTAAGTTATGCAGTTTTCTTGCGACGCTTAGAAGCACCATAAGCCGCGACGCCCATTGCGAAGAATGGAAGCGCTGCTGGCAGCGGTGTTTCAACCGTCAAAGCGCCGATTGCGAAACCAGATCCAGCAGGACCAGTTGCAACGATTTCGAATTCTTCACCGATGAATGGCACCATGAAAGAAAGGTTGTCTACAGCATTACCAGCCATAGCGAGCATGCCGTCAACGAAAAGGCTGAATGTCCCACATGGACCTTCAGAACCTGGTGTCGCACAATTCACATCGCCACCAGCATTGAAGTCGATCATTGTCAAAGCAACTTCAGAAGCAAAAGTGAAGACAATGGATTCCATGCGGTCGAATTGAATTTGGTCGTCTGCGTCTGACTCCCCTTCAGTCAAAATCGCGAGACCAGAATTACGAGGATTAAGGTCTTGCATGATGAAAGATGATAATCCTCCATTTGTGCCAGATGTAGCTGTCACTGTTAGACCGTCCACAGTATATTCAAGGCCTGCTGTTTGGTCGATTGCGCAAAGGTCATTTACACTAATCCGAATGCCACCGCATGTGCCACCAACTGTATGGTTCATGTTTGTGGGCAGGTCCGCCTGTGGGTTTTGGAAAGTGTAAGTCACTGTTGCAGCACTTGCAGATGACGCGGCAAACATAGATGCAGCTACGATCGCTGCTGATAGAATCTTTTTCATGGTAATCCCCATTAAGGTGTTAAATTTTTCTAGAGACAGCGAATGCGCCTTCTGGGGCTATATCTGCAAACGGGGTGCCAGTTTTTTAACGAAAATTTAAACTCTATGAACAGGAAATTAAGGAATGTCGCCCCATTCTGAACCGCGAGGCGCGCAGCATGAGACAGGGGGGCCTTGCAATGTGCTATATTAAAACAACCTTGGCTTGAAACCGATTAAGCCAAGACAAGTGCCATTCTGCATGGCTGAAATTTTAAAAACGACACATAAAAAAAGACCAGCCCCGAAGGGCTGGTCTTTCAAAATTAAAGATGGCTTTAAGCGTTAAGCGGTTTTGTTACGACGCTTTGAAGCACCATAAGCTGCAACGCCCATTAAGAAGAATGGTAAGGCAGCTGGAAGAGGTACTTCCGATGCATCACTTAATACCATTTGAATGCCTGGGTTAATATTGTTGCCAGAACTTGGAATAGCGCGGCCTTCAAAGATGTAAGATACAATGTTGCCAAACCCGGAAAGGTTCAGGGTAATCGCGACGTCATTTCCAACAGGCGCGATCGGGGCGCCATTTGAATCTGTAATCGCAAAAGATTGTGTCGCGCCGCCAGGGCCTGAGAAAGTCAGAACCAGATCAGCAATTCGACCAAGAGCCGTTGGCAAAAACTGAATGACTGTAATATTGCCATCTGCTTGTTCAACTGAGGTGCTGTTCATGAAATCGCCAGTAAAACTAAACAAGCCATCAGCACCATTTTCGATGCCTTGAACATTCATGTTCACATCAGATGTCTCGCTTAGGACATCCATTGTGGTTTCATTCACAATGACACCTTGGCCATTTGTGAAGGTAATAACGGCTGCGTTTGCAACGGAAACAGCACAGAACGCAATGGCGCTTGCTGCGATGGCGATAATCTTTTTCATAACTGGCCTCTAATACAATGGCTGTACGGACAATCACAAAAAACTTGGTGATTCTCCCCCACAACTCAAATACAACGTGAATAACTGGTTAATGTTATTAATTGATTCGAGTTTTCCCCATAGAGAAAAGTAAGGCTTTTTTAACTTTTTTTAAACAATCAGCGCCATTTAGCGCTTTTAAAAAGCATACTATGTGCGCTTAGTTCGCTTAGATTTGTCTACACGATTCGCATATGGATTGTCTTGTTTCGCCATATTGAGGCGAATTGGAACCGCTGGAATTTCAAAAGCTTCGCGAATGGAATTCACCAAATACCTTCGATAACTCTCCGGTAAATCATCCGCCCTTTGACAATGCGCCACAAATGTTGGCGGCCTTGTTTTGATCTGGGCAATATAGCGGATTTTGATCCGCTTGCCAGAAACAGCCGGGGGCGGATGTTTTGAAACCGCATTTTCCAACCAGATATTCAAATCAGATGTTTTAACCTTGGCATTCCAATCCACATATACGCTGGTAACGGCGGGCATTAATTTGTCCACGCCCCGGCCCGTCAATGCGGAGAGACAGATAATCGGCAAACCTGGCGCTTGCGGCAAAAGCGTGGCGACGCGCTCTTTTAAATGTGTGAAAAATTCGGAGCGATTTTCAACTTCGTCCCATTTATTGGCGACGAGAACAACGGCGCGCCCTTCGCGCAGCGCCAAATCAGCAATTTGCAAATCCTGTTTATCCAGCGCGCGCGTCGCTTCAAACATTACGACGACAACTTCGGCAAATTTGATCGCGCGCAATCCATCTCCAACAGACATCCGTTCAAGCTTTTCTTGAACTTTGGCGCGTTTGCGCATGCCCGCCGTATCATAAAGCTTGACCGGCCAATCCCGGTCTGGGCCGGACCATTGCCATTCAAGCCCGATAGAATCTCGTGTAATCCCAGCTTCTGGCCCAGTCAGCAATCTGTCTTCTTTGATCATATAATTGATCAAGGTCGATTTGCCCGCATTAGGCCGCCCCACAATGGCGACGCGCAACGGTTTAAGCGGATTGTCCCACTCTAAAGTCTCATCATCCTCTTGGCTTTCAAACTTCTCCGCATGAGGCAAAACTTTACGATATAGCTCTGCGACCCCTTCCCCATGTTCCGCTGAAAAAGCGATGGGATCCCCAAGACCAAGCCGATATGCATCATAAAGACCTTCAAGGTCTTTGCCTTCGCATTTATTGGCGAGCAAGATCACCGGCTTATTCGACGCGCGCAACAGGCCTGCGAATTTTTCATCATTGGGCACAATCCCGGCCCGAGCATCAATCATAAACAGAATAATATCAGCCTCTTGGATCGCAATATCCGTCTGCTGACGCATTCGGCCTTCCAACTTTTTAATTGGTGCTTCTTCCAAGCCCGCCGTATCAATCACGGTGAATTTAATGTCGCCCAATTTAGCCGGATGCTCCCGGCGGTCTCTGGTCACCCCCGGTTGATCATCCACAAGGGCGAGCTTCTGGCCAACCAAACGGTTAAACAGCGTAGATTTGCCGACATTCGGTCGGCCAATAATGGCAACTTTAAAGGACATGGGGGGCTTCTGGACCGCAAAGCACGAAACGTCAAGAAATCTCGCGCTGCTATACTTTAGCCGCTCAAAACGAGCTTTCAACGAAACATCAAGCACAATCGAGTGAACCGATAACTAGTAATAACTTTATCGATTGGCCAAATAAACCTATAGGTAGTAAGATCGAATCATTGAGAGAATAAATTTCTGCAATTGATGACACGTAAGGAGAGATAAATGGACGGCGATCGTAAATGCCCAATGATGTTTGAAATGAATGGACCGCGCGGCAGCGGTGCCTCGGCCAATTTGAATTGGTGGCCCCAACAACTTAACTTAAAAATGCTTCACCAAAACTCCCCCGCGGGCAACCCTATGGACCCAGAGTTTGATTATGCATCAGCTTTTGCCAAGGTAGATTTAGAGCAACTGAAAAAAGACATGGATGCGCTAATGACCACGTCTCAAGACTGGTGGCCAGCGGATTATGGCCATTACGGTCCTTTCTTTATTCGTATGGCATGGCACAGCGCGGGCACTTATCGGACCTTTGATGGGCGCGGCGGCGCGACCTCTGGTTCACAGCGTTTTGCCCCTCTTAATAGTTGGCCCGATAACGGCAATCTCGATAAAGCCCGTCGCTTGCTTTGGCCGCTGAAACAAAAATATGGCAATAAAATTTCCTGGGCAGATTTAATGATTTTCGCGGGCAATTGCGCTTTAGAATCTATGGGCTTCAAGACCTTTGGTTTTGCGGGCGGACGCGAAGACATTTGGGAACCTGAAGAAGATATTTATTGGGGACCAGAAACAGAATGGCTCGGCGACAAACGCTATAGCGGTGAGCGCGAATTGGCAGACCCTCTTGGGGCCGTGCAAATGGGCCTTATCTATGTGAACCCTGAAGGTCCAAACAGCAATCCAGATCCTCTCGCCTCGGCTTATGATATTCGCGATACATTTGCGCGTATGGCGATGAATGATGAAGAGACTGTTGCGCTTGTCGCTGGCGGCCACACTTTCGGAAAAGCCCATGGCGCGTCTGACCCGGATAAATATGTTGGCCGCGAACCAGAAGGCGCCACAATGGCAGAACAAGGCCTTGGTTGGGCCCAGAGTTTTGGCACAGGCAAAGCCAGCGAGATGACCACCAGTGGCATTGAAGGTCCGTGGACGGCCAATCCTGTCCAATGGGACAATGGATATTTTGATGCTCTTTTGGGATATGATTGGGAACTCACCAAAAGCCCGGCAGGCGCACATCAGTGGCAGCCGACAGAAGCCTCAAAAGCAGACCGTGCACCAGATGCCAGCGACAACGATCAAACTGTGCCATTGATGATGACGACCGCAGATATGGCTCTTAAAATTGATCCCGCTTATGCAAAAATCTCCAAGCGGTTCCATGAAAACCCGGAAGAATTTGCCGATGTCTTTGCCAAAGCATGGTTCAAATTGACCCATAGAGATATGGGGCCGATCGCCTGCTATCTTGGAAATATGGTGCCTGCGGAAGAACAACTTTGGCAAGACCCTGTGCCAAAAGGCAATGCCGACCTTTCCGACAAAGACATTGCTGCCTTGAAGGAAAAAATCGTGGCGACGGGTCTATCCGTGTCTGATCTCGTTTCAACGGCTTGGGCTTCTGCGGCCACCTTCCGGGGAAGCGATAAGCGCGGCGGCGCGAATGGTGCCCGTCTTCGGCTTGCGCCTCAAAAAGACTGGGCCGTGAATGATCCAAGCAAATTGTCGAAAATATTAGACGCTCTTGAAAAAGTGCAACAAGATTTCGGCAATGTTTCTTTGGCCGATGTCATCGTGCTTGCGGGGAATGTCGGTGTGGAACAAGCGGCGAAAGCAGCTGGCCACTCTATTAAAGTACCATTCACACCGGGACGCGGCGACGCCAACCAAGAGCACACAGATGTCGAGTCGTTCGCTGTTCTGGAACCAAAGACAGATGGTTTCAGAAATTATCTCGGCAAAGCCCCGACACGCCGCGCGGAAGAAACGCTTGTGGACCGGGCACAACTTCTGATGCTCACAGCCCCAGAAATGACTGTGCTCGTTGGCGGCTTGCGGGTCTTGGGCGCAAATGCAAATGGCTCATCCCATGGGGTTTTAACCCACAAGCCTGAGACACTCACCAATGACTATTTTGTCAATCTTTTGGATATGAATACAAAATGGCAGTCTACGGATGAAGATGAGACTTTGTTTGAGGGCGTGGACCGTCAAAATGGTAAAGCTAAATGGACAGGTACGAGAAATGATCTCGTCTTCGGATCAAACTCAATCTTGAGAGCCGTTGCGGAAGTCTATGCGTGTGATGATGCACAAGAAAAATTCGTCACAGACTTTGTTGCCGCTTGGACAAAGGTGATGAACCTAGATCGCTTCGACCTTAAGCAATAAAGCGGGTCGAAGACCCTTCTAAAAACACGAAAGCCACAGCCCCTATTTCGCGTAGGAGCTGTGGCTTTTTTATCGACTAGCAAGCTTTTAAGGCCAACAATAGACTTGTGATGAAAGACTTATTTAAACGCTACCAATTGGCCTTTATCATTCAGAATAAAGACTTTCTCATCCGCAACAATGGGCGCGACCATGGAGCTTTTGCCAATACTCACTGTGCGTTCGATCTCGCCATTGGCAGGAGACGCCAAGAGCAGGTTGCCATTCGTTGAGACCAGCAATAAGCGGCCCCCGGCGGCGATTGGTCCGGCCCAGCTGATCCGCTTTTTCTTTTTCTTCTCATTGTGATATTTCGGCAGGTTTTGAAGCCAAGCCACAGCCCCATCTTCCCGAGACAACGCCACGAGTTCGTTTTCAACCGTCACCACAAAGATGAAATCATCTGCAACCCACGGCATTTGGATTGAGGCTATGCCATTTTCCCAAATTGTTGCGCCGGAGCGGATATCAATGGCGGACATTTCCCCCGCATGGCTCACGGCATAAACCACACCCCGGTCAATCACAGGACTGCCCGCGACATCGGCGAGGTTAGACAAAGCCGTCCGCTGGTTGTTGCGCGCCACAGTTTTTGTCCAAAGTTGGCGACCATTATCCACCCGCAACGCCGTCACTTCGCCAGAGGAAAATGGCACGATCACCACTTCTTCATTGGCTGCTGCGGCTGTCGCGGCGATGAATTTGGCTTGTTCTTCA
>CALLVA010000105.1 GCA_938010655.1 uncultured Parvularculaceae bacterium | reverse complement strand
GAAAACCCGATCTCTTTTGAGGTCGGGTTTTTTAGTCTCCGCGCATGGCGTCTAAATCTCGTCGATCTTTTTTGGTGGGGCGGCCGGCGCCCTTTTCTCTGTTAAATGGATCGATTGGCTTTTCTGGCTTCGCTTCTGGGGCGGGCGAGAGGTCTTCATAGAGGCTTTGGGCTTCTGGTGCCGGGCCTCGTCTTTTGGCCAAAGACAAAATGCGGATAACGCGAATTTGGTCTGCTTTAGTAAAAGTCAGTGTGTCTTCTGGCTGAATGGCATAGCTTGCTTTACTCACTCTGACGATATTATTGCCCCGTGTGACCCGAATATCTCCGTTGCTGACAACTTTGCCAGCCAATGTGCGGGTTTTGTAAAAACGGGCAAACCAGAGCCATTGATCAAGGCGCTGCGTCATATAAATTGAATAGACCTTTTTGGCATTATGGTCACTGTTTGTCTTTCAGTGCAGCCAATGCGGCGAAAGGGCTGTCTTCTGGTTTCATCTTGCTGCCAGAGGTAAAGTTGCGAGGCTTTTGCGGTGCCTTGCCTTTGTGGGGTGGTTTGCCCTTTCGGAAAGGTTTTTTCTCGCCTGTTTTTCCATCAGCTTTCGGGCCACGCCCTTTAAAAGCGGGGCGGTTATTGTTGCGCGGGGCCGTTTTCCACAAAGTGACTTCAATTTCATCCGTCTGTACGGGAATAATTTCAGCAGCGGGCGCTGCTTCTACTGAAGAATTGGATGGCGCTGGCATGGCTTCGCCGCCAATGGCTGGCCCTTCTGGTGCGCCCGAAATTTCAATCACAGGTGCTTCAACTGGCGCGTCAGCTGGGGCTGACTCATTGCTTGTGCCCACTTTGATAATTTCAGCTTTGGCCGGTGCGTCTGTCCCCAGGGCTTGCACTTTTTTTACAACATTTTTTTGATAGCCTAGTGATTGCAAAATGCCTTCAAATTCTTCGCCTGATGCGCCGACAATCGACATCATATTAGGGTGGACAGCAAACCCTTCGCGCATATCAACCGCCATACGTTCCTTACGGATCATTTCTGACAAACGCTCTAGCATATCAAGCCGCACAGCTCGGGGGCCAGACGGGCGATAGCCACAGGCATAATAAAGCCCCACAGGAAAGTCTTTATTATTAGGCAAAGAGGTCAGGCCAGAATTTGGCGGTGTGAAAGCGTCTGGCTCTTGATCGTTCCAAATCGACCAAAGCAACGCTAGCATTTGGGAGGGTGCGGGTTTTAAAAGGGCCGGCATGAATAAGGAATATTCGCCAAAGCGCACGCCAAGTTTGCGCAATTTGCTGCGCTCTTCTTGCTCTAATGCTTTGACATCCGATGCAATTGGCGGGCGCGGGCAAGCGCCGAAACTTTCGACCAATCGATAAGCAACGCCTCGGGTTTTACTCTCCAAAGCATTGGCGTCGCCGCTTTCAATATTAATGGCTTTTTGCAACGACATTAAAGGCAATAAAACGCCTTCTATTTTTGTCGCCACAAAATCGCGAATGCGATCTTCAATCCGAGGCAACATATGGGTTGGTAAATGTTCCATGGCGACGAGGGTAAAATCAGGCCGCAAGGGCAGGGGCCCTTTTTTCAGTTTTGCAATTGCCGCATCGCGCCACCAGATCGAGCCTTCTTTTAAAGAAAGCTCTTCATCCTTGGCATTTGCCAAAGCGCCAGCTCTTGCCGCCAGTTCCGGGGTGAGTGCTTTCAAGGCGGCATGGCGCACCGCGCGTTGGTGCGGCCCTTGTGTCTTGGGGTCCAGAATAAATTGAAACCCTAAAAGCCTGCCAACAAATTCGCCTTCCACAATCACTTCTCCTGTTGCGGTAACGCCCGCCAAAAGCGGCTCGTCATCTTTTAATTTTTTGAGCAGCACAGAGGTGCGGCGGTCAATAAAACGCTGGGTGAGTTTTTCATGCAGCGCATCGGATAATTTATCTTCTATCGCCCGCGCGCGCTCCTGCCAATAGCTGGCATTGCGCAACCAGCCTGATCGGTGGGATAAATATGTCCAAGTGCGCACATGGGCAATTCGGGCGGACAGGGCATCCACATCGCCTTCAGGCCGATCCAGCCGCTCGACTTGCCTGGTGACCCAATTTTCGTCGAGGAAGCCCTGATCCATCAATTGGCGATAAATATCGCTGAGCATATTCGCGTGTTGATCTAGGGTGACTTTCCGAAAATCTGGCGTCTGACACACTTCCCAGAGCTGCTTTAGCGCGGCGCCGCCCTTGGCCATATCCTTGATATCATAGAAAGTAATCAATTTGCGCAGGGCTTCTTCATCATCCGCCGGGCGACAGCGCTGTAATTCTCGGCGTGGTGCTTTGCGTTCCAGCGAATGGAGGAGCGCGGGCAGGGAGTTGAAATCCAACTGGGTCGAGCGCCATTGCAACGCTGTGACCGGATCAAATTGATGGCTCTCAATGGCTTCCACCAAATCTTCTTCCAGCGGCGGGCAATCTCCTGTTACGCCGAAGGTCCCGTCTTTGATGTGGCGGCCAGCGCGCCCTGCGATCTGCGCCATTTCTGCGGGAAACAACCGGCGCGGCGCGCGGCCATCAAATTTATGCCGAGCTGCAAAGGCCACATGGTCAATATCCATGTTGAGCCCCATGCCAATCGCATCTGTGGCCACGAGATAGTCTACTTCACCGGATTGATAGAGCTCTGCTTGAGCGTTTCTGGTGCGCGGGGAAAGGGCGCCCATAACCACAGCCGCGCCGCCGCGCTGTCGCCGGATCACTTCCGCAATTGAATAAACCGCATCTGCTGAGAAAGCGACAATCGCTGTGCGCCGGGGCAGGCGAGTGACCTTTTTCGGTCCCGCATATTCCAGATTGGAAAATCGGTCCCGCGAGACAAAGCCAATATCCGGGATCAAACGCTTGAGGATAGGGCCCATCGTATCGGAGCCCAGGAACAATGTTTCGGAGAGGCCTCTCGCATAGAGCAAGCGCTCGGTGAAAATCCGCCCGCGCTCTTTGTCTGCAGCGATCTGGATTTCATCAATCGCCATAAAGGCAACTTCCCGTTCCAGCGGCATCGCTTCAACGGTGCAGACGAAATATTTCGCATTTGGCGGGATGATCTTTTCTTCCCCAGTGACGAGCGCCACCTCGCGCGGGGATTTGCGCGCGACCATCCGGTCATAGACTTCGCGCGCGAGTAATCGCAGCGGCAGGCCGATCATCCCCGATTCATGCGCTGCCATCCGCTCAAGCGCATAATGCGTCTTGCCCGTATTGGTCGGCCCCAGCACGGCGGTGATCGGCTTGAGGGTCATATAGGGCTGGGAATTATGAAAATTGGAAGTCATCGGATGGGGTCCGGCGGCCTTTTATGATTGAAAGGTCAATGTAGCCTTATCCGTCAAGGAGACCAAGCCATGAGCGCTTTAGAGTTTTCCATACAGGATTGTGGTCAATTTGGGGAAAAGTCGAGAAACTGGATAATGTGGAAAACTCAAAGGCCGGAGCTCGAGCGGGGTGAGAATATCAGCCAATAAGAGATCAAAGCCCGAACGAATCAGGCACGAATCACTTACACACGGTGTTCCCACCATGTTCTTTCTGATTAATATCTTATTAAGCATTGAGTCGTTTGAGACGTCAAATGTCCAGCTTTGAATGCAAAGCAACAAAACGAGAAATAGGAGGTAAAACTAAAAAATATTGTTTTAGCGCTTAAAATGTGCCGCTTTGCAAAAGCACAACATCTGGAGACTTCGTAGATTTTTGACGTTGAAAGAAAATATCGTTTATCAGAGTGATATTTTGCATCGTTCGGCCCCGGCGTTTTTCGTTTGCTGGCACCCAATATCTCGAATTGCCATGGTCGAATATGAACAAGGCGTTCTTCTCTGCGGGATAAAATAAAGGCCGGCCAATCGTAAATTCATATTCATCTAAAAGATAATAAGGTGCATCTTCAAATTTAATGGGGGCATTCTCAGAATACCAATAGGGGCTTGAGCAAACATTTTTGAAACCAATAAAAAATTCTGTCTTTGCTTCGCTGCCTTCACCAAACCATTCCTTTCTTGTTACGTCTTTGCGGATTTTTCCTTGAGGGTTTAAGAAATTTTCTGCGCAAAGGTCTATATAGTTGTTTGATTTTCGTTTTTCTTTAGACAGAAGTCTATCTTCATTAGCTTTTTTCTGTGCACGAACCATTTCGCCAAGATAGTACAACATGTCAGATGGCGAGCGTAAGACGATTGTTAAAAAGGGGCCTTCATTATCTTTACCCGATACGGATTCACCGCCCTGAAAGCTATTTAAAAGTAAACTATTGAGAAGCAAGCTCTGATTATTTATCTCGGCATTTTTTTTATCATTTCCATTGTCGTCTTGAGCTGAAACCTTGTTTGTAAAATTTATAATCGGAGATTTTGGAGTCACCCAGACATTGCCGTTTGGATCTATTTTTGCCCCTTTGGGAATTTGACTGGGGGTAATTGTCTTAAAATATTTTAGATTATATGCTATTACTTTTTTACCTTTTTTTTCCATAAGTTGAATGTCGTAAGTATGACTCACATGAGCTATTACATTTCGAAAGAGCATATATCGTTCAGGATCTTCAGGATCATTATCAATGATGTAAACATCTTGATCGCGATCTCTAAATGGCCCGTTATTTAAATTATTATCCGCGGATTTTTTCAGATGCGGTGAAAATTGAATTATCTCACGATCATGTAGTGTTTCGAATTCACAATAAGCATCCCATCCCAAAACAGCTAAAGCAATATGATTGTTATTTTGGTTTAGTTTTTCAACAAGCTCTTTTTGCTGACTATTATTACCTCTAAGCGAGCAAAAAGAGTCCGAAAGTTCGATCTGTTCATCTCGATCAATGTCTACGAATTCGATACGCTCAATGAATAATGAGAATAAAACCGTATCAGGCCATCCTACATCGCGATATCTTTTGACAATTTGAGGGGTGATACTGGATAAGATTGACTTATAGAATTCTTCCCCTGTCAAAGCATCCATATTTACAATGCTGGAGCCATTCAACACAGGTTTACCTGTGATAGAAGAAGCATCATTATCAACGAGAGCCCCAAGGGGTGCGGTTAAAGAAAATCCTGGGTCGCGGTTTGAAGTATGTTTCATAGAGCCAAGCCGCGAATGGTACATTGGCAAGCGCTTCGACGCTCGAATAGTGTTCATGAGCGCATTTACATTTGCAGATTCTTCAAGCGCTAGATTGTGTTCTGATGCGCGTTGAGCAAGCTTTTCTGTGGGAACGCAACTGGCCAATGCTATAGCGCAAAGTAAAAAAAGTCTTCTCATAACGATCTCCCCCGAGACGAATAATTTCAATTTTTATAGAAAATTTATCGAGCTGTAACAAGTATAAAAATACTTATCAAAATTCTGTATTATAAAATATTGGTTCTGAAATACCTTATTTAGTGCAAGAGATACGCAGTGAATTATTGTAAGTAATTGAAATGTAAATGCTACTGTGTCGTAAAATTATTGAAACTGCTATCTGGATTTTATAGCATTTATTTTTGGAATTGATGCGCAATTGTTTTTATAATGTATAATTCTTTAGTAGACGCATGTCTTTAATTCAGAATCCCAAGTTCAAAATTTCTTTATTTATCCTGAGTAGGTATCATAACTTCTACCGTATCCACAATCACCATGTCGTTGCGGATGGCGAAGTTATAGGGGGTGTCGGCGCGGGCGGAGATATAGACTTTTTCGCCTAAGTCTTTGATGCTCCACATGGTATAATTTGTGGA
>CALLVA010000104.1 GCA_938010655.1 uncultured Parvularculaceae bacterium | reverse complement strand
CTGGCACAGGTCTGGCGCAAAGTCCGCGTGCCGGGCCATGTGGAAGCCGTGTTGAAAGCGGTTCAGGGCGGCGAATGACGCTTTTTGATCAAGCCTTGGAAATTTTGCAGACTCCAGGAGCGACAGACAAAGCTCAACTGGGTTTAAAAGCGTATTCTGATTGGCAAAACAAAATATTATCGTCTTTTCCAGAGATAATACCTTCGGTGCCAATGCGCCCCGCACGGGCAGATAAACCTGTCTTGTTGCCGCCGGGGCAAATGCCTAAACGTCGATTAGGGTCTGTCGAGGGCCGAGCAACTCTTTTGCACGCCATCGCCCATATTGAACTAAATGCAATTGATCTTGCCTTCGATATGATCTGTCGGTTTGGGCCGGACATTCCAGCTGAAGACCAGCCTCAATTCTTGTCGGATTGGGTGCGCGTTGGTGGCGAAGAGGCAAAACATT
The DNA here is from genome assembly GCA_938010655.1 of uncultured Parvularculaceae bacterium. Taxonomy (GTDB): domain Bacteria; phylum Pseudomonadota; class Alphaproteobacteria; order Caulobacterales; family Parvularculaceae; genus CALLVA01. Next base: position 17,867 of record CALLVA010000104.1, on the reverse strand, counting down.
TCACCCTCTTGTCAGATCGGCTTATTGAGCTTGGCATGCCATATGGCTCCCTGCCCGCTCATGACGGGCTTTGGGAAGCGGCGGAAAAAACGGCGGACCATGTACTCGCGCGCCTCGCCATTGCGCCCCTTGTGTTGGAGGCGCGGGGCCTGGATGTTACCCCGCAAATGATCCAGAAGCTCACCAGTGTTGGGGATCAGACATCAGCAGCACTTTTGCAGATTATTTATGATGAAGAGATTGGACATGTGGGTATTGGGGCCACATGGTTTCGACACATTTGTGCAACAATGGGACGCGACTCAGATGCCACTTTTGCGCATTTCGTGTCTGAAAGGTTCCCCGGTGGACTGAAAAAACCCTTTAACCATGACGCGAGACAGGCGGCAGGCCTTGAAAGGCATTTTTACGAAACCTTAACCAGTTAAAAGGGTTACGGGGATTTTAACCACGATCTTCACAGAGCTTTAAAATAATTTCGCTATGTTATCGTATAACCTACTTGCGAAAAGCCCGCCAATATAGTGCAATGACCAAGATGGGGATGGAATGGGTCATTTTTTGCAGTGCTTACCACTGTGAGAAACATAATTAAGGGCAGTAGTTCATGAGCCGTGAGTCAGGCCAACTCGGTCGTTTTCTGAATAAGATATTCCGCGAGCGACAAATTTATCACCGCAGTAATGGCGTCGTCAGATTTATAAAACTATCCAGCAAGACGCAGATTGCCTTGGCTACGCTTGGCAGTCTTTGCCTGCTCTGGATCGCCTATTCCTCGGTGAATGTTGTCTTTAAAGAGCAAATCATCGTCGCCAAAGAAAAAGAAGAGCGCGAGAAACAAGCTGAATTTCAGGTCCGTCTGGACGCATATGAGAAATCAAACGACAGCACACAAGCGCTCAACGTGGTTTTGGCCCAAGAATTTGATGTCGCTGTTTCCATGATTGAAAACCGTCACCAAATGTTGGTGACAACTTACGAAAATAAAAGCGGCGTTGACCAAAGTTACCGCGAACATGCTGATGCCCTCGCCGCCAATGGCGCGCCTGGTGGTCGCAAGTTAAAGAATACCAACCGCATCATGGTAGACGCTGTTGGCCGCGAACCAACGCCACGCCAATCCCGGATGTCGCGTCTGCGCGAAGAAACACTCAACGAAATCCTATCCAGCGACCTTTCTGAAGGTTTTGATAATGAGGTTGTCTTGGAGATGCGCCAGCGCGCAGCCGCCCATTCAGCCAGTCAAGTTATTGCCCTTGCTCAAGTTGAAGAAGATGTTCAGCGCCAAAAGCAGGAATTTTATGAAATTCTGAAATCAACGGGCCTGCCGGTTAACTCTGTGCTTGAGCAGACTGCCGTTTCTAAAGAAATGCTCGCCCGTCGCAAAAATACTGAAGATACACTTATCTATGCTGCAGCTGACGCGGCCGCGCCAGCCGGCTCCTCCGCTTTTGAAGGCCAAGGCGGCCCGCTGATCGAGAGCGACAATATATATGACGTCAACAGCATGTATCCTGTGATGGCGAACCGCGTAAACCGCGCCATTGATGATTTAGCTGTGTTCAACCAAGCCATGCAGACATTGCCGATTTCCCAGCCTATTGGCGTCGCACACCGCGTCACAAGTCCCTTTGGTCCACGGATTGACCCTATTAAGCGTCGTCTGGCCAATCACGGTGGTCTCGATTTCAGAGGCCCCCACAAAACACCTATTCTTGCCACAGCCCAAGGCCGCGTGAAATTTGCGGGTCGTAAAGGCAGCTATGGCAATATGGTCGAAATTGATCATGGAAACGGCATTGTCAGCCGTTATGCGCATCTTAACAGGATTACCGTAAAGAGGGGTCAGAAAGTTAAGTTGCACCAGAAGCTAGGACTACAAGGCTCAACTGGCCGCAGTACCGGGTCTCATCTTCACTATGAGATCATTTATAAGGGTCGTCGTCTCGACCCTATGCGTTTTATAAAGGCAGGACGATATGTTTTCGAAAGCTAAGAAGAAGGGCCATGGGGGCAAAAATACATCAGCATTGCAAGATTTGAATGCGCCTGATTCTCCTTCACCTCATTCTTCTCAAGCCAAGACAACAGCCAAAATGGCACCGCCCAAAAAGTCTTCTGCTCGCTCAGGGCCAACCGTCCCCTCTCTTATTAGTGCTGATGTTCTGATCAAAGGCTCTGTCAGCGCCGAAGGGGAAGTCCAATTTGATGGCAGCCTTGAAGGCGATATTAGAGCAAAATCCCTTATGATTGGCGAAAGTGCCACGGTTAAAGGGGAAGTGATTGCCGAAAAAGTGCGGGTCGCCGGGACAGTTGAAGGCGCCATTCGTGCGCATCAAGTTGAATTGACGACTACCGCCATCGTTAAAGGCGATGTACACCATACCGCCCTGTCGATTGAAGCGGGCGCAAAACTGGATGGGAATTGCCGTCATTCTGATAAGCCGATGGATGAGGATAAATCCAAATCATCGCGCGTCGCGCCGCGCTCTTCTTTAGATGATGCACAAGACCAGTCGGAATCTGATAACTCTCAATTTGAAGAGAGCTCAGACAAAGAAGAACAGCATACGTCCTTTTTGGCTCATAAAGGCAAAGTCGATTTGAGATAAAATTGGTTCAAATTAAATACAAATTTTTTATTAAAACTGGCTCAGAAAGCCAGTTTTTTTTGGTTTGTGTTGAATTTTAACAACCTTTGAAAACCTGATTTTACTTCCCTCCCCCATGATGCCCTCAGTTGAGTATCCCATGGAGTGTGTTGTGTATTTCTCTATTAGTGGAATAAAAAAGATTTTTGTGCTCGTCTGCATTATGTTTGTAGGCGCCTGTTCTCTTGAAACCAATGATGGTTTTGATGAGATCGTGGAAGATTTAGAGGTTGTGCCGCCTGCGCCTGGCACGTCAACGCCGCCGCCGCCATCAGCGCCCGTGGCAAAATCGTCGACCTTTATTGAAACAAAAGAACAAAGTGCTGCTTTTTTAATGCGCGCTACCTTTGGCGGAAAACCACAAGAGATTGAAAATCTCACCCAAACAAATGCTGCAGACTGGATTGCCGCTGAATTTCAAAAGCCTGCCCCTGAATATCTCGCCCCCGTTGTTGAACAATTACGCTCCGAAGAAAATGTACAGACCGGCGCCGCCCAACATATCGTTTGGGATAATATGATCACGTCCGATGATCAACTCCGTCAGCGGATGATCTTTGCTTTGTCTCAAATTTTAGCAACATCTGACAGATCAGACGGATTACGCCCTCATATGTTGGCGCATTATATCCAAATGATTTCCGATAATGCTTTTGGAAATTATCGTGATTTATTGGAAGACATCACATATTCCCCGCAAACCGCGCACTACCTTACTTATTTCGCCAACTCTAAAGGCGATCCGGAAACAGGGCGCATGCCAGATGAAAACTATGCACGGGAAATTCTGCAATTATTTACAATCGGCCTTACAGAACTCAATATGGACGGCACCCAAAAGCTAAATGCTGAAGGTAACCCGATTGAAGTCTATACCAATGAAGACATTATGGGATTGGCCAAAGTCTTTACAGGATTTGCTTATAAGGGCCGTCGCTATACACCTTCTTTTAGAGATAGAGACTCTGAATATTCCAAGCTTGTGATTTGGGATGACTATCATTCCCAACGGGAAAAAACTTTCCTTGGATTAACGATTGCAGCAAATACACCCGGAGAAGAGAGTGTAGACCGCGCTTTGGATCATATTTTCAACCATCCAAATGTTGCTCCTTTTATCTCTCGCCAATTGATCCAACGGTTTACGGCAAGCCACCCTTCACCCGAATATGTTGAGCGTGTTGCGACTGCTTTTGAAACTGGTCGGTTTGTTTCTCCAGACGGTCAAATTTTTGGCGATGGACGGCGCGGAGATTTAAAAGCGACAATTTCCGCTATCCTGCTTGAACCTTCTTTATTCGAAGAAAATTTAGAGCAAGCAGAATTTGCTGGTAAAATTCGAGAACCCGTATTGCGTTTCACACATTGGGCGCGAGCATTTGAGGTCCAAAATGTCTCAGCTAAAAATGATATCTATATGCGCGATACCAGCGAAAATGCGTCAAATAGTCTAGGACAACACCCTTTTCGCGCACCGTCCGTATTCAACAATTATCGTCCAGGGTTTATTGCCCCCGGCACAGAAGCTGGCCAAGCAAAAATGACGTCCCCTGAGTTTCAACTCGTCAATGAAAACACAACGGTGACATACGCAAACTTTATGACAAATTTCGTCTTTGACCGGACATATTCACGCATAGAAGGTGATGATACTTTCCATGCCCCTTACGCGAGAGAAGTTTTATTAGCGCATGATTCTTTTGCTCTCATGGATCACCTGTCAGACTTGATGACAGCTGGGCGCATGTCCGAAGAACGCAAAGGGGAAATCGCTGAAATTATTCACTTCATGAATTTGCGCGACGAAAAAATCGACGAAGATCGAATGAAGCGCGTCAAAACTGCAATTTTGCTCACGACATTATCACCTGATTATACAATTCAATTTTAGGGGCCCCTTTATGACTCGATTTAATAGACGGCAATTTTTATCAATGAGTGCTGCCACCGCTGGTGCACTCGCCACCCTCACCCATAGACAAGCTTTTGCGGCAAATACTTCAGGGTACAAAGCATTGGTCTGCTTATATCTGCAAGGGGGTATAGACCATGCAGATACAATCATCCCAATCGATCTTGCTAATTATGAAAATCTGAAAGCAGCGCGCTCGGAATTATTTTCAAACTATGGTGTCGGCTCCGGCACATCTAGTAGAGACCGTGAAAATATTTTGCCGCTTCACGCCAATAATGCAAATAGCTTAAACGGCCTTGAATTTGGCATGCCGCAAGCCCTCTCTCCTTTGCAGGAAATGTTCAATAATGGAGAAATGGGCGTTGTGGGCAATATCGGCCCAATCATTCGACCGACAAACCGCGATGATATTGCAGCGGGCGCTGAACTGCCCTCTCGTTTGTTTTCCCACAATGATCAACGCTCAACTTGGTTAGCATTGGACGTTGAAGGCGCGCAATATGGCTGGGGTGGTCGATTTATTGATGCGGCACTCGCGTCTAATGTGACAATGAACCCTTCAATGACTGCTTTATCTGCTCAATCGCGCGATGTTTTCCTGTCTGGTAAAAATGTACGTCAGATGCAAATATCCAAAAGCAGCAGCGGCGCTGTATCTCTTATTGATCACAAATGGACTCTTGGGGGGACACAGACAGATAATCATACGCGCGACGCCATTCGCGATTATCTCAGCCGAGCAGAAAATGGAAGCGACTCAATCTTCGAACGCGATTTCGCTCGATCTTCAGAAATGGGCATCAGAAATGCGCGTGAATTTCGCGATCAAATGTCGCAAGCCCCAGAGCTAAACACGATTTTCCCAGACACACATTTGGGGCGGCAATTAGAAGTAATCTCAAATGCCATTAGCATCCAAAGCGCTGTCAATGCACCGCGGCAAATCTTCTTTGCTCATCTTGGTAGTTTTGATACGCATGAAAATCAAACCACACGCCTAGAAGAAAAACATATTCAAATCGCAGATGCGGTGACTTCTTTCCGGGAGGCTATGATTGAGCTTGGCCAATGGGATGATGTGGCTTTGTTCACAGCATCAGAATTTGGCCGCACGACCATTGATAATGGCAATGGCACGGACCATGGATGGGGCGGACATCAAATGGTTATGGGCGGATCTGTTCATGGCAGAAACTTCTATGGTGAAATGCCCAATACGGATCTTTCTAGCAAAATATATACTGAGGATCGGGGGCGTTTGATCCCGACAACTTCAGTAGAACAATTTGCCGCGACACTTGTCAGGTGGTTTGGTTTGGATGAAGGAGAGTTGGCAAGAGTGTTGCCCAACCTGCAAAATTTCCAAACTAAAGACCTTGGAATCTTCGGCAACGCGACGAGCTAATCTTTTGATCTAAAACGCTTCAGTTGTGTCAGGCATGATCACCATTCAGCTCATGCCTGATCCAAGTTAAGCACAATCATTCATCCCTAGTCGTCGCCCGCAACGCGTTGCGCCAAGGCGGCGGCCATGAATGCGTTCAAATCCCCATCAAGCACGCGATCTGGCGATGGGTTTTCAACATTGGTCCGCAAGTCTTTGACCATCTGGTAAGGCTGCAACACATAAGACCGGATTTGATGTCCCCACCCAATATCTGTTTTTGAAGCAGCGTCGGCATTGGCCTCTTCTTCCCGGCGTTGCAATTCAGCTTCATACAGACGAGCACGGAGCATATCCCATGCTTGCGCTCTGTTCTTATGTTGAGAGCGTTGGTTTTGACATTGCACCACAATGCCGCTTGGTTCATGAGTGATTCGAACAGCACTATCTGTGGTGTTCACATGCTGCCCCCCGGCCCCGGACGCCCGGAACGTATCAATCCGGCAATCGCTTTCATTCACTTCAATTTCAATCTTATCGTCGATGACAGGATAGACCCAAATGGAAGAAAAAGACGTGTGCCTTTTGGCATTGCTATCAAATGGCGAGATTCGGACTAATCTGTGCACGCCGCTTTCTGTTTTGAGCCAGCCATATGCATTGCGCCCCTTGATTAAGATTGTGGCAGATTTTATTCCCGCTTCGTCGCCGGCTTGTTCTTCGATCAGCTCGACTTTATAGCCTTCCTTCTGCGCCCATCTTGTATATTGCCGCAGCAACATATTCGCCCAGTCATTACTTTCTGTGCCCCCGGCGCCTGCATGCACTTCGAGATAAGCATCATTGGCGTCGGCCTCGCCGCCGAGCAAAGCCTCTAATTCGGCCTTGGCTGCGCGTTCAGATAATTTTTCAATAATGCCTTGGGCTTCATCGAGCGAGGCTGTGTCACCCTCTCCTTCAGACATCTCGGCCAGCTCAAGCGTGTCTTCCAACTCTTGCGTAATTTCGGTCAAGGCGTTGATCTGGGTGTCCAGCGACGTGCGCTCTTGCATTAGCTTTTGCGCTTCGTCCGGGTCATCCCACAAAGTGGGGTCTTCTGCTTTTTCGTTCAACTCTTCTAGGCGTGCATTGGCGACATCCCAGTCAAAGACGCCTCCTCAGCAAATCAAGGGAAGCCCTTGTCCGCTCAGCTGCATGGGTAATTTCTGCGCGCATGTGATCCGTCTTTTTCTTTTAAAATATACAAGAAAGAAATTCCTAGCGAGCGTCGTCGCCAGGAACAAGATTTTTTAAAACGTCGGCTTAGTAAATACCACCCAAATCATTGGCAATATTCTCATCTGTCGAGCCTTCATTCACAGCGCGACCATTGATTTGAGAATCGCCCGTGCCTGCATAAATATCATCTTCAGCTTTAAAGGCTTCTAATATGACATTGGTGTCGCCGGGCAAAGCGGGCTTGCCTGTTTTGGCGTTGACCCGCACAAGGCGAATGCCTGATGGCGTTCTAAACGGCAGAACGGGCTCATCTTTCAATGCCTCCGCCATGAACTCACCGAAGATCGGCGCGGCAACAATGCCGCCGCCTTCGCCGTCGCCCATGGAAGCCGGAAGGTCAAAGCCCACATAAATGCCCGCCGCCAAATCTGGTGAGAAGCCAATAAACCAAGCATCGCGATAATCATCGGTTGTGCCCGTTTTGCCTGCCAGTGGTCGATCAACCTGGTTTTTAATTTTCGCCCCGGTCCCGCGCTGAATAACGCCTTCGAGGATAGAAACCATTTGATAGGCCGTGCGCGGATCAATGACAGCATCTCTTTCATCCCGCAATTTTGGTTCTGTCTGGCCTTGCCAATCCTCAACTTTACATTCGAAACATTCGCGCTGATCTTGTTTGAGAACCGTTTCACCATATCGATCCTGTACCCGATCAATAAAGATTGGCTCGATATTGCGCCCCCCATTTACGAACATGGCATAGGCTGTTGTAATGTCGATGAGGGTTGTCTCCCCCGCGCCAAGGGAAATCGCCAATTCACGCGGCAACCGATCTGACACGCCGAAGCGTTCGGCATATTCAATGATCAGACCAATCCCGATATCTTGCGCAAGGCGCGCGGTCATAGTGTTTCGAGATTTTTCAATGCCGAGACGAAGCGTACTCTCGCCATAAAAGCGACCTGCAATATAGTTGCCCGGCTTCCACCATTCATCGTTTAAGCTCGGCGCAACAAAAGGCGCATCTAACACAATGGAAGATGGCGTATAGCCATTATCAATCGCGGCGGCATAGACAAACGGTTTGAACGTTGAGCCCGGTTGGCGGCGCGCTTGCGTGGCGCGATTAAATTCTGAAAGGCCAAAGGAGAAGCCTCCAACCATGGCTTTAACACGGCCCGTATGCGGATCAATCGCGATAAAGCCACCATTAACCGCCGGCACTTGCATCAAGGCATATTCGGTTATTGCGACAGGTGCTTCTTCTGCTGCATCCTCAGTGGCACCCTCTGAAGTTTCAGCTTGTTCTGGCATAATCGCTTCAGCTAAAATGACATCCCCGGGCGAGACAACAGTTCGCACATCAGTCACTTCTTTTTGCGCCGTATGGTTCTCATCCACATAGTCTTTGGCCCAAAGCATATTGCTCAGCGCGATGTCCCCAGTGGTGCCATCCTCAAAACCGATCCGCGCGCGCTCCTGCGAAGTTGCAAGCACAACAGCAATCCGCCAAGGTGCGAGGTCTTCAGCATATAGATTAGCGGCATCAAGTTCCGTTGCTTTTTCCTTTAAAGACACTTGCCAGACAAATTTATCCGCTTCGCCCTCTCTGGATTTTGGCGCCAAAGCCGATAAGTCGCCCGGTAAGAGCATTGTGCCTAAAGGTCCGCGCCAGCCATGACGGTGATCATATTCCACAAGCCATTTACGAAAAGCCCGTTGCGCCGCAGATTGGAGCCTCGGGTCTAATGTTGAGCGAATGGAAAGTCCGCCTTCATAAAGGGCGCTAAAGCCATAAAGCTCAGCCACTTGCTTTCGCACTTCCTCGGCAAAATATTCAGTATCCGCAGAACGCGCGCCAAGCGGGGGCGACATTGTCGCGCCAAGCTCAGCTTCTTTGGCTTCGTCCGCAATTTCTTGCGTGATATATCCATCTTCCAACATCCGGTCGACAACATAATTCCGACGCGCAATAGAGCGGTCCTTATTGAATTCAGGATGATATCGACTTGGCGCTTTTGGCAGGACAGCAAGATATGCCGCTTCGGCAACGCTTAACTCATCCAACGATTTGCCAAAGTAATTCAGCGCAGCCGCCGCAACGCCATATGACCGATTGCCGAGGTAAATTTCATTCAGATAAAGCTCAAGAATATGATCTTTACTGAAAGAATCTTCCATGCGACGTGCGATCAGCATTTCTTTGACCTTACGTTCGATCTTTTGATCAGAGGTCAGGAGGAAGTTTTTAGCAACTTGCTGCGTAATCGTTGAGCCCCCTTGCAAAGAGCCTTGGAAACGGTTTTTCAGATTATTGATATTCGCCCGCACGATCCCTTTAAAGTCGACACCGCTATGCTCGTAAAATGTTTTGTCTTCTGCCGCGACAATCGCATTTTTGATCGTGTCTGGCATATCTTCGATCGGCACAAACAGACGACGTTCTGTTGCATATTCCGCCACTAAAGATCCGTCGCCCGCATGGACCCGGGTGGTAACGGCCGGTTGATATTCAGCCAGCACCTGCTCATCAGGCAGATCAGGTTTTAGATTATTCACATAGATCATGGCATAGATCAGCACCGCAATGGCGCAGATCACGCCCAGAACACTCAGCCCGCCAAAGATTTTCAACCACAGACCAAGCTTGCCGCGTTTTTTCTTTTGAACGGAAGCGGCACTGCGCTTTTCCGCTACAACAGGCTCAGGCTTTGAGCCAGAGGCTTGATCAGCACTTGGCGGCACATTAGCCGAAGCGCCCCCAGCAGCGGGTTTACCCGCATCTGGTTTCGCCGTCTCAAAATCACGTTTGTCATTGCCGTTTTCGTTGTCCATCTTCGAACCAATCTTCATTGCCAAAATGCAGCGTCATATTAGGGGCGTTATAGCGTATTTTCACTGAAATCGCCTAACAATCAAAGCCTGAATAAAAGAAAAACATGGCAAGCTTCGGGCGTTTCGGGGGTAATTTGTCTCTTTCTTGGCATGTGTTGCCTGAAATCAGACTTTTACCCAAACCCTCGCCCGGCTTTCGGCCTATTTTCCACCCGCGGAGCCATAGGCTGAAAATTCCGTTTGAGAGGGATTTTGCTCAAAATATGTATCAATCGCATCAGCCACAGCCAACATGGTTTTGCGCCGCCAGCGGGTTGATTTCAGATTAGCTTCGTCTCTGGGATTGGACATATAACCCATTTCCAGCATGACAGCTGGCGTATCTGGATCGAGTAACACTCTCAAATTTGCCCGTCGATGCGTATTATTCACCATTGGCACGAGGCCTTTGAGTTCTTGAATAATGGCCTGTGCCAGAACAGCAGACTTTTCTTTGGTAAGGCCCTGCACCACGTCGAGCATAATTTGCCCTTCAATACCTTCAACATGTTGACCTTGAATTTCAAAGTCTCCCAAGGAGAGCTTTTCGGCCGCCACGCGCTGTGAGCCTTTATCGTCAATCGTATAGACAGAAGCACCGCGCACATTTTTGGCTTTAATTGAATCGGCGTGAAGCGAAATAAACAGATCTGCTTTTTTGTCCCGCGCAAAGATCGCGCGCTCTTCAAGCTCAATATAGCTGTCATTATTGCGCGTCATTAAAACCTTATAGCCGCGCCGGGAAAGCTCTCCGCGCAATTCTCTTGCGGCGGCCAAAGTCACTTGCTTTTCATATAAGCCCGTTTTTCCAATAGAGCCCGGGTCTTTGCCGCCATGGCCTGCATCGATGACGATGAGCTGTCCGCGCTTAATTTTCTTGCGGACAGGCTTCACGCGCGGCACGGGGACATTTTCTGCCGTCACCGTTTTGACAATTGGGTCAGGTTTTTTGACCTGAACTGGCTGCTTTTCAGGTGTCTTGTTTACAGGTGGCGTTGTTTTTGGCGGCGTTGTTGGGGATGGCGGCGTCACAGCCTTGGTTGCCTCTGCAATTTTAGGGGCCTCCACAGGCTTTGGCTTTGCGCTTGCTGGCAAAGCAGCGGCGAAGACCGCGCTGGGCACAGACTTTAAATCTATGACCAATCGATAAACGGGCTTGGAAGCTGTTTTGTCGATGGTGAATGGTTTTTGCGGCAATGCCGGGTTTGCCAGGCCGAAAATAATGACCGCATTGTTGCCATTTCTTTTATACTGATAGCCAAGGACAGCCCCTGTCCCCTTGCCAGTTCCTGCATCCAGCGCCGCGCCGCCAATGGCAAATTGAGTGCCCTTCAATGTCAGGATGACTTGTTCTTTGCCAGCTGATTTATCCAGCGCAATCGTATATTCCGGCTTTTCCGATAGCTCCACCACAATGCGCGTTTTCTTGTCTGCCCCAACCCCAAATCTCAGATCAGACACAGTGCTATTCGCAGCCGCCTTCGCTGTTGTGCCGCCTAATAATAAGACAAAAACAACAAGATGCGTCCAAAGCTTCAATAGCTGGCTAATATGAAAATGGCCTCGACTTGGCACGACAATACTACTCCCGGATGGACACCTTACTTTATAACAATTCAATAAATAAAGTCATAGAGAAAATATGACACTGATTCATGCCGCGTCTCCCCTCTCTTGCCTATTTAAACATCCTTAATGAGCCATTAATAGTTTCAAAAGGAGTTTGGCGTAGTGTTTTTTTGTAGGGTGCCCAAAAGCAATGACGTTCTCCGCTTGTGCTTTCTCACGATGTCGGGCAGGTTAGTTTTAGGGTAAAAGTACACCCTCACGAGTTTCCAAAGGTAGGGAAGAAGCTGCTTCAGCCCATATCTACCAGGATAAAGTCGGATGTTCCACCGACAGCGCTAGCGATTATCGCGCGCATCCAATTCGGAACGACATATTGCAATGGGCACAGCACACGCTGTCACCCTGCGCCGTTATAACCAGTTACAGGGGCGAAAATCGCCTTGTACCTATTGAAATGAAACAAATAGCCATGGCTCTTGCCGGCACATCTTTTTCCCTTTCCAGCGCAATCGGCGCAGCCTTTGCGCTGCGCTCTTTTGCTCGGCTCATTCAGCTTAAGCTGACGGGGGAGACTTTCTATGTCGCCAACCAGACAAGACCCAGAGGCACCAACCTATGCGCCCCCCTCTCAAAAATGAGGTCCGGTCGCGGAGCCCAATTACATGTCAAAGAAAATGTTGATCGATGCAGGTCACCCGGAAGAGACTCGGGTCGCCCTGATAACCAATGGTAAAGTAGAAGACTTTGATTTTGAAAGCCAATCCCGCAAACCACTCCGCGGAAATATATACCTCGCTCGGGTCACACGAGTAGAACCGTCGCTGCAAGCAGCTTTCGTTGAATATGGCGGCAATCGCCATGGCTTTCTCGCCTTTAGTGAAATTCACCCTGACTATTATCAGGTGCCAATCGCTGATCGCGATATTCTGAAAAAAGCAGAAAAGCTCGAAGCGGAACTCGCTGCGCAAATGCAGACTGAAGAAGCTGAAGAAGAGCAAAAGCCGAAAAAACGCCGCAGTCGCAAATCATCCCGCAAAAAAGCAGATGAGGCTGAAGCTTCTGATTCTGAAACTCTCGAAGCAGAGGAACAGGAGCCAAACACTGCATCAGATGAAGATGATGACGACAATGGTGATGATGATAGTGATATCGTTGCGAAAACCGCTGAAGACGTCGAAACTTTTGACGATAGCGACGTTGAAGACCTAGACGATGAAGAACAATCTTCCAGAGCCGCTTTGATGGCCGAAGCATCTGCGGAAGAAAGTGTTGATATCGACACGTCTGATCTAGATGAAGATTCCTCTGATGAAGCAGAAGCTGCCGATGAGGCAAGCGAAGAAGAGGCTGGCGAAGACGGCGAAGAAAAACCAAAGCGCCGCAAGAAAGAAAAAAGCCTCGAAGAACGGTATCGGGACGCCCGCCGCGAGCGCATTAAGCTCATGCGGAACTACAAAATTCAGGAAGTGATCAAACGTCGCCAAATCCTTCTCATTCAAGTGGTGAAAGAAGAACGCGGCAATAAAGGCGCGGCCCTCACAACATATCTCTCTCTTGCTGGTCGGTATTGCGTATTGATGCCAAATACGGCCCGTGGTGGCGGTATTTCGCGCAAAATCACCAATGCGTCGGACCGTAAACGCTTGCGCAGCGCCGTGTCAGAGCTGGAAATTCCAGAAGGCATTGGGCTGATCATTCGCACTGCTGGCTCTGCCCGAACCAAGACTGAGATTAAACGCGATTACGAATATCTCTTGCGTCTCTGGACGACCATTCGCGATCTCACCATGAAGTCCATCGCGCCTTGCCTGATTTATGAAGAAGCCAGCCTGATTAAACGGGCAATCCGCGATTTATATGACAAGGATATTTCCGAAGTCGTCGTGGAAGGCGAAGAAGGCTATCGTGAAGCCAAAGACTTCATGAAAATGCTCATGCCGTCTCATGCCAAAAATGTACAACCTTACAAAGAACGCGTCCCTCTTTTCCTTTCGCGTAATGTTGAGAAACAGCTTGATGAGATGTATCAGCCGGAAGTGAAGCTGAAATCTGGGGGATATTTGGTTATCCAACAGACAGAAGCGTTGATTTCCATTGATGTGAACTCAGGCCGCTCTACCAAAGAGCGAAATATTGAAGCCACTGCCCTCAAGACCAATCTGGAAGCGGCTGCAGAAGTGGCCCGCCAATGCCGCCTGCGTGACCTTGCGGGTCTTGTGATCATTGACTTCATTGATATGGAAGAAAACCGCAATAATCGTGCGGTCGAGAAGAAGCTAAAAGAAGCTGTCCGAGTGGATCGCGCGCGCATTCAGATGAGCCGTATTTCCAATTTCGGCTTGCTTGAAATGTCTCGTCAGCGGCGTCGTTCCGGCATCGTTGATGGCACGACCCATACTTGCCCAACCTGCCAAGGCGCAGGCGCCGTCCGCTCTCACGAAATGGCGTCCTTGCGAATTCTCCGCTCTGTTGAAGAAGAAGCATTGTCAGGCAAAGTCGGCATTGTGACCGTGCGCACCTCAATTGATGTGGCCATGTATATCCTCAATTCAAAGCGCGACTGGATCATGCGGATTGAAGAAACTTATGGCATCCTCGTTGAAGTCATCGCGGACCCGAATAAGGCTGGCGACCATTACGACATTGAGAGCCGAGGCACACCGCGCGAAACAGCTGTACAGGCTGCGGTTGTACGGCCTGATCTTGTGGTGGATGAAACGGAAACCGCTGGAGAAGCGTCATCAGACTCATCGGATGATGGATCAGATGAACAGCCCAAGAAACGCCGCCGCAGAAGACGCCGTGGCCGCAAGCCAGAGCATCTTGAAACTTCAGAAACAGCTGATCAGGATACTCAAGACGGCGACGAAGAAACCTCGCAAGACGCTGAAACGTCTAGTGATAGCGAAGAACCTAAACGCCGTCGCAGAGGCCGCCGCGGCGGAAGACGCAACCGTCGCCGCACAGAGGGAGACGCACAAGAGTCAGCCGAAACAGGCGATAAAAGTGATCAACCTTCAGGCAAATCGTCAACTGAGTCCCCTAGTGGTGAAAGCGCTGAGAAAATATCAGATGAAGCGGAAACGTCTTCACCTGAGGCTGAAAATACAGATGTCGCCGCAGAAAAACCGAAGCGGAAACCTCGTAAAAAAGCTGTTCGCAAATCCACTAAAAAGACTGCTGAAACGGCTGAAGACGTAACGCCAAAAGAAGAAGCTTCTGAAGCGTCGTCTGAAACAGCAACAGAAGAAGAGGCTGTCAAAGAAAAGCCGGCAAAGAAAAAACGCGCCCCGCGCAAAAAGGCTGTGAAAAAAGCGGCTCCTAAAGAAGATACGAAAAAAGAAGTAAAAGCGGCTGCCCCCAAGGCCGAAGCAGCAGAGGAACCTGTGGCAGAGGCGGAAAGCCCAAAAAAGAAACGTAAAGCAGGTTGGTGGCAACGCGCCCTAAAGGGTTGATATTGAAGTATTTTCAGTCAGCACATAATGTTACTTATAGGTGAAATAATCTGGGAAGGTCATAGTATAATGGCCTTCCCATTTTTCGTTTCTAGCCCGCAAATCACGGCGCCCTTAAAGTGTCTTCACACGCAATTTTCTGTAACCGCCTCGCCAAAAAGAGCCCCTTTGCCCCCTTTGTTGATGCCAAGTCTTGCGAAAGTTTTAGGTCAGATAACGCGCTTGTGCCTCGCGAAAATGCTGCGACTACCGTAGGGTAAGAGCAAGATCGATTTTTAAGGACCAAATGAAGTGCGCTGCAATTTCTCTCTAAAACGCTTTTCTGCTCACCTTATCCAAGGCTTTGTCGCAGCTCTTTTATGCCTGAGCTTGGCCTCGCAAGCCAATGCGCAGTTTTTGCGCGATGCGGAAATTGAACAATTCCTCAAAGATTACAGCTATCCTTTATTTGAAGCCGCTGGCATTCCGCCGGAGTCAGTTGGCGTGCACCTGATTAATGGCCCGCCAAATGCGTTTGTTTCAAACGGTCTGAATGTTTATGTTTTCACAGGGCTGATCACATTGGCCGATACGCCCAATCAAATCGAAGGCGTTTTGGCGCATGAAACAGGGCATATGTCCGGCGGGCACCTCGCCCGCTCTGATGAGATGATGCAAGCCGCGACCCGCCCTATGATGTTATCTCTTGTGCTTGGCGCCGTCGCGGCGGCGGCGGGCTCGCCTGATGCGGCATTGGGCATTTTCAGTCTTGGCTCCCATATCGGCACCAGCAATGCGCTCACATATAGCCGGGGACAAGAATCCCGCGCGGACCAAGCAGCGATTGGCTTTTTGGATAGTGTTGGGTCGTCTGGCGTTGGCTTGCAGGAATTTTTCGGAAAACTCTCTAATCGACAACTGATTAGCGGCTATGACGTCAACCCCTATATCCAAACCCACCCCCTTGCGCGCAACCGCATCGTGGCGCTGGAGACCCGTGTATCGGCCTCTCCTCATAAAGAAAATGCCGACACGCCTGAAGAAATTCATCGCCTGAAAATGATTCAAGCCAAAATTCACGGCTTTATTCAGGCCCCTTTCACAACATTGCGCCAATACCCCTTATCAGACCAATCCGAACCCGCGCGCTACGCCAGAGCAGTTGCATATTACCGCGCAGCTGACCTTGCAAAAGCGACCCAGGAGATTGATCGTTTGATTGAAAACGATCCTGAAAACCCGTTTTTCTGGGAGCTGAAAGGCCAGATGCTTTTTGAACATGGCAAGGTCAAAGAAGCGATTGCGCCCCATTTGCGGTCAACCGAATTAGCGCCCCAATATGCGCTCTTAAAGGTGAATCTGGGCCGCGCCATGGTTGCGACAAATGATCCACAAACCGTTGATGAAGCCATCAAGATTTTGCGTCATGCGTTGAATATGGATAAAGAAAATGTCTTTGGTTGGACCGAACTTGCCAGGGCTTACAGCTTCCGAGGGGACAACGCGATGGCCGCCCTTTCCCAAGCAGAAGCCTATTATAATGCTGGCGCTCTGGGCGAAGCCCACCGCTTTGCAACAAGAGCTTCCAAGCTTCTGGATAAGCAAACCCCGGAATGGCGCCAAGCCAGCGACATCATCCTCACCTCAGCAGATGCAGCGCGGCGCAATCAGTCACGATCGCGTCAGCGCCGCATTACAGCAGAATAAGCAAACCTTTTGTTTGTCGACTTCTGCGCAAAAGCGCCCTATTTATAGAATTCATTATCAACGTTTGCAGGACTAAAACCCATGCCCATCAAAGCTACATTCGCTTCTCTCGCCGCCCTGATCGCCGCTGGTGCTCTTGGGTATTCGCTTATTGGTACAAGCCAAGCCGTGGAAGATGGGATCAGCAGCGCAGATACTGAACGCGTTGAGAAGATCGTGAAAAACTATTTGATGGAAAACCCCGAAGTTATCATCGACGCTTTGCGCGAATATGAGAACAAAATGGAGCGGCAAGCCGAAGCCAAGGCCAAACAAGGGGTCACAGAATATATGCCTGCCATCCTTGCTGGCGAAGCTGGACATGTTGGCGGCGCAAAACCAGAGGACGCTAAAGTCGTCGTTATGGAACTGTTCGACTATCACTGTGGTTTTTGTAAGAAAGCCACCGGTCTCGTCGCCGATTTGACCGATGAAAAAGATGTGGCCATCGCATTTTTAGAGCTGCCAATTTTGCGGGAGGAATCAGACCTTTCCGCCAAAATGGCCCTCGCCGCCCGCGAGCAAGGCAAATATGAAGATCTTCATTTCGCGATGATGAATTCTGGGGGCATTCTCACAGAGGCGCGCATCAAGGAGCTCGCCAAACGCGCAGGCTTGAACACCAAGCAACTCCAAAAAGATTTCGACGCTGGCGCTTATGAAACTACGCTGGCGAAGAGCCAGCAAATTGCTCAGAAAATGGATATCCAGGGAACACCAGCGTTTATCGTGGCATCAGCAGATGGCAGCTACACTGAAATCATCCGGGGCTGGGATCCGGCTGAAATCAAAAAAGCCATCAAAGTCGCCCGCAAAGCAAAATAACGCCCCGTGTCACCGTTCCACCTCGCCTTTCCAGTCCATGACCTTGAAGCTGCAAAAGCCTTTTATGCGGGTATTTTGGGCTGCGGCATCGGGCGGCAGAGCGATCATTGGGTCGATTTTGACTTTCAGGGCCACCAAATCGTGGCCCACCTCTCCCCGGAAGAATCACCAATCAACGCACGGACCGAAACAAGCACTGTCGACAAAGTCGCCGTGCCCGTGCGTCATTTTGGCTTGGTTTTAGACCCGCA
>CALLVA010000103.1 GCA_938010655.1 uncultured Parvularculaceae bacterium | reverse complement strand
GATGACCGTGCTGCTTTGCTTGAAGAGCTTGGTGTGACTGCCAAGGCTGAAAAAGAAGAGTGGGCCGTTCAGGCGCAAGAAATGATTGATGGTCAACCACCACGGTCAAAAGTCGATCAAGAATTGGCAAAGAAATTGGCCAAAGGTGAGGGAGCTGAGTAATGAAGATTGATGTAGTCACTCTCGAAGCCAAAAAGGCTGGTTCTGTTGAGCTTAAGGACGATGTTTTCGGTCTTGAGCCTCGCAAAGATATTTTGCACCGCATGGTGACGTATCAATTGGCCAAACGCCAAGCTGGTACACATAAAACCAAAGAGCGCGGTGAAGTGAAGGGCACAACGAAGAAATTCGTTCGCCAAAAAGGCTCCGGCGGCGCGCGTCACGGTAACCGTAAGCCAGGCATTTTTGTCGGCGGCGGTGTTGCCCATGGTCCACGGGTTCGCTCTCACGCAACGAAATTGCCTAAGAAGCTTCGGGCGCTAGCGCTTAAGCACGCTTTGTCAGCAAAATTGGGCGCGAAAGAATTGATCATTGTAGATGATGCAAAGATGAACGATCCAAAGACAAAAGCTTTGATCGCGAACTTTAAAGCACTCGGTGTTAGCAGTGCGTTGATCGTTGATGGTTCTGTCGATGAGAACTTTATGAAAGCGGCGCGGAACATTCCGAATGTGGATGTGCTGCCAGTTGTTGGGGCAAATGTTTATGACATTTTGCGCCGTGAAAAACTTGTCCTCACCAAATCTGCGGTTGAGGGTCTAGAAGCGAGGTTGGCATCATGAACGACGTCACCGAAAAGCACTATAATACGATTGTCCAGCCGGTAATCACGGAGAAATCCACGATTGCATCTGAGAATAATCAGGTTGTGTTCCGCATCGCTCCAGATGCGACGAAGCCTGAAGTTAAAGAGGCTGTTGAGGCATTGTTCAAAGTGAAAGTTAAAGCTGTGAACACGCTCAATACTAAGGGCAAGCAAAAGGCATTCCGGGGGCGCAAATATACGCGTTCTACGGTCAAAAAGGCAATTGTCACACTTGAAGATGGTCACTCCATCGACGTGTCGACAGGTCTATAAGAAGTTTGGATAGAAACCATGGCGTTAAAAAAATTCAAACCCACGTCGCCTGGCCGCCGTACTCTTGTACTGGTGGACCGCAGCGACCTCTGGAAAGGTCGGCCTGAGAAAAAGCTGACTGAAGGTCTCACCAATAAGGGTGGCCGTAATAATAAAGGTAGGATCACTGCACGTCGCCAAGGCGGCGGCGCAAAGAAGCTCTATCGCCAAGTTGATTTCAAGCGCCGGACGTTTGATCAATCTGCGACTGTTGAGCGTCTTGAGTATGATCCGAACCGGACGGCATTTATTGCTCTCATTAAATATGAGGACGGTACATTGTCTTACATTTTGGCGCCTCAGCGCTTAAAAGCAGGTGATAAAGTTGTTGCTGGCGACAAGGTTGATATTAAGCCTGGTAATGCCATGCCGCTTAAGAACATCCCTGTAGGTACAATCATCCATAATATTGAGATGAAACCCGGCAAGGGCGGTCAAATTGCGCGCTCTGCTGGCACATATGCTCAGATTGTTGGTCGCGATAGTGGCTATGCTCAGGTGCGGTTGCAGTCTGGCGAAGTTCGGTTGGTGCCAGGTGAGTGTTTAGCGACGGTTGGAGCTGTTTCTAATTCAGATCACTCTAACCAGAAGCTTGGTAAAGCTGGTCGTCGTCGTCACATGGGTAAGCGCCCTGCGGTTCGTGGTGTTGCGATGAACCCGGTTGATCACCCGCATGGTGGTGGTGAAGGCCGGACCTCTGGTGGCCGTCACCCGGTTACACCTTGGGGTAAACCAACAAAGGGCCGCAAGACCCGTAAAAACAAATCGACCGACAGACTTATTGTCCGTTCGCGTCACGTTCGTAAGAAGTAGGAGTTATAGATGTCACGTTCAGTCTGGAAAGGCCCGTTTGTCGATCGCTACCTGCTTAAAAAAGCGGCTGAAGCGGAAGAAGGCAAGCATAAAGGCGGGATCAAAACTTGGTCACGTCGCTCAACGATCCTGCCACAATTTATTGGCAAGACGTTTCAAGTTTATAATGGTCAAAAATTTATTCCTGTCTCCGTCTCAGAAGACATGGTTGGCCACAAGCTCGGCGAATTTTCTCCAACCCGGACCTATTATGGTCACGGTGCGGACAAAAAAGCTAAACGGAAGTAAGCGTCATGGGACAGAAGAAAAACGAGCGGCGGCTTGAAGATAATCAGGCGATGGCGAAAGCCCGCATGGTCCGCATTAGCCCGCAAAAATTAAACCTTGTTGCCCAGCTTATTCGGGGCAAAAAGGTTGAGCACGCAATGTCAGAATTGGAATTCTCTCGGAAGCGCATCGCCAAGGACGTCAAAAAGGTTCTTGAAAGCGCTGTTGCCAACGCTGAGAACAATCATGACCTTGATATTGATAGTTTGGTCGTTGATCAGGCTTTCGTCGGAAAAAACCTTGTAATGAAGCGGTTCAGACCTCGTGCGCGGGGCCGGACAGGCAAAATTTTGAAGCCTTTTGCTGAAATTACAATTGTTCTTAAAGAAGTTGAGGAGGCCGCCTGATGGGTCAGAAGGTAAACCCGATTGGTCTGCGTCTCGGTGTTAATCGCACATGGGATTCCAGATGGTATGCTGGCAAAGCGGCTTATGGCGACTTGCTGCATGAAGATCTCAAAATTCGGAAGTATCTTGAGGATCGCCTGAAAATGGCTGGTGTGTCTCGTATTGTTATTGAGCGCCCTCACAAAAAATGCCGTGTCACGATTTATTCTGCACGTCCTGGTGTGATCATCGGTAAAAAAGGCGCTGATATTGAAAAGCTGCGTCTTGAGATTTCAAAACTGTCTTCTTCAGAAACTGTTTTGAATATTGTTGAGATCCGCAAGCCGGAAGTTGATTCAACGTTGGTTGCTGAAAATATTGCGCAACAGCTTGAGCGCCGTGTGGCTTTCCGCCGGGCGATGAAGCGCGCAATGCAAACTGCAATGCGGATGGGTGCCCTTGGTATTCGGATCAATGTTGCCGGTCGTTTGGGCGGCGCAGAGATCGCGCGGACGGAATGGTATCGTGAGGGCCGCGTGCCACTACATACTTTGCGTGCGGATATTGACTATGGTGTCGCAACAGCGCACACGACCTACGGTCAGATCGGTATTAAAGTCTGGATTTTCAAAGGCGAGATCATGGAACATGATCCAATGGCTCAAGAAAAGCGGATGATTGATGCACAGGCGGGTGGCCCTTCTGGGGGAGGCCGTCCAGGTGGTCGTCCAGGTGGCAATCGCGGTCGTAATTAATCGCGTAACAAAGAAATAAGGATTTGGAGACGCACTCATGTTGCAGCCAAAGAAAACAAAATTCCGGAAGCAGTTTAAAGGCCGGATCAAGGGTAACGCTAAAGGCGGTACTGATCTTGCTTTTGGGTCCTACGGATTGAAAGCGACAACGCCAGAGCGTGTTACTTCTCGTCAAATCGAGGCGACACGTCGTGCGATTACACGTCACATGAAGCGGGCTGGTCGGGTCTGGATCCGCATTTTCCCTGATGTGCCTGTCACAAAAAAGCCTACCGAAGTTCGGATGGGTAAAGGTAAAGGTTCCGTTGAATATTGGGCCGCCAAGGTAAAGCCTGGCCGGATCATGTTCGAGATTGACGGTGTGCCTGAAGATGTCGCGCGCGAAGCGTTGGCCCTTGGTGCTGCCAAGTTGCCCGTGAAAACGCGCATTGTAAAACGTATCGGTGAATAGGAGCCATTCCCATGAAAGCCGGAGAAGTACGCGAAATGTCAGAAGATCAGCTCAAGGACAAGCTTCTTGATTTGAAAAAAGAGCAGTTCAACCTGCGCTTTCAAAAAGCTTCTGGTCAGTTAGAAAAAACCGCCCGCATTGCTGAAGTCCGTAAGGATATTGCGCGCATCAAAACTATTCTACGGGAAAAGACTGCTGTTGCAGCGTCTTAACCGTTACGGAGCTTAGATATGCCTAAACGTATTCTGCAGGGCGCCGTCGTGAGCGACAAGGCCGAGAAAACTGTGGTTGTAAAAATTGAGCGGATGTTTACACACCCTCTCTTCAAGAAGACAGTTCGTCGGTCAAAGCGTTATCACGCCCATGACGAGTCGAACAAATTCAAGACTGGCGACATTGTCCGCATTCAAGAATGCGCGCCAAAGTCCAAGTTGAAACGCTGGGAAGTTATTGGCGAAGGCGCCAAGGGTTAATCCAGTAAATAGAATAGGGTGGTTGTCACCCCAATTGTAATAAGGGTGCCCCTTGGGGCATCAAATGGAGGGTCTGATGATCCAGATGCAAACTAATTTGGATGTGGCGGATAATTCCGGTGCAAAACGAGTCCAGTGCATCAAGGTTTTGGGCGGAGCAAAGCGTCGGTATGCGTCAGTTGGCGATATCATCGTTGTGTCTGTCAAAGAAGCTATGCCACGCGGCCGCGTTAAAAAAGGTCAGGTGATGAAGGCTGTTGTGGTTCGTACTGCAAAAGACATCATTCGCCGAGACGGATCTGTGATCCGTTTTGACAATAATGCCGCTGTTCTCCTGGACGGCAAAAAAGAGCCAATCGGCACTCGTATCTTCGGCCCAGTGACACGCGAATTGCGTGCTGCAAAGCAAATGAAGATCGTGTCTTTGGCCCCTGAAGTATTGTAGGAGCTCTGGCAATGGCAGCGAAGATTAAAAAAGGCGACAATGTTATTGTTACCGTCGGCAAAGATAAAGGCCGTGACGGTACAGTGACGAAGGTCATGCCGAAAGAACGTAAAGTGCTTGTTCAGGGTGTGAACATGGTCAAGCGCCACACAAAACCATCTCAGCAAAGCGCTGGTGGGATCATTGAAAAAGAAGCGCCATTGGATATTTCCAATATTGCTTTGAAAGATCCTAAAGATGGCAAACCGACCCGCGTTGGGTTCAAAGAAAATAAAGACGGCCAAAAAGTGCGTTTCGCCAAACGGTCGGGTGAGGTTATCGATGGCTGAGGCTGCTTACACACCGCGTTTGAAAGAACAGTACAATTCTGAGATCCGCAAAAAAATGCAGGAGCAATTCTCCTATGCAAATGAAATGCAGATCCCGAAACTTGAAAAAGTCGTCATCAATATGGGCGTTGGTGAAGCTGTTAATGACCGTAAGGTTGTTGAGAAAGCCGCTTCTGAGCTTGAGTTGATTGCGGGTCAAAAGCCGGTCATCACAATTGCGAAGAAATCAATCGCGACATTTAAAGTGCGTGAGGAAATGGCGCTTGGTGTGAAGGTGACTTTGCGCAAAGACCAGATGTTTGAATTTCTAGACCGCTTGGTGACAATCGCTTTGCCGCGGGTTCGTGACTTTCGCGGTCTGAATGGGAAAAGCTTTGACGGACGTGGCAATTTTGCTATGGGTCTCAAAGAGCATATCGTTTTCCCGGAAATTGATTACGACAAAGTCGACGCTGTACGCGGTATGGATATCGTTGTCTGTACGACAGCATCAAATGACGATGAAGCGCGCGCGCTTTTGAAAGAATTTAACTTCCCGTTTCGTAAGTAAGCGGTTGGTCCAAATAGAACGCTAAGCCAGGTCCTGCACCGCAGGAAACCGGTTTAACTGGAGGTCTGAAATGGCAAAAAAGAGTATGGTAGCACGGGACGTCAAGCGTCGTAAGCTCGCCAAAAAATACGAAGCCAAGCGCGCTGCGCTCAAAGCGGTCATCCGCGATGAGGAAGCGTCTGGTGAGGATAAGTTTAAGGCAGTTCTGAAATTAGCAGAATTACCGCGTAATTCCTCAGCAACCCGTATTCGCAATCGGTGCATGGTCACTGGTCGCCCGCGTGGTTACTACCGTAAACTGAAAATGTCCCGTATCGCGCTGCGTGAGCTTGGCTCCGCTGGTCTGATCCCGGGTCTCGTGAAATCAAGCTGGTAGAAGGGGTCTAGATTATGTCAGTCAACGATCCAGTAGGGGATATGCTGACCCGCATCAGAAATGCTCAGATGCGTGGCCACAAAGTTGCACACACTCCAGCGTCTAAAGTGCGCGGTTGGGTGCTCGATGTTTTGCAGTCTGAAGGCTATATTCGTGGATATTCACGAACAGAAACGCCGGGCAACAAAGCACAATTCGATATTGAACTGAAATATTATGATGGAGAGCCGGTGATCCAGAAGATCAAGCGGGTTTCTAAGCCAGGTCGCCGGGTTTATACTTCCGTAAAAGAATTACAGCCTGTTCGTAATGGTCTTGGTATTTCAATCGTTTCAACACCACGAGGCATTATGTCTGACGCGTCTGCGCGTGAGAATAATGTTGGCGGTGAAATCTTAGCGCAGGTCTATTAAGACCCAAAGGAAAGGTGAGACACATGTCTCGTATTGGTAAAAAACCGGTGCCGATCCCTAGCGGCGCAGAAGTGACTGTTTCAGGTCAGACCGTCAAAGCCAAAGGCCCTAAAGGCTCATTGGAATTTGTCGTCAACGATCTTTGTACAGTTGAAAAAGATGAATCTGGGATTTCCATTATCCCAACATCAAAGACGAAAATGGCTCGCTCAATGTGGGGCATGAACCGGACCATGGTCTCAAACATCTGCGAAGGTGTGACTGTTGGTTTCAAGAAAAATCTTGAGCTTGTTGGTGTTGGTTATCGGGCGCAGATGAAGGGCAAGCAACTTGTTCTCGCGCTTGGCTATTCCCATGACGTTGAGTTTGATGTGCCTGCTGGTATTGAGATTAAAGTTGCTAAGCCAACTGAGATCGAAATCACGGGTATTGATAAACAAGCCGTTGGTCAGACAGCCGCGAAGATCCGCAGCTTCCGTCCACCTGAGCCTTACAAAGGCAAAGGTGTGAAATACGCTGATGAATATATCTTCCGTAAAGAAGGGAAGAAGAAGTAAGTCCTTTTGGATACTGCTACTTTGGAGTCACTCATGACAAAGAATACAAAAGCAAAATTGCAGCGTCGTGCTGGCCGGACACGGTCACAACTCGCGCGTCGGTCTCGTGGTCGTTTACGTCTTTCGGTTTTCCGATCAGGCAAGAACATTGCGGCACAAGTTATTGATGATCGTCAGGGCAAGACACTTGCTTCTGCATCGTCCCTTGAAAAAGACGTGTTGGGCAATATCAAGCATGGCGGCTCAGTTGATGCGGCCACTGCAATCGGTAAACTGGTTGCGGAACGTGCTGTGAAAGCTGGCATTGCCGAAGTCGTGTTCGATCGCGGCGCTTACATTTATCATGGCCGCGTGAAAGCGCTGGCTGAGGCGGCCCGTGAAGCCGGCCTGAAGTTTTAGGAGGCCACCATGGCAAGAGAACCAAGACAAGGCGGCCGGGGCCGAGGCAAAGGCCGCGAAGAAGAGCAGGACGAGTTTACAGATCGTCTGGTTGCGATTAATCGCGTGGCGAAAGTTGTTAAAGGCGGTAAAAACTTCGGTTTTGCAGCGCTCGTCGTTGTTGGCGACCAAAAAGGCCGCGTTGGCTATGGCAAGGGTAAGGCCCGCGAAGTGCCTGAAGCGATGCGTAAAGCCATTCAGGAAGCCAAGCGTAACCTAATCCGCGTGCCGCTTCGCGAGGGCCGGACATTGCACCATGATGTCGAAGGTCGTCATGGCGCTGGTAAGGTGGTGCTTCGTACAGCGCCTCCAGGAACGGGTGTTATTGCGGGTGGTCCAATGCGGGCTGTCTTCGAAATGCTTGGTGTTCAGGACGTTGTGGCCAAATCTATCGGTACATCTAACCCGTACAACATGGTTCGGGCGACGGTTGATGCGCTGAAGAACCAAAACAATCCTCGTGCTGTCGCAGCACGTCGTGGCTTAAAGGTATCTGATTTGATGTCTCGTCGCGGCGAAGCGCCAGCAGCTGACACATCTGCTGCTGAAAGCGGCGATGTTGATGCGGCGTAGCGAAGAAGGTCAGGAGATAAATCATGGCTAAAACGATCACAGTTAAGCAAGTCGGTAGCCCCATTCGTCGGTCAAAAGACCAGCGTGCTACATTGGTTGGCCTCGGGCTTGGCAAGATGAATAAAACCCGCACATTGGAAGATACGCCATCTGTTCGCGGGATGGTTCGTAAGATTTCTCATATGGTAGAGATCATCGACGAAAAATAGGCTGGTTATACACCTATACAAAATTATCGGCGGGCTTTATGCCCGCCATACATATTTAAGGCGAGGCCCCCGTTTTAATCGGCAAGGCCGCAAGTCAGGAGAAGACAATGAGACTAAATGAATTAGCCGATAATCCCGGTGCTCGTAAGCCTCGTACTCGTGTTGGTCGCGGTATTGGTTCTGGAAAAGGCAAAACGGGTGGCCGTGGTGTGAAGGGACAAAAGTCTCGTTCAGGTGTCGCGATCAAAGGCTTCGAAGGCGGTCAAATGCCGATCCATATGCGGATGCCGAAGCGTGGTTTCAACAATTACGGTGCTCAGGATTTTGCAGAATTGAACATTGGTGTTCTTCAGCAAGCCATTGACGACAAAAAGCTCGATGCAAAAGACAAGATCGATGCCCAGGCGCTGATCGCTGCGGGCGTGATCCGTCGTGAGCTTGATGGGGTTCGTCTTCTTGGTAAGGGAGAGCTAAAGTCAAAAGTGACTTTGGAAGTTTCTTACGCGACGCGTTCAGCGCGCGAAGCGGTTGAGAAGGCTGGTGGGTCTCTCACGATGACCCGTCCAGAGAAGAAATTGCGCAAGCGCAACCTGTTAGGTCAAGCCGCAAGTCGTGCTTCCTAAATATTAAATTTGGCGTTGCGAGGTTGTTTGTCAGCCTCGCTTCCCCACATGCAGTCGCGTCTTTAACATTTACAAGTCGGATAGCTAGCGATGACATCAGCTGCAGAACAGTTTGCCTCAAACGTGAACCTTTCCTCTTTTGCCAAGTCAGAAGAGTTGAAAAAGCGTCTATTTTTTACGTTGATCGCCTTGATCGTCTATCGATTGGGAACGTTTATTCCGCTGCCGGGGGTGAACCCTGAGGCGTTTGGCGCGGCTTTCGCGACTCAAAAAAGTGGCTTGCTCGGTACGTTCAACCTGTTCACAGGCGGTGCTGTTGAGCGCATGGCGATTTTCGCCCTGAATATCATGCCCTATATCTCGGCCTCCATTATCGTTCAGATGATGACAGCGATTATTCCTTCGCTGGAAAAGCTGAAGAAAGATGGCGAAGCTGGCCGTCGTGAAATCAATAAATACACGCGTTACTTAACAGTTGCTTTGGCGATTTTGCAGGGCTTCTTTATTGCGCAAACGCTTCAAGGCCAAGGCGCACAAGGCGGCGCGATCCCGACTGTGGCCTCTCCAGGGCTTGCCTTCACAATTTCAACAGTTGTGACTCTCGTCGGCGGCGTGATGTTCCTCGTTTGGCTTGGTGAGCAGATTACGGCTAAAGGTGTCGGCAACGGTATATCCTTGATCATCTTCGCCGGGATTATCGCTGAATTACCGCGGGCAGCGGCAGGCCTTCTCATCTCTGGCCGGACAGATGCTCTTCCAGCACCAATCATTATTGCTGTGCTTCTTGGCGCGATTGCGCTGATCGCCTTTGTGGTGTTCATGGAGCGCGCGCAACGTCGTTTGTTGGTGCAATATCCTCGACGTCAGCAAGGCAATAAGATGATGGGGGGCGACACTTCTCACCTGCCATTGAAGCTTAACATGGCTGGCGTTATTCCACCAATCTTTGCCTCGTCATTGCTTTTCTTGCCTGCAACGGCGCAAGCTGCGATTGGCCCTGATAGCCCAGAATGGTTGATCAATTTTGCCGCCATGTTCTCGCCAGGACGCCCGCTTTATATGGCGACTTATGGGGGGCTGATTTTATTCTTCACCTTCTTGTACACGTCGATCACGTTCAACCCGGAAGATACGGCGGATAACCTCAAGAAATATGGTGGTTATATTCAAGGCTATCGCCCCGGTGCGCGGACGGCTGAGTATATTGATTATGTGCTGACACGACTGACCTTCATTGGCGCGATCTATCTGACCTTTGTTTGTTTGTTGCCAGAGATCCTCCGTTCTCAGTATCAACAAATCCCGGTTTATCTAGGGGGCACATCTTTGCTCATCGTGGTGTCCGTGACCCTTGATACAGTTCAGCGAATTCAAGGCTACATGTTTGCTCAGCAATATGAGAGCTTGATCAAAAAATCTAAACTTGGGAAAGGCCGCTCAAAATGATCGTGATCTTTCTTGGGCCGCCAGGGGCCGGCAAAGGAACGCAGGCAAAGCGTATCGTTGAAAAGCGCGGCATTCCGCAGCTTTCAACCGGGGATATGCTCCGCGCTGCCGTGAAAGCGCAGACGCCAGTAGGGCTTCAAGCGAAAGCCGTCATGGATTCCGGCAACCTCGTCTCTGACGATATTGTGGCGGGGATCGTGGCTGAGCGGATCAAGGAAAAAGATTGCCGCAGAGGGTTCATGCTTGATGGGTTCCCCCGGACGCTAAACCAAGCTGAACTGCTAGATGGCATTTTGACCGATCAGTCTCGCGAGCTGGATATTGTGCTTGAGTTACAAGTGGACAATGAAGCGCTTGTTGAGCGCATGAAAACGCGAATCGCTGATACGAAAGCGGCTGGCGGCGATGTTCGAGCCGATGATAATGAAGAGACATTTCGTCATCGTTTAGAAGTTTATAACCGTGAAACAGCGCCGCTGATCCCTCATTATGGGAAAAAAGGCGTCCTTTTTGCGGTCAATGGCATGAAGTCGATAGACGCCGTGTCGCTGGAAATCGACATTGTTTTGGACAGTGTCAAAGATGGGGTCGAAGGACTTCATTAAAGTGCCGCTTTGCGGTTGACGGACGAGGGCGCTTGGCTATAGATACAGCACCTTCGCCCAAAGGTAAGATCAGGGCTAATACGGCGTGCGCGCCAAACGGCCTATCGAAAATTGAAAAATGCCCGGCGCTTAGGCGCTTTGGCAGGCAAAAGGACTTGAAAAGTGGCTCGGATTGCTGGTGTAAACATCCCGACGAATAAGCGCGTACATATTGCGCTGACCTATATTCACGGCATTGGCCGTACAAAGGCTTTAGAAATCACAGAAAAGGTGGGTATCGAGGAGATGCGCCGCGTCAATGATTTATCAGACGCAGAAGTCTTGAAAATCCGCGAAGCCATCGACAGTGATTACATGGTGGAAGGGGATCTTCGCCGTGAGACAGCCGTTAACATTAAACGTTTGATGGACCTTGGGTGCTATCGCGGCCTGCGCCATCGTCGCGGTCTGCCAGTGCGCGGCCAACGGACTCACACAAATGCTCGCACACGCAAAGGCCCTGCAAAGGCTATTGCTGGCAAAAAGAAGTAAGAGGATATCATGGCAAAAACGCCTGCAAAATCCGTTCGCCGTCGCGAGCGCAAAAATATCACAAATGGAATTGTGCATGTGAATGCCAGTTTCAACAACACCGTGATTACCATTACAGACCAACAAGGCAATGCTATTTCCTGGTCTACGGCGGGGCACATGGGCTTCAAAGGCTCACGGAAGTCTACGCCATTTGCGGCTCAAATGGCTGCAGAAGACGCCGCGAAAAAAGGCATGGAGCATGGTCTTCAGTCTGTTGACGTTTTGGTGCGTGGTCCGGGGACTGGTCGGGAAAGCGCGCTTCGGGCGCTGCAAGCTGCTGGTCTGACAGTGACAACGATTAAAGACGTTACGCCAATCCCACATAATGGCTGTCGTGCTCGTAAGCGCCGCCGCGTGTGAGATATAATATCGCGGCGCGCCTCTTTGGCCTTGCCGTTTGGAAGATATGTTAAATTGGAAATGGCGCTCCCCCCTTTATCGCGCCACTGGAGCTGACAAGTGCTGGAAAAAAACTGGCAAGAACTGATCAAACCAACCGAGCTTGATATTGAGCATGGCTACGATCCTGCGCGCAAAGCGTCCATCATCGCGCAACCTCTGGAGCGTGGTTTCGGGACAACTTTGGGTAATTCTCTTCGTCGTATCCTAATGTCTTCCCTGCAAGGGGCGGCTGTTACAGCGATCAAGATTGACGGTATTGTTCACGAATTTTCATCCATTCCGGGTGTGCGGGAAGATGTCACGATCATCGTTCTCAACATCAAGCAACTTGCGCTGCGCATGCATGCTGAAGGCCCGAAGCGGGTGATGCTGCATAAAACAGGCCCAGGTGTTGTAACGGCGGGTGATATTGCTGAAACAGCGGATATTGAAGTTCTGAATAAAGACCACATTATTTGTACGTTGGACCAAGGCGCTGAAATTCGCATGGAACTGACGATCAATAACGGTAAAGGCTATGTGCCTGCTGACCGGAACCGTCCTGAAGATGCGCCGATTGGCCTTATCCCAGTGGATAGCCTCTATAGCCCTGTAAAGCGCGTTGCTTACCGCGTTGAAAATACACGGGAAGGCCAAGTTCTGGATTATGATAAATTGATCTTGGACGTTGAAACAAATGGCGCTGTGACCCCTGAAGATGCGGCTGCTTTTGCAGCGCGGATCATGCAGGATCAACTATCCATTTTCGTCAATTTCGATGAGCCTAAAGCGGATGATGCTGGCGCGGCAGAAGAAGAGCTTCTCTTTAATGCTGCCTTGCTTCGCAAAGTCGATGAGCTGGAACTTTCTGTTCGCTCGGCTAACTGCTTGAAAAACGACAATATTGTTTATATTGGCGACCTTATCCAGAAAACAGAATCTGAAATGCTTCGGACACCAAACTTTGGTCGGAAGTCATTGAACGAAATTAAAGAGGTCCTCGCTGGTCTCGGTCTTCACCTCGGCATGGATGTGCCGGATTGGCCGCCAGAGAATATCGAAGAACTCGCCCGTAAATATGAAGATCATCATCAAGGCTAATCGCTTAATCGATTGAGTAGAAGCCGACCTTAGGAGAAGTGTCATGCGCCATGGTATTGCGCACCGCAAATTAAACCGAACAGCCAGCCACCGTAAGGCGATGTTCGCAAATATGGCTGCCTCGCTGATCAAGCATGAGCAGATCACAACAACTTTGCCGAAAGCCAAAGAGCTTCGTCCAATTGTTGAGAAGCTCGTGACTTTAGCGAAAAAGGGCGACCTTCATGCGCGTCGTCAGGCAATCTCCAAGATCCGTGATGTTGATCAAGTTGGTAAACTCTTTGAAACCCTCGGCCCAAGATATGCTGAGCGTCAAGGTGGGTACATCCGTATAATGAAGGCTGGCTTCCGCCATGGTGATAATGCCCCTGTGGCCGTGATCGAATTTGTGGATCGCGATGTCTCCGAAAAGGGCAAAGATTCTGGCCCATCTATGGTGACTGAGGATGCTGGCGAAGAATAAATTCTCGCCTTTTAAGTTTAGAAAAAAGCGCTCCTCGGGGGCGCTTTTTTTGTT
>CALLVA010000102.1 GCA_938010655.1 uncultured Parvularculaceae bacterium | reverse complement strand
TGTCCCTGATCGGTTTGGCCGCAATGATTGAGTTTTGCCGAATGGTGACATTTTCAGAATTAGAAATGAAAATACCCTGCCCCATGCTTTGATGGATAATATTATGCTCAATGAGCAGATTTGAATTTGGATAAATATCCTGTTGCCCTGAAATCAAAATGCCTTGCGTCCGCTCCCCTTCCCCGCGCATAGCGATATTGCCGCGAATAAGGATATTATCATTCGCTCTCGTTTGATTGTCATTCCACATTTGGATGCAATCTGCATGATCGTCTGGTATGGTAGGATGATCATAGACGGGTCGAAAGTTGGTACACAGATTCTTCTCTAAGGTAATATTTTGAGACCCGGCCACGACCATGCCATCAATTCGAATTTCCGTGAAACCATTTTTCAAAAGAGAAACATCATCAGAATTCTCAATCACCACGCCTCTAAAAGCATCGTGAAACGTATTGCCTTCCAAATGAACGGATGAAGACCCTCTAATATTGAGAGCAACATCATCATTATCGCTTATCTGGTCCGACGTGCCCCCTACAACACTATCTCGAAGGGTAATATTGGAAGAAGAAAGGATCCGCATATAATCCCCCCAACCGGGTTGGGTTACGGCCTCTCCCGAAATGATGATATTTTCAAAACGCATATTCGAAACTGTATTCAAATAGATGTCTGAAAAGACAGGGGGCGCAGCTTGGTCTTGCGCTTTAATCGTTACAATCCCTTGATATGCCTGCCCATAGAGAAACAAATCTCCATAATGGCCCGTTTCGAGCAATATGGTTTGATCCGTATCAGGATTAGACAGCGCTTGCAGCAGCTCTGTTTGATTTGTAACAGTAATATCCGCAGCTGTTGCACGCGCCATAGCCGATAGGCATAAACCAAAAATACAGCCGTAAATAAATAGAGTTTTACTCATTTTTCTCATGGTTTCTCCCCGTCAGAAAAAACAACCATAAGTTGCTTCCTTCGGAAGCACAACCCAGAAAAACTATTCTTTGATGTATAAAAACATTATTGGCCTTATGGGGCACCAAACGTTTCTTTCCATTCTTCAACTTGGCTATCTTCAATTTTCTTAAATAAAACGTCTGGCGGGGTGAAGCTTGTGCCTGCTGGCAAGCTGGTCAATATTTCCGCAGCGGGGCCAGTCGGCCAAGACGTGTCGGTTGTGCCAAAAATGGCCAATAGCTTTTCTGAAGTAAAAGGCACAATCGGGTGCGACAACACGCCAAACAATTTAATTAAATTCAGCCCAACACGAACGCCAATCGCCGCTTTTGCAGGGTCTTCTTTAAACGCCGTCCAAGGCGCCGCCTCTTGCATATATTCGTTGCCCGCGGCCCAAATCGCTCGAAGGTCTGCACAAGCTTTGCGAAACTCCATGGCGTGAAGATTCTCAGTATAAGACGCAATACGCGTATCTAATTCAGCGAAAAGCTTCTCCTCCACAGGACCAACCTCGCCCCCATCGGGCACTTCTTCGCCAAATTTCGACTTGCAAAACCGCGTCACCCTATTGACAAAATTGCCTAACACATCGGCCAGATCTTTATTCACCGTTTGCGCGAAACCTTCTAAGGTGAAGGAAGTATCGTCGCTTTCTGGCGCATTCGCCATGAGATACCAACGCCAATAATCAGCAGGTAAGATTTCAAGCGCCTGATCCATAAAGATACCGCGCTTTTCGGACGTTGAAAATTTTCCGCCATACCATGTCAGCCAATTCAAACTCTTGAGCGTGTCAACTTTCTTCCATGGTTCTTCAGAACCAAAAATGGTGCAGGGAAAAGATACTGTGTGGAAGGCAACATTATCTTTGCCCATGAATTGAACATAAGACACATCTTCTGCGCCTTTGTCTTCACGCCACCAGCTTTCCCATTCATCATATTTTTCTTTTGTCGCTGCGATGTAACCAATCGGCGCGTCGAACCAAACATAGAAAACTTTATTCGCCATTTCCGGGCCAAACGCATCGCCCAAAGGCACGCCCCATTTTAAATCGCGGGTGATGGCTCTATCTCGCAATCCTTCTTTCAGCCATTTGCGCGCAATGGATAAAGTCAGCGCTGGCCAAACATCTGCATGGTCTTCGACCCATGTTTCAACGGGTGCTTGCAGCTTTTCTTGTAATAAATAAAGATGCGTTGTATCGCGCAATTCAATATCTTTAGAGCCGGAAACAGACGAATACGGATCTTTTAAATCTGTCGGGTCAAGAAGCCGACCACAATTGTCACATTGATCGCCGCGCGCTTTTTCATAAGCACATATGGGGCAAGTGCCCTCGACATATCGATCCGGTAAAAAGCGATCATCTGCGATGGAAAAAACCTGCTTTTCTGTGCGCTTTTCGACAAAGCCATTCTCTTGCAATTTCGCCGCAAAGTGTTGCGTCAGAATATAGTTTTCGTCGCGAGAGGTCCGCCCGAAATGATCAAAGGAAAGGCCAAACTGGTCCCCTGCTCGTTTCTGCACCTCATGCTGTTCATCGCAATAAGCTTGCACGGATTGACCGATCGCCAGCGCCGCCAATTCAGCAGGCGTTCCGTGTTCATCGGTCGCGCATATATAAAGCACCTCATCGCCAGTCTGCCGCCGGAACCGGGCATAGACATCCGCCGGTAACATTGAGCCAACGAGATTGCCTAAATGTTTGATGCCATTGATGTAAGGCAAGGCAGAAGTGATGAGAATACGGGCCATAATACACCTTTAAATATGATAAGAGAGCTTTGCGCCAAATTGGCCTAGAACTCAAGGCGAAGACCCTTTTTTGTCAGTCCCAAACCATTAGGGCATATATCACAAAAAACGGCGCCCGAAGCGCCGCTTTTGATCAACTATAGAAGCGGAAGCCTAAGCCAAAACATCCGTATACAGCTCGGATGGGTCCGGTTCTGGGCTTTCGAGGGAGAAGTCAGCTGACTCCTTCACGATAGCCTTAATCTTCTTATCCAGCTCTTTAAGGTCTGCCTCTTTGGCGTGTTTGCCCTTAAGGATCATTTCTTTGACATGCTCAATCGGGTCAGAATTAGAGCGGATATCATCCACCTCATCTCTGGAGCGATATTTCGCTGGGTCAGACATAGAGTGACCGCGATAGCGATATGTCTTCATCTCAAGCACATAAGGGCCTTTGCCAGAACGGGCATGATCCATGGCCATTTGACCCGCTTCGCGCACAGCAAGAACATCCATCCCGTCAACTTCCATCCCCGGAATGCCGAAGCTGGCGCCGCGGCGATAGAGATGCGTTTCCGAGTGAGAGCGTTTGACGCTGGTGCCCATGGCATATTGGTTGTTTTCAATGATGAAAATGACAGGCAGCTTCCAGAGCTGCGCCATGTTCATAGCTTCAAAAACTTGTCCTTGGTTCGATGCGCCATCCCCGAAATAAGCGAGGGAGACGCCTTTATTGCCGCGATATTGGTTCGCGAAGCCAAGCCCAGTGCCGAGCGGCACTTGCGCGCCCACAATGCCGTGGCCGCCATAAAACTTTTTCTCCTCAGAGAACATATGCATGGAGCCGCCTTTGCCTCGGGAATATCCGCCTTCGCGGCCCGTCAGCTC
The DNA here is from genome assembly GCA_938010655.1 of uncultured Parvularculaceae bacterium. Taxonomy (GTDB): domain Bacteria; phylum Pseudomonadota; class Alphaproteobacteria; order Caulobacterales; family Parvularculaceae; genus CALLVA01. Next base: position 130 of record CALLVA010000102.1, on the reverse strand, counting down.
AGCCATCACGCCTTTAGGGTCCATGCCACAAGCGAGCATATGGCCGTGGTCTCGATATCCAGTGATCACTTGATCACCTTCTTTTTTCACGGCTTCCATGCCCACAACGACAGCTTCCTGCCCGATATAG
>CALLVA010000101.1 GCA_938010655.1 uncultured Parvularculaceae bacterium | reverse complement strand
AAGCACGATCTGTTTTCGCAAGGTTTTGTGTCTTGTCGAAAACTTCGTCCGCTGTCAGCATTTCGCTTTCAACAGTCATGTCTCTTGTATCGAAAGTGATGTTAGAGACCAACGCATGATAGGTTTCGTTTGTTGGCTTATAAGTCAGGCAAGGCTTGTTGGCTTCCTGAGGAAGGATGCGCACGCGCATGCCCGGACCCCGGTCGCCTTGTAAGCTCACAGGCTTTGTCAAAGAAATATTCTCTTTATAGTCGCCCGGCATGACCAAAACGATCCCGCCCCAACGCACATCATTGATGGCTTTTTGGATTGAGGTGTAGCCACTGCTACCGCCTTGATCGACCACAATTGTTTGTGGACCTAGGCTCTTTTTCTTTTTGGTGCCTTTCTTCGCAGCGGAAGAAGACGAGCCTGCTTTGTTCATACCCGGCTCAATTGTCGGGTGGCCTCCAAAGCCTTGTGCAAGCGCTGCTGGCGCTGAAAGGCCGATGACAGCCCCAATCGCCAAGGCGGAGAGGGTTGTTCTGGATGTTAATTTTTTCATGGTCTGAATACTCATTATAACCCTCACTTATTATTCTGTTACCGGCGCAAACTCATATTCGAGTTTGAGCAGCTCAGATCTGGATGGTTCGTGGCCTAAAGCGACCGCTTGACCAAAGTGGAAAGAGGCGAGACCTCTGTTCGGAGAAACTGGTTTTTCGCCCAGAATACCGTCGCGGAAATAGCGCCCTAGAGCGTTATGCGCGAGAGCCGAACCGAAGCTTGCGGATCCCTTCAGGAATTTGACGGATTTTTCGCCATTCACAGGAACGCCAATACCTTGAGCATTCATGATGCCGTAAACATACATGGAGCGAGGATGTTGGCGCTTGGCCGCAATCTCGATCAACTTCACTGTTTGCAGTGTCGTCAACTTGCCCGTCAGCGTGTTTTGCTTTTCTTCATCCGTCATTTTCTTGTCGTCTTCAACAAGTGTATATTGGAAACGACGGATCGCAGCGCGAGTCTGTGGTCCTTCTTTGCCATCGACTTTTCCCGGGTTCATGCCGAGAGCGGCGAGGGCGCTTTGGATCAGATGATCATTATTTTCGAAGTTTGGCTCAATTTTCGCCAAAGCATCAGAAGCGCTTAAGAGTTTCAAACGAGACAACTCGTCTTTCTTCTTAATTTCCGCTGGTGTCAGGTCTGATTTTGACTCTGGCTCTGGCGGTTGCCATTCATCAGCGCGTTCTCTGGCGAGTTTCTTTTCTTTTTTGCTCATCCGCGATTCAACGATAGCGATTTGCTGAAGCGCCCGCTCATTGCTGAAACTGTTGCGGCTTGAAGATAAAGTGTAAAATTTCAATGCTTCCACATTGTTCTTTTCAAGGCCTGCGCCTGTCTGGAACATTTTGCCGAGACGATAAAGATCAGTGTCGGAGCCAGATGAAAGCATATTAATAACGCGTTTTTCAGCGCTGCGCACTTCTCTGTTGCTCATCAAGCCTTGCAACTCATGAACCCGCTTGCGCGCTTCAATCTGGGCGTGGCGCTCAGCGAAGGAAGGGGACTGATTATAGCTTTCAAAGTCATGGTTCGCTGCAAGAATATACCATGCTAGCGCTTCAATATTATCAACACCAATTTGACCCGTTTCTTCTGGCGCGACTAAAGAGCCCTTCGCCGTTGGGACAAGCTGGAAGATTTCATTGTGGGAATAAAGATCACCAAGCGTATGCTTTGATTTCACGTCGCCAGCCGCTGCATAGCGCCGCCACAGATCAACAGCATCAGAATAATTTTGCCCTGAATATGCTCGCAGAGCATCTTCATAATCGGCAGCCGCCGGGCCAGTTAGAGCCATCATGCTGACCCCGCCCAATGCGAGACCAATCAGGCCGTTTCGTAACGTTTTCTTCTTATGAGTTCTCATCGCCCCATCCTTGCTGTTGCAGCATACGCGTTTCATATGACCCACTCCCCAAAAGGTGTTTTGCGGTGTCTCGGCAGGGAAACTGAAAGCACCCCGTAATTTTAACCAATGTCGTCGTCTTTCGAGTCAGACACATCTTTTATACTAAACCACAGGATTCACGTCTTGTTAACTGTTTTCCAAGCTTTTGATGACCTAGCGTCACCCATTGGCAACACAATTTCAGGCAGATTAGCGATTTTTGGGCATAATTTTTTGCTTAAACCGCGCGCCTTTAAGGGGCGTCGTCTGCTTTTGGTGCATCTTCAGCGTGCTTCTGGCGGTTCTCTTTTGGGCCGCAAATGATTTGCCACGTAACGGCGTCAGCCCGGCCAGAGGCATTTTCTGGTAATTCTTTGATTTTATGCCCATTTTCAAGCGCAAAATGGGGAATATCTATTCGAGCGATCGGGTCATCTGCGGTGATTTCCAAAATCTCATCAGGCGCCATTTTGCGCAAGGCCGCTTCCATTTTAATCACAGGGAGAGGGCAGCGCAGGCCCGATGTGTCTATCTTTCGAGTAACCACATTGCCCTCTTAAAGTCGCTTCATCCGGCTTGGAGAATCGTCTTTCTGCGGGCGAGCCGCTTCCTGGCTGGCTGGTCGTTCATGGACTTGCGCCATCAAGGCATCGCGAATCGCCTGCCATTCTTCTGATTGGCTGGTGGCTTCCGGGTCTGGCCTTTCTTGGCGCGCTGGTTCTTGATCTGTTGGGTATTGGGAGGGCGCCGCCGGGCTCGCCATAATATTATAAATTTCGTGGGCCTCTTCCAAGGGCAACGCCACATCGCGGGGATACCATAGGCTTGATCGGCGCTTCAGGGGGCCAAAGGCGGTTTTCGCAAAAGTCGTGGCCGCAAGAGGCTGCGCACCCGGAAATTGCGACCGATAAACAGCAGCATCAGCTAAAGTCGCCAATACGCCCTCATTAGGGGCAAAGTCATCCACAGTTTCAGTATGCGTGACATGTCCGGCCCCGGCGAGAAGCCACGCCTCCATTTGGCGGGTTTCGCCTAACATAGCGCCCGCGCGCCATGACCGCCCGCCATGCCGGCGGACAATGCTGCTGGCTTCCGCCAAATGCGCTCTAGCTGTCAGGAGCCCCCCTTGATAAATCGCGCGTAGGCCATAATGCGGTCCCTTGCCGCGCAACGGCGTGTTTAAATGCCAAAATCCAAGAGCTGAGCCGCTTTGAAGCTCTATATTGGAAATCGTCTCCACATAAAGCGCCGGGGTTTCGGCCAGTAATTGCGCCATGGCTTTTGCCGCGGCGTCTTGACTATGAAACAACCAAATTGGGTCCAACCAAGCAAAGCGCTTCGGGGAAAGATGGAAAGTGGCAGAGACAGGATAGCTCTGTACACGGTCAATCGTCGTATGCGCAAATAATCCGGCTTCGGCAGCGGCCATCGGCGTTGGAAAACGATCGCTTAACTTGGACGGCACACCAAGCTCATGCTTTGCGGCAACCGCCCCAAGTTGATCCCAAGAAACACCAGCGCCCATTGTGATCAGGCCTTGTTTGGCCTGATGATCATTCAGGGATGTCATGCGGTGGGGCAGGGCCGCAAACTGTCCTTTTTGCCCAGTCGCCTTATCGCCGCGACGGAGAAAAGACAGGCCTAAGGCTTCGGCTTGTGCGATCATGCCGGATAATTCATGGCCAGAACTTGGGAAAACAACAGCCAGACATTCAGGCGCTGTGCCGTGATATCGTCGCAGCACCCGCATGAATTTGGGCTCAGTCTCTGCCAGATATCGGTCCGCCGGGGCGGTCGATATCATTTCAGGATAGAGGGTTTGTTGGAGTTCTGTGAGCGCTTGGGCGGTCTTTTCGTCTAGCGCTATCTCTTTCCAATTCGTGGTGGCGGGCAAAGACATGAGCCCGGCCATTTTAAAATTGTCACCGAGCCAATTCCCCAACCGCGCCAAAGCTCGTTGCCCGAAAAGGGCTTCGGTTGACAGCGTTGCAGGGGAAGACTTCTGAGACATAAGTGGCCGCTATTTCGCTATTGAGAATCTAGCCTGAAACAAAGCACTGCGTCGGGGGAATAAGTCAAGAATTTGGTGATAGGTGTGGGGAAATAGAGGGGGATGGGCATGGCAAAAAATCAGTATTCGTGTGTCTTGCGCTGCAAAGCGACATTCTGCCAAAACAGAACGCTTCCCCGGCGAAGGCCGGGGCCTATCTCTGATCCGTCTCGCTGGGAACGGAAGGTCATGTTATAAGACGGGTCTGCAAAGCAACTATCCGCACGCGCTATGCTTTTCAGAGCTGGGTGCCGGGTCAAGCCCGGCAAGGCGTTAGTTGAAAATATACCCATGACGTAGGGCGGGTCATCGCCCCGCCTTTTGGCTCAAATATCGGCGGGACGTTGTCCCTCCTTACTCAACTCATTCTTTGAGCAGGATCACATTTATTTCGTTTGAAAGTCCGTTCACCATTATAATCTTCTTGATCCGCCCAATCGGCGCGCACCCAATAAAAAGTAGTCTTGTTTGGCATGACAAAATACCATTTTACTGGTGCTCCGTTTGGATCAAGTCTTTCTTCGTTAACATATTGAAGCAAATACGCATTATCATATACCTCAATAATATTTGCGGTATCAGTATAATCGTTTCGCTTGCTAGTGTAGAGGTTTTTTTCTCGATCCACCGAGATTTCCATGGGGTTTTCGTCGCAGGTAAAATCAGACCTATCCTCATTTTCGTCAGGGTCTAATTCCCAAAAACCAACACTGTCAGATAGAACATCTGCATAAGCCGGGGCAGAAGTTACTAAGGAAAAAATGAAGAAGAAAATGCTCAGTAGGCTAATAGATTTAATCATGAATCAGCCTTACTTCTTGGACCCAAATAATTTGCCGAAGATGCCGCCTTTGCGACCGCCTCTGCCTTTGGCTTTTTGATCCGCATACCACGTATCGTAATCGCCGTCGCGGCGGGCGATGCGTTGTTCTGTGGCCGCGAGGTCTCGGAAGAGTTGTTGGTCGAGCTTTGCCGCAGCTGGGGCATCAAGCGGGGCTTGGTTTCGTTTGCGGCCCTTGGCATCATATGAGGCAAGACGCGTTTTCAGGGTTCTGAATGCTGCCTGCGCCGGGTCTTCAACGCCCTCTGGCATAGGGCGATTGGCGATTTCTGTTGAATAGGACACAATATCCCGGCGTCGATTTGCATCGCTAAAATCTGGGCGCGGAATATTATCAATTCCTTTGCCAGTGAGGCGACGGTCGGTCTTGCCTTCAAACTTGCCCCAAATTTGGGTCATTCTATCGAGCTGGCGGTCATTTTTTGCCATGGTAAAAATCTCCTATTCTGGGCCTAAAGATCCGGGTTTTCTTTGCGCCATTCAAGGCCGCCATTCCGCGTTATAACGGCCACATCAATCGGGCCGCCAACGGTTTCAACCGAATTCATCACCTTTTGCTGGAAAGAGTTGAGCTTGATCAGCGACGCTGCTGTATCCCCAAGTTCTTTCTTCGGCAAAGAGCCAATGGCCCGATAAATCGGCAAGGTGTGCACTGCATATTGATATCGATCAATCGCCGTAAAGAATTCTCGCAAAGACGCACCCAGATTATTTTGGCTGTAGTCTGAATACATTTGTTGGCGTTGTTGATCAGTCATGCCCGGCGCGCGACCAATCAAATCTGTCACCAAAGTGTTGGAGAGCTTCAGCGTTTCACCAAACATGAAGTAGCGCAGATTTTGATCCATGCCTGTCAAGAAAGTGCGGATCATCCGGTCTTGCGCAAAAGGCTGGACGACGGGTCCAGCATCACCATGCATATCTGCATTGCGGTCTTGCTTATGTTTCAACAACCCAAGCACCACAGACGAAGTCAGATAGGACCGCATGGACGGGAATTTATCTAATCGGCCAAAGCCTGCGAAAACCACGCCCGTGTAATGTTCAAAAAAGGCATCCTTCGTCACGGCGAAAACCGCAATTTCCCGCAGCTTCTGTTTTGTCTCTTCAGAAACGGCGAGGGCGCCATGATCTTGTTTGAGAGAGTTGATAAGCGAGTTCATCAAATCATCAATTGCATCGCCAAAACGCCGCTTGATTTGTTCCGCCATGCCATTGGGGAAACAAGCCAGATTGTCGCGCGGGCTGTCATCGACATTTGATTGATAGTCGCCATGGAGTTGATCCACGACAAATTCAAAGATGGAAGAAATATGATTGCCAATGCCGCCACTATTTGAGCGCTGATATTGTTCAATCTGATAATCAAAGTCCTGCGCAATGATCGTATAAACAACAGCAAGGTGTTTGAAAAATTCAGTATCTTGATGATCAGCAGGGAACAAATCTGGATTGCCAGAAATGAAATTCATGAAGTCTTTGGCGTAGCCATCCAGCGTATCAAAGGACCGACCGGCAGCTTGTTCGCGATAAAGAGAGATCACGGTCTCCCACGGCACAGACATGATCTCGGCATTATTGTAGATCATCACGCCAACAGGTTGGCCGTCTACCAGCGGAAAGAGTTTATCCACGGATTGATAGGTCTTGATATAATTGCGGCCCCCCGTAATCGTCACGGCGCTATCTGCTGCCATGGCCACAGCTTGGCGGTTCATTAAGACTACCTCAGACGTCATATCGCCCCACTTCCGTTTCCTCGAAACTAATTTGTTAATAGCATGTTAACGTGGTTTCGCCCCGGCGCAAGCAGCAAGAAGGGTCGAGAAAGAGCATAGTGGCCATAAGAGCACAACAATTTGGTGCCAAGCCAAGATGGTTAATTCGCTAGCCTCTTGCGCAAGAGGCCGCTATGGTCATCCTTCTGGAAAGAGCATTATTGGAGAGCGGCCCCATGAAAAATATTAAGTTAAATCAATTCACTACACCTAAAACCATCCTTCTTGGGTCAATTGCAGCGCTCGCTTTGTCGGCGTGTGGCGGCAAGGAAAAGGCAGAGGTTCCGACCGCAAATGCCAAACCGGCCATCACCCAGACCAAGCTTTATACCTTAGATTGCGGCACCATCCGCATTTCTGATCTCGACGCTTTCTCCACGGCGGGGGATTATGCCGGCCAAACTGACACTTTTACCGATACTTGCTATCTTGTGCGCCACCCGGAAGGGGACTTGCTCTGGGATTTGGGCTTGCCCGCCGCATTGATTGAAAGCGGGCCTCAAGTGAACGGGATTTTCACGGTCTCGCTGGAAAAAACCATTACGGATCAACTCAAAGAGATTGATCTGACGCCTAAAGATATCGACCTGATTTCGATCTCCCACAGCCATTTTGACCACGCCGGACAGGCTGAGCAATTCCCCGGCACCAAATGGTTGGTGAACGATGCAGAATATGCTGCGATGTTTAATGGCACGGAGGCAGAAGCTCAATATGAAGCTTTTAAATCGCTGGAGCGGGTTACGATTGATGGCGACCATGATGTGTTTGGCGATGGCACCGTCGCAATTATTGACCTGCCGGGCCACACACCGGGCCATACGGGGCTGATGGTCAAGCTTGAAAATGCAGGGACGATTTTGTTGACGGGAGACCTGTTCCATAGAAGCGAAAGCCGCAAATTGCAGCGCGTCCCGCAATTCAACACGGATGAACCGCAGACGATTGATTCGATGGAAAAGTTTGAAGCCTTGGCGAGTGTCACGGATGCGCGCGTGATCATTCAACATGAACCAGACGATATCGCCTCCCTGCCAAAATTGCCAGAGGCTTTGGATTAAGCTTAAGGCTTAACCAGCGAAACAGGCAGCATAATTTCCCATTTGCGGAAAGGGCGGGGCACAGCCGGAGAGCTATAGCCCGCCCAAATGGCCGTGCCGTCAATTTCATACTCTTTTTGGGTCGCAAAAGAGATCAGGCGTGTTTTGCCAGTTTGAACATCTTCAAGCGACGCTTCGCCTCGAAATGTCTGGGCGAGCTTATAATGTTCGGCAACTTGACGAAGCCGGACACTGTCATCTTTGGGGACGGGGAGGGTTTCCATTGTCCATTTGGATGGCATGGTGAATTGAACGGTAAAAAGACCAGCCTGTTTTTCCATGGCGGTGACGGGGGCCGTCATCGCAATTTTTTGCCCTTTTTCCGAGGTCTTCACTTCTTGAGCCATCACTGGCGCCGTCATGGCGATTTTTTCTCGGGGCACATTGCCGCCAAAAATATAATCCGCCAATTTGCGAAACCCCCGCGAAGAAGCTTCGCGCTCATTTTGCGCCTCAACATCCACTTCCGCGACAATATAAGGCGCATAAAGACGCAGCTCGATATCGTCTTCAGTGGACTGAACGACATAAGCAAGCGTTTCCGTCGCATTGGCTTTTGAGGACATAACAAGGCCTGCAATAAGAATAAGCGCTATAGCACCGGCACCGAGATAATTCATCATGAGATTATTCTCCTTCAGGCATGAAATAGGGCGCTGAAGCAAAAAATCTAGCGAAGCGCTTTACTTGCCGGAGAGAAAAACTGCCGATAGCTGAGCATGGCATACATGGCGAGGGTCGAAAGAATGAAGACGCCATCTGATAGAAACCAGCCTAAATAAGCAATCGCGATGAAAAAGGCGCGCTGGCCTCGGGCAAATTCCCGGCCCGCTTGAATGCTCATTTGCGTCGCTTTGCGCACCTGGGCGTCATAATCTTTTTGGTCATAATCATGATCTTTCATCGGGACAGACCCAACCAAGATCGATGTGTAATTAAATAAACGATACGACCAGCCAAACTTCAAAAAAGCGAAAGCGAAAATAAACATCAGGCCAATCGCTTTGGCTTCAAAAAGAAGCGTGGAGGAGGGTGTGGTATAAGGAATGGCCGCTGCAAGCTCTAAAAAAGGATCCGGCGATGCGATCAACGAAAATGCTCCGCCAATGGCGAGCAGAGAAGTTGAGGCAAAAAACGCAGTACCGCTTTGAAGGCCCGCAATAATGCCGGTATCAATCATCCGCAGATCGCGATCGGCCATAGTCGCAATCCACCGACGACGCTCTTCCCCCATGAGATGGGTGAGACCTTTTTTTGACCATGAGCTATATTCAATCAACCAAGATTGAACGGCCCAAAGGACAATGAATAAAATAGGGGCAATAATGGTGAGGGTCATAGGATTTGGTATAATGATTTGGCAGCGGGCGTATAGGGGGAATGGGGGGCGGTGGAGTGGTTTATAGCGCTGAAGAGTTTTGGTGAGGTGGGTTCTGTGAGGGATAAACATGGTTTCGAGGGGCATTGATTGGTCCCAATAAAAAACAACAACGTCTCCCCGGCGAAGGCCGGGGTCCATCTCTGGTTTTTGGGTTTGGGGCGGACGATGCTTTTGGCGAGAGGTTTTTGCAAAAATAACCATCTGCGTGCGCTTAGCCGTTCAGAGCTGGGCACCGGGTCTTCGCCCGGTGAGACGGAGACATTGATTTTTCATATCTCAACCCCCTCTCAACGTCTTCCCGGCGCAGGCCGGGATCCATCTCTGGTTTTTGGGTCTGGGGCGGACGGTGATTTTGGCGAGATGGTTTTGCAAAACGACTTTCCGCACGCGCCTCACTTTTCAGAGCTGGGCCCCGGCCTTCGCCGGGGAGACGTGGCGCACTCTCTGGCGTAGGGCGGGTATTTATACCCGCCGGACGTTGCTCATAATTTCGGCGGGTCGTTGACCCGCCCTACAATAAACACCTGTTTTCATTGAATAACCCAAACTTATCCCCGCCCTCTGCCCCCGTGCTACACTGCTCCCATACCTGATCAATGAGGCTTCGTAGTTCCAGCTGCGGGGGATTAGGGACGGTTGTCGAGGGGAGATAGGGTTGGATCTATCTTAACGCTCGTCCGGGCCTTCTATCGTGTGGAACCGTGAGGGGAAGCATCAGACCCGCTGGGAGACTGGCGGTGAAAGGGAAAGGCAATCTCGCATAAAGCCGGGCGCGGGCGAGTATGTTCGCACCTATCAAAGTATTTATTCGTGAACATGACGTTCGCGCCCATCCTCTTTATTTTCGCGCAGCGAAAATAAAGGACAAGGCAACAGGCGTTTTCAAAGAAAACGACGAGTGCCGCTACATTAACAACCGGGAAGCGCTCGCTTTGCCGGGGTTTTGGGCTGCTCTTTCGACATTCTAAAAAATGATGGCCTAACGTCGCCAAGGTGTATTGCGCTTTATACGAATGATTTACGCCTTTTCGCCGATCCGCTTGATTTCCCAATGGAGCTCTACCCCATGCTTCTTCAGCACATCGGCGCGGACGGTTTCTCCAAGGGTTTCAATATCTTCAGCTGTGGCATTGCCTTTATTGATGAGGAAATTGCAATGCAATTCTGAAAACTTTGCATCGCCAACCGTTTTGCCTCGTCCGCCGACGCTATCAATTAATTGCCAACTTTTGTGCCCTTCAGGGTTCTTAAAAGTGGACCCGCCTGTTCGCTCTTTAATGGGCTGAGTTTCCTCGCGCTTGGCCATAATGTCTGCCATGCGCGCTTCGATCTCGTCTCGCGCGCCGGCTTTGCCTTCAAAAGTTGCCTCGGTAAAAATGAAATCTTCCGGCACGGCGCATGTACGATAGGCGTAGCCCATATCGTCCGGTTTCAATGTGTGGATCACCCCTGCCCGGTCCACCGCTTTGGCTTCAACCAAAATATCTTTGGTCTCGCCGCCATAGGCCCCGGCATTCATCCGCAATGCCCCGCCAATGGACCCGGGGATTCCGCGCAAAAATTCAAGGCCAGCAATGCCTGCCGCCCCGGCTTTGCGCGCGACCATGGCATCCAGCGCAGCGGCACCGGCTTTCACGCGCAAGCCATCAATCTCGACTTTGCCGAACGGACCACCAAGCCGGATCACGACACCGCGCACCCCGCCATCACGGACCAGCAAATTTGAGCCAACACCAATCACTGTGACAGGCACATCGGGAGAGACGGCTTTCAGGAAAGAGGCAAGGTCTTTTTCATCCGCAGGCTGAAAAAGAACATCGCTTGCACCGCCTGTTCTGAACCATGTATATTTTGATAAAGGCGCATCAGGCAAATATCGACCGCGCACATCTGGCAAGCCATCAATCGTTATTTTGCTCATGATGCCGTCCCCAACTTACTCGCAAACTCACCAGCATATTTCGTGATATCGCCTGCCCCGAGGAAAACAACATAATCGCCTTTATTCACCTTGGCTTTCACCAAAGAAGGTAAGCTCGCCCAATCCGCAAAATGCTGCACATCCCGGTGGCCATGACTGCGAATACCAGCGGCAAGCGCCGCGCCGTCTGTGCCTTCAAGCGGGTCTTCGCCCGCCGCATAAACATCCGAAACAAACACCGTATCCGCATCATTGGCGCAGGCGCAAAAATCATCGAACAAATCTTTCAGGCGCGTATATCTATGCGGTTGGAGCACCGCAACGACTTTGCCTTCAGTGACCTGCCGTGCTGCTTTCAACACGGCATTAATTTCAACCGGGTGGTGACCATAATCATCAATAATGGTCACGCCGTTTGCTTCGCCCACATTGGTGAAGCGCCGGATCACCCCTGCAAATTGTGAGAACCCTTTTCGGATATGATCATCACTCGCCCCAAGCTCCCGCGCCACAATCGCGGCTGCGACAGCATTCAGCACATTATGTTTGCCAGGCATTGGCAGGCTGACATCTTCAATGCGCGACACCTCACTGCCCACGCCCCGCTCCCGAAAGACAATATCGAAAGTCGAGCCATCAGGGCCAAAGCGCATATTATCAGCGCGAACATCCGCCTGCGGATTACTGCCATAGGTAATGAGGCGACGATCCGTTACGCGCCCAACCAAAGCTTGCACTTCCGGGTGGTCGAGGCAAACAACGCCAAAGCCATAAAAAGGCGTATTCTCAATGAATTGATCAAACGCGGCACGCAGCTTTTCGAAACTGCCATAATGGTCGAGATGTTCCGGGTCGATATTGGTGATCACCCCCACGGTTGTTGGCAGACGGATGAATGTCCCGTCGCTTTCATCCGCTTCAACCACCATCCAGTCGCCCTCGCCCCGGCGCGCATTCGTGCCATAGGCATTAATGACACCGCCATTAATCACCGTCGGGTCGAGATCCGCCATATCCAACAATGCTGCGACCATAGAAGTCGTGGTGGTTTTGCCATGGGTGCCCGCCACGCAGACATTCCATTTCAGCCGCATCAATTCGGACAACATATCTGCTCGGCGCACCACAGGAATATGCTTCGCTCTCGCCGCCGCCGCTTCCGGGTTGCTTCGTTTCACAGCCGTCGAAATCACCAATGCCGAGGCGCCCTCAATATTGGAGGGGGCATGGCCGACAAAAACTTTGATGCCCTTTTCGCGCAAGCGCAGCACATTCGCATTCTCAGACAAATCAGACCCTTGCACCTGATAGCCAAGATTATGCATGACCTCCGCAATGCCGCTCATGCCAATACCGCCAATACCGACGAAATGAACAACACCAATACCAAATGGCAGGCGGATAATCGGGGTGGCTGTATCAGTCATGTGGTCTCACTTTGGCTTGAATCAAAGAACGGTCGCCCGCTCTCTTTCGTCCTGTTTAAGTGAGTGCGGCGGTCTGTTCAACCAAATCTGCAAGGCGTTTTGTGGGTGATTCTGGGGCAACAGAACGAGCTTTTGCCGCCATTTCGGCAAGCTCCGTTGGGTGGGCGAGCGCATTGCCGAGAACTTCGGCCAATTTTGCCGCGGTGAAATCAGGCTCAGGGATCAACGCCGCCGCGCCTGCCTCAACCAAGACTTGCGCATTCCCCGTCTGATGATCATCCATAGCGATGCCAAGCGGCACCAAGATCGAGGGCCGGCCAATTGTCGCAATTTCTGTCACAGTGGACGCGCCAGCACGACCAATCACCATATGTGCCGAAACCAAACGCTCGGGCATATCTGTAAAAAACGGCGCTAATTCACAATCGACCCCAGCATTATCATAGAGCGCCTGCACATCTTCGCGCTCTTCCTCGCGGACTTGCTGCGTGACCTTGATGCGGGATTTGAGATCATCGGGCAATGCCGCCACGGCTTCGGGAACAATCTTGCTGAACAAAGAAGCGCCTTGGCTCCCACCAAAAACGAATAGCCCCATTTCGCTGAACCCGGCAGGCGGCACATAGGACGCCCCCTTATGGGTCGCAATAGCCTTACGCACAGGATTACCCAATTCAACCTTCGCGCCTTTCAACGTTGGGACACGAGACAATTGTGAAAAACCATGAGCCACAAAACTTGCGCCCGGTGCGACAGCTCTATTCACGCGGCCAAGCACAGCATTTTGTTCGTGCACGCCATAAGGAATTTTCTTCATGCGCGCAGCGACCATAGCTGGCGCAGAAGGATACCCGCCAAACCCGACCATAATGGCAGGCTTATATTTCTTGATCGCTTTACGCGCAGAGCTAATGCCCTTCAAAAGAGACATGCCAGCGGCTATCTTGCTGCCCTTTCGACTTGGACTCGCTGCATTTAATTGCTCAATCATATCAGCTGGAAAATCTTTGCCAAAGCGCATCCCACGGTCATCCGTGAATAAAAGCACACGCCAACCACGGGCTTTCATCTCAACTGCCAATGCCTCTGCCGGAAACATGTGCCCGCCTGTGCCCCCTGCGGCTAAGCCAATAATCGGTGCATTTTCAGGCGACTGATTCACGGCATCACCTCACGGCGACGCCAGCCCTCTGGCCGCTTGCGGGTCAGCGCCAAAATAAAACCAACCGTAATCCCCGTTGCGAGCAAAGAAGACCCCCCATAAGAAATAAACGGGAGGGTCATACCCTTCGCAGGCAGAACTTGAAGATTCACCCCAATATTGATCATTGCTTGAAAGCCGATAATGGACGCTAAACCACAGACTGCGCATTGAATAAAAATACTGCGCTGGTTTGCGGCCAGATAAAAAGCGCGCAGCACGATGAAAGCATAAAGCCCCAAAATCAGCGCGCACAACAGGAGGCCAAATTCTTCTCCCGCAACGGCAAAAATAAAATCCGTGTGCGCATCTGGTAATTGCTCTTTGACACCATCGGCCCGTCCGCCAAAATCGCTGCCGAACATGCCGCCGCCTGTCAGCGCTTCCCGCGCTTTATCGACTTGATAAGTGTCGCCACTTGCTGGATTTAAAAATCGATCAATCCGGCTGGCCACATGCGACGTATAAAAATATCCCGCCGTCACCGCGCCAATGCCCGCAATCGCCAACCCTACGAGCCAAAGCACAGACCAACCAGCAATGAAAAACATGACCGCCCATACCATGGTGATTAAGCCCCACTGCCCGTAATCCGGTTGCGATAAAAGCAGCGCTGCCATGACTGTGTAAAACGCAAAAGCGATAAAACCGCCGGGTACGGATTTGTCCCGCGCGCCTTCTGCAATCAACCATGCCGCGGCAATAACAAAACCGGGCTTGGCAAATTCTGAGGGTTGTAAGGAAAAGGAGCCAAAAGTCAGCCAACGCTGCGCGCCATTTATTTCTGGCCCGACCACCAAAGCAGCGGCCATCAAAATAAGTGCGCCCATAAAAATCAACACGCCAAAACGTTTAACCTGAAGCGGCGTCAACCAAGTGACGGCAAACATAATCGCCAGACCGGGCACTAAAAAAATGGCTTGGCGTTGTACGAAATGAAACGGATTATCGATGCCAATTCTTGCGGCAGCGGGCGGGCCCGCCGCAAAAGACAAGACTATCCCAATCAGGATGAGAGCGCCAAAAGCATAAACCGATTTGCGATCAATCGACCACCACCATCGAGACAAAGGCGGCGCGATCATATCTTTCATCCGCAAAAAGCGTTGCCCATGAACAGAATGCGAAAGTATATCCGGGAAACTCATGCAGCATTGCCTTCTAAAAAGCGAGAAACCAATTCAGCGAATACGCGGTCGCCGCCTTTAAAGCGTATCGGGCAACCGGGAGAAAACAATACGTTGACTGACGTTGTCGGATCTAGCTGGCTTGTCTTTGTCGCATCTATAATCGCGGCGGGAATTGCCTCCAAATGACTGTCGAAACAAGTGACAGGACAAGCCCCGCCCAATGCTTCTTTCATGTCGTTTGCGGCATCCCCGAAGAAATAAGCCCCGGAAAGACTAGGTGCTTTTTCCCGCAATTTGGTGAAAATCTGCCTCTGCGCTTCGCCGCCACCGATCCAAAATAACGGCGTCCCAACGGAAAGAGACTTGAGGCTCGCCATGATGTCGCTGGCGCTACTATCATCATAAAACCGAACAGCGCCTTGATCACCCAAATAGCGCAAGACGCCGCTCACACCATCAAAACTGTGAATGGCGCGCATCATCTGTGCAGGTACTAATCCAAGCGTAGCGCCACTCGCCAACGCAGCAGCCGCATTTTGATTAAGATGCTGCCCAATAATTGCAGGCGCACGTTCAAAACTGCCTAAAGCATTTGTCTTGCCATTTTCGGCATGAAACGCGCGATTAGCCAAACAAAAGACCCCTTCGCCAACCGTCGCTTCGCCGGAGACAGGCACAATATGTCCTGTCGTCTGTGGTTGTTTTCGCGCCCGCGCCATTAAAGCCGTACAAATTTTCTGTCCATATACATCGTCAGTCCCAATCACTGACAATTGCAATGGCCCTTGGTTGCGGAAGACCCGTGTCATCAATCTGACCAATGTTTCAGCGCTCTCTAATTGGGGCGCTGTAACAGGCGTTGCATTTAATAAAATAGCGACATCGCAAGAAAGCGACCTTGTCCAAGCTAATTTGCGCGTGGGCAGTTCAATAACATATGTTTTATCCGCCGAGATTGGCGACAGGCTGAGCAGCGGTTCACTCTTATTGGTCGTAACATCGCTCACATCCCCGACATCCGCAATCATATGGGCAATAAGTTTTGCTGTGAAAGTTTTGCCATTAGAGCCGGCAACGCCAACAATGCGTGGCCGCTCTTCTTCTGGAAGCGTCGCCACTTCTCTTGCGAATAATTCAATATCACTCATCACCGGGACTTTGGCGACATAGGCTTTTTTCAAGATTTTATGATCTAAAGGGAAAGAAACCCGCTGGTCCATGCCCGGAACAAGCGCAACTAATTCATCCCATTTCCATTCTTTGGGCGGCGTTAATGTCACGCCCATTTCCGCCACGCGTTCGCGAATACGAGGATTTTCATCCCACGCCCAAACATCTGCGCCAGATTCGATCAGCGCTGTAATGGTTGAAAGGCCCGTCGCCCCCAAACCGAAGACGCCGACTGCCTGATCTTTAAGTGTGGTGAGTTTGATCATGATCTATCTCAACTTCAATGTGCTAAGGCCAATCAAGGCGAGGATGACGGCGACGATCCAAAAACGGATGACAACAGTAGATTCTTTCCAGCCCAATTGTTCAAAATGGTGGTGAATAGGCGCCATACGGAACACGCGTTTCCCGGTCAATTTGAAAGACGCAATCTGAATCATAACAGATAGCCCCTCGACAACGAACAGCCCCCCGATAATGGCTAGAACAATTTCATGTTTCGATGCAACAGCAATGGCGCCGAGCGCGCCGCCGAGAGAAAGAGAGCCCGTATCTCCCATAAAAATCATTGCTGGCGGCGCATTAAACCAGAGGAACCCAAGCCCTGCGCCAAAAATACACGCGCAAATGATACCTAATTCTTGAACCCCAGGAATATAAAGGATCTGCAGATATTCAGCATATTTGATGTTGCCGGTAACATAGCAAATCAACAAATAACTCATGGCGGCAATCATCACAGGGACAATGGCCAGCCCATCAAGACCATCAGTCAAATTCACGGTATTGGACGACCCGACAATGACAATTGAGGCGAAGCATAAAAAGAAAAACATGCCCAAGGGAATGAATAGATCTTTGAAAAAAGGAACGGGCACAGAGGTTTCAATGCCATCTGGCACATTTGGGGTTGCGCCCAATGTTTTAACGCACAGATATGCTGCGCCAAAAGCAATCAGGAATTGGAACACAAGCTTACCCTGCCCCACAACACCTGCCGTATTCTGCTTCGTCACTTTCAGATAATCATCCACAAAGCCGAGCAGGCCAAACATCACAGTGACGCCCAGCACGACCCACACATACATATTATCCAGCCGCGCCCATAATAAGGTGGACACCACAAGGCTCAGCAAAATCAGCAAACCGCCCATGGTGGGGGTGCCTGCTTTTGCAACAATATGGGTTTGTGGCCCGTCTTTTCTAATCGGCTGGCCTTTGCCCTGTTTGACCTTCATCCAGTTGATCAGGCTTGGCCCAAGAATGAACGAAATCAACAAAGCTGTGAGAATCGCGCCGCCCATGCGAAAGCTCAAATAGCGAAACACATTGAAAATTTGCATTTGCTCTGAGAGTGGGACGAGAAAATGATACAACATAAATTCAAACAACTTTCCTGATATTCACATGAGCGACCTAAAGGCCGCCCTCTAAAAACTCTTTTACAAAGACGCTGACCTTAGAAGCGTTCGACCCTTTGGCCATCACAATATCACCATCCTGCAAGGTAGATTTAACCTCATCAAGCAAGGCAACTGCGGTTTCAGCATATCCACCGCGCATTTGTTCCGGTAACTGATCATAAAGCGCCATCATCATGGGCCCTGCGGCAAAAACAAGGTCGATATTGGCCTCTTTTATGTCCTCGGCCAGCGCGGCGTGAAGCTGCGTTGCGTCATCGCCCAGCTCCTTCATTTCCCCTAGAACGGCAATCCGCCTGCTCGTGCAAGGCATGGATTTCAAGACGTTGAAAGAGGCCAGCATAGAAGCAGGGTTTGCGTTATAGCTTTCATCAATCAACGTAACGGTCTTTTCATCCGACTTTAGAACATGCCGCGCGCCGCGCCCTTCAACCGCAGCCATGGCTTCTAACCCCTGAATAGCATTGGCTATGTCCCCGCCAGCAGAAACAACGGCGGCCAAAACAGCCAAGGCATTCATGGCTTGATGTTGTCCCGTCAGGCCCAAGCGAAAATCAAAAGAGTCTCCCCCAAACGCGACAGAAACATGCGCACGTCCATCTTCGCCAATTTCATAATTTTTCAACTGATAATCACTGCCCGGCTTGGTGCCAAAACTAATTATATCTCGGCACCCATTTTCCTCAGCACGTTTTTTCAACAAATCAAAATAGGCATTATCGAACGGTAGAATCGCCGTGCCGCTTTTAGCGCTTGTATTGCGCAAGCCTTTAAATATTTCCGCCTTCGCTTCAGCGATCTCTTCGACAGAATTAAAAAATTCAAGATGCGCCGCAGCAACTGTCGTCACAATCGTAATATGAGGTTTCACCAACTGCGTCAGCGGCGTAATTTCACCCGCGTGGTTCATTCCAATTTCAAAAATGCCGTAATCAGCCTCTTTCGGCAAAGCAGCCAAAGTCAGCGGTACACCTAAATGATTATTGAAACTCCGCTCTGCCGCGTGGACGATGCCTGAGCGGTCCAAAGCGGCGCGCAACATTTCCTTGGTGGAGGTCTTGCCCGCGCTTCCCGTCACGCCGATTAATTTGCCATAGCATCGATCTCTTGCAGCCGCCGCCAAATCTTGAAGACCGGTCAGCGTATCGGAAACGACCAAAAGCGGCTTTCCTTCTGGCGTATCTTCGGGCGCACGAGAGACAAGCGCAACACTTGCTCCTGCTTCAAACGCATTGGCCACAAAATCATGGCCATCCCGCTGGTCTTGCAAGGCAACAAAAATGTCCCCCTTGCTGATCGTCCGTGTATCAATTGAGAGGCCACTAGCCACCCATGTTTCCTCAGGCAAATCACCTTCAGGATAATCCCCCCGCGCGCATAAAGCACCGCCAGTGCTTGCGGCGGCTTCGAAGGCATTCCATAAATTTTGTGTCATTTCCATCATCTCCCAAATTGCTCCTATCCCCTTTTTCCATTAAATTTCGTAGCGGCCTTCCGGGCCTCTTCTGCATCATCGAATGGAATGGTCATGGTCCCCACCATTTGACCCAGTTCATGCCCTTTTCCGGCAATCACCAACACGTCCCCAGCTTTGAGCGCCCCAACGCCCTTTTCAATCGCCGCCGCCCGGTCCGCAATTTCCAATGCAGAAGGGCAAGCCGCCATAATTTCAGATCGAATTGTTGCCGGGTCTTCTGAACGCGGATTATCATCTGTAACAATTAAATGATCCGCATTTTCCAAAGCCGCCTTTCCCATCAAAGGTCGCTTGGTTTTGTCGCGGTCCCCGCCCGCTCCAAAAATAATATGCACCTGCCCCGTCGCATGGGGCCGAATAGCTTTTAAAGCCGTTAAAATCGCGTCTGGCGTGTGCGCGTAATCAATGTAAATACCCGCCGAACCATTCTCAAAATGTCGTTCCGCCGCAAGGTCCATCCGGCCAGGCGCGCCGCGCAACTTTTCCAGCAATGGCAAAACATGCGCCGCTTCATAGCCACTGGTCACCACAAGCCCAGCCGCCACAAGCGCATTTTCCGCTTGGAAGCTTCCAAAGAGAGGCAAAGCAATTTCATAAATCTCATCGCCCGCCTTGACCTTCATGGTCAAACCCGACGGTTGCGGCTTGGACTCTAGCAGCTGCAAGTCTTGACCGGAAAAACCAACACTAAAGACCTGACGGCCCGCCTTTGTTACCTTTTCCACCACCCGATCAGCATTGGCCCCATCAACATTGATAACAGCCGTGCCGCCTTTCGGGAGAAGGTCCGTAAACAAACGAAGTTTCGCTTGGAGATAGTCCTCAAAGTCTTTGTGAAAATCCAAATGATCTTGCGTAATATTTGTAAAAGCAGCAGAAGAAAACCGCACGCCATCCGCCCGGTATTGCGCTAAACCGTGGCTGGAAACTTCCATTGCCAAATGTGAAATTTCAAACGTCGCCATAGTGGAAAGGACTTGATGAATTTCAACTGGGTCCGGCGTTGTATGACGCAATTTATATTCATACCCGTCAGCAAACGCCCCGAGTGTTCCGAGGCTGCCTGCTTTTAAGCCTAAGAGGTTCCATAATTGCTGTGCGAATTGCGCGATGGATGTCTTGCCATTCGTGCCTGTTAAACCTGCAACATAAGGGGGTTGGCCTTCATGGAATTGCGCAGCCATATGCGCCAACGTCAAGCGCGGCTCCTCGGCTTCAATCACAGGAATATTGGCTTTTGTCCCTTTCGGGCCCAAAATCGCCGAAGCGCCTGCTTCCTCAGCTTTCGCAATAAATTTGGCACCATCCGTTACAAAACCCGGCAATGCCGCGAAGATATAGCCAACCCGCACTTCACGACTATCCGCCGTGAGGCCCGTCACTTCGGGGTCGGTTGCAAAATTATGCTCTATTAATTTTGATAATTTTACAGGATGACTCACGGCCCTAACTCCAACAAAAACTGACCCAACTCATCCAATTCCGCCGCATCACTTTCGCTCGCGAAATCGCGCGGAGCGGCGGCCAGTTGAACATTTGATTCGGGCTGAAGATCGCTCATAAATTGGGCTAAAGCATGGTCATCTGTAGCTGGTGATAAGCCCAAAGCTGGCCCAACTCTCGCGACAATATTGGAGAAAGTGGGCGCGGCTACGATCCCCGCCGTGGCATAGCCCCAGCTTTCTTCTGTTGCCTGCGGTTCATCGAAAGAAACAAGCATCACATATTTCGGGTCATAGCCGGGAAATGCGCCAATAAAACTAGAGATGCGAGCATCATTTCGATACCCGCCAACACCGGGCTTATCCGCTGTGGCTGTTTTGCCGATCACATAATACCCATCCGCTTCGGCCCGTTTCGCTGTTCCGTCGGTGACAACGCGGCGCAATATCACGCGCATCGCAGCGCTGGTTTCTGCGGAAAAGATTTCAGTCTTCTTTGTGGCCTGATCAGATTGTTTCCAAAATGTTGGTTTAACGAAATGCCCCCTATTCACCACAGGTGCAAAAGCGGCGGTGAGCTGGAGCGGGGTCACAGCAATACCATGACCATAAGAAATTGTTGCGGTTTCAAGATCGCGCCACCGACGAGGCCAGTCACTATCTCTTTTTTCCGGCAATTCCGTTTCCAGCGCAGTCAACAGATTCAAATCACCAAGATATGACTTCAACTGATCGCCGCCCAAGTCCATGGCCACTTGAGCAATCCCAATATTTGAAGAAACTTCCATCATTTCAGAGAGAGTCATAAACCCGCCCTTTGGATGAAAATCACTAATCGTCCTGCCACTGATGTTTAATTTTTGGCGAACATCATATTTCTGATCAAGCGTTGTTGTCCCCTCTTCCAAGGCGGCGGCGGCTGTAATTGCCTTAAAGGCAGATCCCAGCTCATAGCGATCATACATCACCCTGTTGCGGCGCGTATCTGGATCAAAAGACCCCGGCGCATTTGGGTTAAAATCTGGCAAACTGGCCAGAGCAATCACTTCGCCGGAATGCACGTCCATAATCACGCCCCAAGAGGCTTTGGCCGCATAAAGCTGCATCGTATCTGAAAGCTCTTCTTCCAGAATTTGCTGCACTGTCATATCGAGACTGGATTGCATTTGAGGGGTTGGGAATTTTTCTTTTTCCAACGCCCCTTCAAGGCCCATCACTCCGCCCTTACCAGGCACAATATGCCCTACAGCATGAGCGGCCAAAGCGCCTTGCGGATAAACCCGCTTTTCATTTTCCATGAAAACCACACCGGGCAAGCCGAGCATTAAAACACGCTGCTCTTCTTCTGCGGTCAGTTCATGACGTAATGTCACATGTTTGCGTGTATGAATTTTGTTCGCCAACGCTTCAGGGTCAATCCCGCCCAATGCCATAGCAAGAGAGACCGCCGTGTCTTCAGCATTTAGAACATCTTTTGTTGTGATTGCGAGACCTTTGGCCAATCGGTTCGTGGCAAGCAAAGTACCATTGCGATCCACAATTTGCGGTCTACTGGAAAGCGTTTGCTGCGTTGCCTGACGCAAAGCAGTGGCCTTGCCGGGGTCAGACAGGGAAATTGTTGTTAACCGATATCCAAGCCCCAAATAAACCAATCCAAAAACAGCCGCACATAGCCCCACCCGCGAGCCCACGCGCTTTCGCCGCCGCGCTGTCGCGCCTTCCAATTGCACAGAAGCAGGCATTGTCGATGCGACATGCCTATTATCCTCATACAGAACTTTTGCAATTGGCATCTTTTTATGGATCGATTTCAGGAAGGCCATGAAAGGGCTTTCTGGTTAAGGTGATTAATTAAGGAGCGACGCCAAAATCTGCAAAGGCAATCGCATTGGTTATCAATTCGGTATTTGCTGGCTTTGGATCAAGCGATTGAACCGCTGAAGGATCATCACTGATCAGGCCCGCAAAATCCCGCGCTGTTTTCAATTGCTCAGGACGGATAGGCTCCAAATCCGTATAGCGCCGGGCAAGGTCTGTCAGGCGAGGTTGAGATTCCAAAACCTCAACTTGCAACCGCAATTCTTCAATCGCCGCTTTTTCATCGCGAATTTCCCGCTCCATAGCGCGAATATCCGCCTTATCCGCCCGAACACCGGCCTCAGCCTTATATCGACCTGCTGCCGCTAGCGCTAAAAATACACAGAATATAATCGTTGAAATTTTCATCATAGGGAGGGGCTCCAATTTGAAAGGGCGGGAGAAAGAGTGAGGCGCGGCAATCCGATTTGCCGCATAAAATTATCATCAGGACGAATGGCTGATTGATCAGTACGAATACCAACACGAAGTTTGGCCGATCGAGCGCGAGGGTTTTCCGCAACCTCTTCTGAAGAGGCGCCAATAGCTTTGCGGTTCAACAAGGAAAAAGTCGGCTTTGGGCCATCAACTTCAGGCAAATGCCGGGATCCGCCGCCCTGCCCAGCGCGAGCTGCAAAAAACCTTTTAACAATACGATCTTCAAGAGAATGAAAGGTGACAACAGAAAGCCGCCCGGTCGGGCGCAACAAATGTTCTGCGGATATGAGCAACCGCACCAACTGCCCTAATTCATCATTGACGAAAATCCGAATAGCTTGAAAAACACGGGTCGCTGGATGAATTTTTTCATGAGCCCGCTCCCCCACGGCAGAAATCACCACCTTTACAAGGTCTCCCGTCGTCGTAATTCGTTTTTCGGCACGCGACGCGACAATCGCTTTTGCGATCCCCCGGCTCTTTTTCTCTTCACCGTAGATATAAATAATATCTGCAAGGTCT
>CALLVA010000100.1 GCA_938010655.1 uncultured Parvularculaceae bacterium | reverse complement strand
GCTTTCAGGCCAGTCATAGGCACGGCTTTGAAAGTGTTGGATTGAGCGGCTTCAAGCTGCGCGTCAAAATCAAGATTGCTCGCGGCGAAAAGTTTCTTCGCTGTATCTTCCGTCACCCAGCCTTCCAATGCAACACGGTTTGCGCCGCCATCTGGGCGCTCAAGGTCAAGCTGTGGCCCTGTCCATGAACCTTCCACCACGCCCCAGCCATAAGAGGCAGGTGCTGTTTGGTGGATGACAATGGCTGCCGCCGCGCCTTGGCGCGCTGCTTCTTCATATTTATACGTCCACCGACCATAATAGGTCATGGAATTGCCATTAAAGAGATCCGGGTCTTGGGTCGCATAACCGGGATCATTGACCAGCATCACAACGGTTTTGCCTTTGACATCAAGGCCCGCATAATCGTTCCAGCCATATTCCGGGGCAACGACGCCATAGCCTACAAAGACCATGTCGCTGTCCTGAAACGCCACGTCGTCCACAACGCGCTTGGTCCAGAAGACTGTCTCGCTGCCCATTTTCAGATCATGTTTTTTGCCGTCTGCTTTCGTGACGGTGAGGAAGCTTTGATCCGGGATCGCTGTAATTTCGACCAACGGTACATCTTGTTCATAGCTATCGCCATTGGCGGGTTTTAAGCCGATATCTTGCATCGTCTTGATGAGATATTCGCGGGTTTTCTTGCCGCCTTTTTGCGCCGGGGCGCGACCTTCAAATTCGTCAGAGGCGAGCGTGCCAATATAGGTGCCAAGGCTTTCTTTGGTGATCGCTGGCAAGGCCGGGACTTCGATGGCGGTAAGGCCAGAGGAAGCTGCATCGGTTGCTGCCATCTCCTCTTTCGCATCTTTCAGAGGCTTGGCCCCTTCAGTTTCTGTTTTCGTTATTTCCGCTTTTGTCGGAGCTTCAGTTTTGTCGCCGCCGCATGCTGCCAAGAGGGGCAGGGCGAGGCTGGCGATGATCAGATGTTTTTTCATATCAGTCTCCACTCTATTTTCTTCTTATACAGGTTTTACCCGGTTAATTTCAACGCCAGCGCCATCAGCTTCCGCGACGGCATTGGGTTTGTTGACACGAACGCGCACAGCCATCGCCATTGGGTGGTCGAGGCAATGGTTGGCGATTTTTTCAGCCAATGTTTCCACCAGCAAGATATGCCCTTCACTGATGATCGACCGAATATTTTGGCATAATTTATTATAGCAAAAGACATCTTCCGCTTTGTCAGAGGTCAGGTCCTCCGGGTCTAGCACATCGACATCCACATCAATGATCACTGGTTGGGTGCCGCGTTTTTCAAATTCGTAAAGCCCGATCATGGCTTCAAGCTTAAGGCCTTTGACAAAAATCCGTCTTGCGGCTCTTGTTTGCCGGGCAGACCCTGCTGGTATGCGCACGGGGCCAGCGACTGATGTTTCCCCTGTATATTTTGAAGATACGCTATCAGGCATCTGGCTTCCTATTCATTAATCAACACATCTGGCGTTTCCCAAGCCAAATGTTGGCCGCCATCGACAGCGATCATTTGCCCCGTCACGGCCTTTGCCGAAAGAAGATAGAGGAGCGCTGCGGTAATGTCATCCGGCGTTGCGCCCCGCCTTAGAATAGTGGTGGCATTTTGCTTGTCCCAATCAGCATCGGATTGGCGAATATTTTTCAAGGTTGGGCCAGGGCCGATGCCGTTGACGCGAATGCCTTGGGGGCCCAGCGCTTGGGCGAGCGTCTGTGTCGCGGTGAAAAGGGCGGCTTTGGACAGAGTGTAAGAAAAGAATTTCGGGGTAAGGGCCCAAACCCGTTGATCTATCAGGTTGATGATTTGATTATCATTCCCGTCAGGCACTTGCGCCACAAAATCCCGTGCGAGTTTCATAGGGGCCCAAAGATTAGCCCCCATATGAAAATCCCAGCCCTCTTTCGTAACATTGGTAATATCATCATTCACAAAAGTGGACGCATTATTCACCAATAAGGTGAGCGGGCGACCAAGCGCTTCGGCAGCGCGGGCGACAAGCGTGTCGGTGTCTGCTTCATCGGCAAGATCAGCTTTGACGGCTACCATATCCGGGTTTTGCGACCGCATTTCATCGCACAGCGCTTGCGCTTGCACTTCTGAATATCTGTAATGGACAGCAACGGCATAGCCTTTGGCCGCGAGCGCTTTTGAGATGGCCGCGCCAACCCGTTGCGCGCCGCCAGTGATAAGAGCTGCAGGACGTGCGGCCATACCTTAGCCAACTAACGCAGATTGGCTGGCGATAAAGGCCATATAGCCAATATAGGCAAGACAGAAGAGAGCCCCCAAAGATCTGTTGATCCGACCTTGGGCAAAGATCAAGAGCGCCAGAATGGCTGTTGCGCCAATCATCACCGGCAAATCGATAAACCGCGCCGTATCAGAGAAGGTCGCCGTGCCCACAAGGCCTGCCGTGCCGCCCACAAAAAGCAGGTTGAAAATATTAGATCCCACAATGTTCCCAACAGCGACATCAGCCTGCTTGCGCATCGCTGCGGCCCAAACTGTTGCGAGTTCTGGCAAAGACGTGCCGAAAGCCACAATTGTCAATCCAATCAATTCGTCGCGAACACCATAAGTGGATGCCAAAACCGATCCATTATCCACGAGCAATTGCGCGCCAAATGGAAGGCCCAAAATGCCCACAATCAAAAAGACCGGGATTTTCCAGCCGCCGCTGCCTTCGGTAAATTCTTCCAACTCGTCCAAGGTCGGTTCATTGTCGCCTCTTGCGGCGTGTAGCCCGATATAGGCCACATAAGCCGCGATCATGGCCAATAGGATGATACCGGCTGTGGTATCAATTTTTTCCGGCCCATAAACAAAAGCGCAAAAGACAATCGTCGCGACAATCATCGCAACGGCATGACGGCGCAGCCCTGGCGTGCTCATGGCGATCGGCGCAAT
This sequence comes from uncultured Parvularculaceae bacterium, assembly GCA_938010655.1. Classification (GTDB taxonomy): domain Bacteria; phylum Pseudomonadota; class Alphaproteobacteria; order Caulobacterales; family Parvularculaceae; genus CALLVA01. The sequence continues at coordinate 12,859 of CALLVA010000100.1, read as the reverse complement.
AATCGCAGGCAGGCCAAGCACGAGGAATATATTGGCTATGTTGGAGCCAATGATGTTGCCCATGGCAATGCCAACATCTTCGCCGCCGCCCATCATGGCTTTGAGGGTCACAACAAATTCAGGTGCCGATGTGCCAAAAGCGACAATCGTCAGGCTGATCAACAGGGTTGGGATTTTCAGCGTAGTGGCCAAGCTGACCGCGCCGCGCACCAGCAAATCGCCAGCAATAATGAGAAAAACCAGGCCAAGCGCCACAAGCGCAAAATTTCCAATCGGTGTTTCTGCAACAAATGACAACATGGGTAAGCGCCTTCGTAAAATTTTCTAAGTTCAATAAAATAGCATGATACGCTGATCCGGTCTTCTTCTTCTACACAGACAAGATCATATTTTCAGATAACTGGTCCCTTAGGGCCACTCATTCCTCAAGGCTATGGGGCCTCCGGCCGCCTATTCTCCGCCGGCTTAGTCCATGCGGCCTTTATCGATGAAATTTAAAAACGCAAAAAACAATACGAATATGAGAATAATGATGATGCTTGTCGGAATGCCGAACATGGGGGTCTCCAAATGAACATGATAGTGATGAGGCTTATAGCTAGGTGCTACCGCGCCGTCACCCCTCTGATAGACGGAAATGCAGCTTACCCTAAAACTCTTCTGATCAGTGAGAAGCCACTCGCGCTTGCGCGAACCTGCGCCTTGGGATACCTGATATGTTCGCCTCTAGGGTTCAAGGGAGATTGAGATCAATGGCTTATGACTGTATTACAACCAAGAATGACGGGCCTGTCCTGATTATCACTCTCCATAGGCCAAAAGCGTTAAACGCCCTCAATAGTCAATTGATGGATGAATTAACCGGAGCCCTTGTGGATGCGGATGCGGACACCAATATTGGCGCGATTGTTATTACCGGATCTGAAAAAGCTTTTGCCGCCGGGGCAGATATTAAAGAGATGGCCGAAAAATCCTTTGTGGATGTCTATTCTCAAGATTTTATCACCGCAAATTGGGAAGCAGCCACCAAAACCCGTAAGCCCATTATCGCAGCTGTCGCAGGATATGCCCTTGGGGGCGGATGTGAATTGGCCATGATGTGCGATTTTATTCTTGCGGCGGAAACCGCCAAATTTGGCCAACCAGAAATAACCATCGGGGCCATACCCGGCGCTGGAGGCACCCAGCGGCTTACGCGCTTTATCGGCAAATCAAAAGCTATGGAAATGGTGCTGACAGGCCGCATGATGGACGCGGAAGAAGCCGAACGCTGTGGGCTGGTCTCGCGGATTATTCCTTCTGAAAGCTTGATTGCAGAGGCGATTGAGACGGCGAAAAAAATTGCAAGCCATTCTCGTCCTTCCGTTTTGATGGCGAAAGAAAGCGTTAATCGCGCCTATGAGACGACCTTGGCTGAAGGTATTTTGTTTGAGCGCCGGAGCTTCCATTCAATATTCGCGACCGAAGATCAAAAAGAAGGTATGATCGCCTTTACCGAAAAGCGGCAACCTTCCTTTAAAAACCGATAGGACTTCTCTTCCATGTTTCAGGAATTTTTATCTGCTTCAGCAGGGTTTATGGCAGCAGCTGGCGGCGAAAGCGGCGGGCATGGCAATAGCCTGTTGGTTGCTTTTGCGCTGATTGGTGTTTTGGGCATTGGCGCGCAATGGCTCGCATGGCGATTAAACCTTCCCGCCATTGTGTTAATGGCGGTGGCGGGTCTTATTGTTGGGCCAGGCTTCCAGATTTTGCACCCAGAGCAAGATTTTGGCGATTTCTACCGCCCAATGATTTCTGTGGCTGTGGCGGTGATCCTATTTGAAGGCGGATTGACCCTTAAATTTGATGAAATTCGAAATGTGCAAAAGGGCTTAGCTCGATACACCTTCCCGGCAGTGCCTTTTGCGTGGGTCTTTGGGGCTTTGGCCGCTCATTATATCGCTGGCTTGTCATGGACAACAGCGGTGCTCTTTGCGGGGATCATGATCGTGACAGGGCCAACGGTGATTATGCCATTGCTGCGCCAATCAAAGCTCAACCAACGCAGCAGCAAATTGTTGAAATGGGAAGGGATCATCAACGATCCCCTTGGCGGTCTTTTGGCGGTTATTGTTTATGAATATGTCACCTATCAACAACATGGAATGACCACAGCACAGGTTGCTGGATCTCTTATTGTCGGATCGCTCCTTTCCATCGCCATTGGTATTGGATTTGGATATGCGGTGGCAGAAGCGTTTAAGCGCGGCTTGGTGCCAGAATATTTGAAACCCCCTGTTTTACTGGTGATGGTGTTGGGTGCATTTGTGCTGGCCAACCTTATTCAAGAAGAAGCAGGCCTGCTTTCCGTGACCGCCATGGGCGTGATGATGGCCAATTCCAAAATGCCAAGTATCAATCAGCTCAGGCATTTTAAGGAAAATATTGCCGTCCTGTTTGTCTCAGGCGTTTTTGTGATGCTAACGGCCAATTTGGATCGCTCGACCTTAATGGCAGCCTTTAACATGCAAACATTACTGTTTGTCTTGGCGATGTTGTTCCTTGTACGTCCTGCAGCGATTTTACTGGCGACATTAGGGACAGATCTTTCAAAACAAGAAAGATTGCTCACGGCTTGGATTGCGCCGCGCGGTATTGTCGCGGTTGCTGTGACGGGTCTTTTTGCAGGGGCGCTTGTGGATGCCGGGGTGGCAGATGGCGAAAAAATGATTCCCCTCGCTTTTGCCATGGTCTTTGCAACAGTGGTCATTCATGGGTTCACCATTAAACCCCTTGGGCGGCTTTTGGGCTTAGCGTCAAAAGCCAAGCCGGGGTTCCTCTTGGTTGGCGCTTCGCCATGGGCGGTTGAATTGGCCAAAAAAATCACCGAGATGAAATATGACGTGCTGATCGCTGATGATAGCTATCGCGCGTTGCGCCCGGCGCGACAGGCGGGCTTGCCCACATATTATGGGGAAATTCTATCAGAGGTGACGGAGCATCATATTGATCTTAATCGCTATGGCTTTCTCTTCGCAGTAGGGGGCAACGAAGCTCATAATGCCCTTGTATGCACAGATTTGGCTCCAGAAATGGATCGCTCAAAAATCTTCCAATTAAGTGCAAGAGGCACAGAAGAAGGCGACCGAAAAGCCGTGTCTTATTCTTTGCAAGGCAAGACCTTGTTGAATACGCGCACAGGCCTCGACGAATTGTTGAAGCGTCATTATTCCGGCTGGACGTTTACGCTCACGAGATTGTCGGAAGAGTTTCCACCAGAAAAATATCTCGCTGACATGGCGGAAAATGCTGAACTCATTTTGTTGCAACGCAATGATCAATTATTGGTTTCTACAGCGGAATCAAAATTGAAATTGGCGGTGGGCGATCATGTTCTGGCATATGTGCCGCCAGAAAATAAAGCAGCGAAAGCGGCCAAAGCAGAGCGGGACAAGGAACCTGTTTCAGAGGCCGTGAAAAACATCGAAAATCAGAAAAAAGAAGTGCTGGATAAAATGTAGCGCAAAGAGCACATGACCCTGGGTTATGCAGTCTCTTTACCTAAGTTAACGGGGCCTTAACAATTGTTCGGATAGTTTGCCAGAAGAAGCTTTTGCGGCTGAAGAGGTAAATGAGATGATCCGATTGGGGGCTAATTTTGGCATCGGGCAAGGCGCAGACTCACGATCACAATCTGGGTCATTGCTGGAGAATTATACGAGCCAATTTAGCGGGGCAGCTGCGCGCCATCGCTCTAATGTAGCGCTGCGTGCTGCAAAAATTGATGCTGAATTGGCCTATCGGGCACGGGGCAATTTTCTGGCGCATATGAACCATGAATTGCGCACCCCTCTAAATGCTGTGGTGGGGTTTGCCACCATGTTAAAAGACGCGAAAACCTATAAGTTTTCCGATGAGCAAATAAACGAATATCTGGACTTTATCCTCCAATCTGCCGAGTTGTTGCTCGGCCATATTGATACATTGCTGGAATTGGCTGCGGCGGAAAGTGGCGGCGCTAAGCTCAGCCGGCAGCGATATGATCTGGGCGCTTTGCTGCATGAAGCGGTGGAGACGCAAAGCACATCTGCTGAAGAAGTTGGGGTAAAGATTATTTCTGCCATTGAAGATGATTTACCGGATGTCTTCATCGACCCTGATAAAATGCTTAAAGCCATTGAGCACTTATTGGAAAATGCTTTATCGCTTTGTCGCAAGGGCGACCAAATTAAAGTCTTGGCAAAAGCCAGTTCGAGCACCGCTTCTGATGGGGGATGGGTTTATATTTCCATAGAAGATACAGGCCAAGGCATGACTCAGGAAGAGCTTTCAAGGTCGATGCGGGTCTTCGAACAAATTCACACAGGCTTGGATCGAAAATTTGCAGGGGCGGGGATCGGATTGCCCGTCGCCAAGTCTTTTATCGAATTAAATGGTGGGCGGTTTAATATCAAAACCGAAAAAGATACTGGCACGGTAGTACGTTTTGCTCTGCCATTAATGAAAAGTGAAGACTTACAGACTGAAAACCTAGATCCAGAAACTGATCAAAAATCTTCATCGCATGATGAAACGCCGGCCGCTTGGCGCAAGGCAAGTTAGAAAAAATAAAAGCATATGACCCAACACCCTATTGCGCAAAAAAACACTGCCCTCAACACCGCGCCTCAAGCTGAAATGCAAGAAGCGTCAGAAAGACGCCATCGTTTAGGCCGCGTGATTTCTTCAACGGGCTTACAAGTGCTGGTATTATTTGATTTGCGAACAGATGATGATTCCGCGCTTTTGCCAAAAATTGGCAGTAACGTGATTTTAGAGACAGACAAGGCTGCAATCGTCGCATCTGTTTCGGCCATGAGTTCTCCAACCCCCGGCACAGAATCTGACCAGAATGAAATTTTAATTACAGAAGTTGAGATCATTGGCGAGATCACAAGCCCAAAAGGCATTGCCACTTTCAAGCGGGGCATTGGCGCTTATCCGATTTTGGGAGACTTGGCTGTTTTGCCCACGGATATGGACCTTGAGCTGATCTATGGCATTAACCGCTCTCAAAATGTGCGTGTAGGGCGTGTGTCTGGGATGGATGATGTGTTGGCGACTGTAGATGCTGAGAAATTTCAGCAAGGAAATTTTGCAATCTTGGGGCAGCCCGGCGCGGGGAAATCTTGCGCCACAGTGCGCTTGATAAGATCATTTTTTCAGCAACGCCATTCTGGTCGTGTGGTGCTTTTTGATCGGCATAATGAATATAGTCAGGCCTTTGGCAATGCATCCCATTTGATAGAGCCTTCAGCAGGCCTCTTACCTCATTGGTTGCTTACTTTTGAGGAATTTCTCCACATTCTGAGTTTGGAAAGTGGTGAACTGTCTCAGGAAGAAATTGAGATTTTGGAAGAATCCATTCCCGCCGCAAAAAGATTATATAATCAGCGCAGCGAAGCGCGGGGCGAAATTTCGTCGGCAGATACAAGCTCGGTTCAACTCGATATTCCTGTGCCTTATAAAGTCGCTGATGTGATCAGTTATATCGATAAGTCTGTTCATACGGATAATGATCGTTCTGGTGTGGCGCATCGGCGATTAAAAGCCAGATTGACGATGATCTCGCGAGATCCAAGATTTGCTTTTATTTTCGGGCGCATTTCCGCTTCGGATAATCTGGCAGAAATTATCGCCTCGATTTTTCGATTTCCGACAGATGGTCAACCCATTACGATTATCGATTTAAGCAGCTTCACCATTGAGTTGGCTGATGTTGTTTTATCGGTTGTGACGCGCTTATCCCTTGCTGTTGCAACATGGAGTGGTGGCAAGATTCCGATCTTGCTGGTTCTGGAAGACGCCCATCGTTTCGTCGGAAAAAACAAAACGGAGTCCCCCCTTTCTGGCACGGCCATTGGGCACTTGATGGGACGTGGTCGTAAACTTGGGGTCAATATTGGCTTTGTTAGTTCACGGCCCCGTGCCATCAGCGAAGATATACTTGAACAATGCGGGACTTTTATGATGATGCGCCTCTCCAATCGACTGGATATGGAAGCGTTGATGCGGATGTCGCCAGAGACGGCACCGGGCTTGATGACCAGCGTATCGACGCTTGCAGAAGCAGAAGCGATTGGCGTCGGCGTCGGGATTTCCGCGCCTGTCCGTTTCAGGTTTGATCGGCTGCCGCCAGAAGCGGTTCCCACGGAACCTGGAAAAAGCAAAGACCCAGAATATTTTGCCACAGAAGATATTTCCACATTGGATCAGCATTTTGTGACGCATCTTGTTGAAATTTGGCGACAAAATGGGCGATTATCTGCAGGTGCAGATGGCGCCGGGTCTCGCCTCCCGGAAGAGAAAAAGCCGCCTCAAGTCAAAAAGGAATGGTCATCATAGGCATTTTGGCTTGTTTATAATTATAGTAGCGCTCTTATTTTCCTTTTAACTCTGTTATTATATAACAGTGCCCTTGTATGACAACTCTGTCCGGGCCATAGTATAGTCTGTATGGTATTTTTTGAGGGGCATAGTGCTCTTGCGCTATGAGTTTTGGCCGTGTTTCAGGCATTTCAAGATGGGACGTTTTCGCCCGCTTTTGCGGCGAGCCTCATCGCCGCTGTGGTGGCGGTGATCGGGTTATTGACTGTCTGGCGTCTTGACGGCTGGGCGGCGCGCCACTCTGCAAAATTTACTGCTTTTGCGGCAGGCGTTTTAATCGCCACAGCGATTTCTCTGTTTCCTGACGCAGCCGCCGCAACGCCCTATGCCTCATTCTTTATGCTTGGCGGCTATTTATTGCTCTATCTGATCACGTTTTCTTTTCGGAATGATAACCCAGAAGCTTTCGTTTGGTTGCCTGTCATCGGGATTGGATTTCATTCTTTTATAGATGGCTTGCAATATGGTGTTCTGTTTCAAGTTGATTTCTACACAGGCATTGCAGCATCCGCCGGATTGATTGCGCATGAATTTGCGGAAGGCGTGATTTTATTTACGATTTTGCGCAGTTCCGGTATCTCTAATAAATGGGCTTTTGTCGGTGGCTTTTTCGGCGCAGCCTTGACGACCCCGGCGGGCGCTTTGCTGGCAGATAGCCAAATGGAACATTTGAGCAGTGAAGCGTTAGGGGCGATGATGGCGATTGCTGCTGGGGCTTTATTATATGTCGGCGCGACTCATTTGCCGATGCATATTCGCAATGATACAGATCGGCGACCAATTATCCCAATGCTTTTGGGCGTGGCGCTCGCCTTTTCCATTCAGTCAATGCATCACCATGGTGTAGATGATGATCACGATCATCATCATAGTGGTCAGATTGAAGAGCCCCACCACTAACCAAACACTGTTCTAACAAAAAAGAACGCTGCAGACTGGGCAAGCCTGCAACGTTCTAGCTGTGTTGGATTTCATGATTTGAAGGCACAAAACCACTATCGGGGTGTTCTCAGCCACGTGCAGGTTAGGGGTGCGTGAGCCAAGATATTGAGGGCGATCATTCACCCCGATATGCAACTTATACTAGAATAAATGTTAATACCAGGTAAACGCTGCCCCTGTAATCGCAAAATATACAATCTTCGGTTGTTAAAAAAGGCGGAGCGGTCAAACCCATTGTGTTCTGAACTCTTCTCCCTAAAAAGACCATATGACAGTAGCATTGAATAAAAAGCGGGCTTTGGTGCTCTTTTCCGGCGGGCAGGATTCAGCCACCTGTCTTGCCTATGCCTTGACCAAGTTTGAGCATGTTGAAACTCTTGGCGTGGATTATGGTCAACGACACCGCATTGAGCTTGAGGTGCGCGAGTCCTTTCGAGCGGCTTTAGCAAAAGCTTTCCCGGATTGGGGGCGGCGGCTTGGGCCGGACCATCAATTGAACCTGTCTTTTTTGTCTGAAATTGGCGCAACAGCCATGACCGACGAGATTGAAATTATCAGCGACGAAAATGGGTTGCCCAATACATTTGTCCCGGGCCGGAACCTTGCTTTTTTAACGGCGGCAGGGGCTTTGGCCTTTCGCCGGGATATTGGCGTTATTATTGGCGGCATGTGCGAAACTGATTATTCAGGATATCCAGATTGCCGGGCAGATACGATCAAAGCTCAAGAGCAAACATTGTGCGCGGGGATAGATGTCGATCTCACCATCGAGACCCCTCTCATGTATGTGGACAAAGCCGCCACATGGCAGATGGCGGCAGATCTTGGGGGCGAGACTTTGATTGAGCTGATGAGAGATCATACCCATACATGTTATCTCGGAGATCGCAGTCAGAGACATGATTGGGGCTATGGTTGCGGCACCTGTCCTGCATGCGCATTACGATCTGCCGGCTATGAGCGGTTCCAAGCATGACATATTCTGTCAAAGAAATGTATTACACCCTTCAAGGCGAGGGCGCGCAAACTGGCCGCGCTGCGGTGTTTTTGCGTTTTGCCGGGTGCAATCTCTGGTCTGGCCGAGAAGAAGATCGCGCTTCGGCGATTTGCCGTTTTTGCGATACTGATTTCGTCGGCACAGATGGCCCCGGGGGAGGCAAGTTCGAGACGGCCGAAGCCCTCACGGCTGAAGTGGTCGCTTGTTGGCAAAAGGCCGTGGAAGCATCTGAAGGCGCAGTTCCTTACGTGATTTGTACAGGGGGGGAGCCGCTTTTACAGTTAGATGAAGCGCTTATAAAAGAACTTCACACCAGAGAATTTCAAGTCGGTGTCGAAACAAATGGGACAATTGATGCACCTGAAGCATTAGACTGGATTTGTGTTAGTCCCAAATCAACAGCCCCGCTAAAGCAAATCAAGGGCAATGAATTAAAACTGGTCTACAGACAGGAAGATGCCCTGCCTGAGAGCTATGATCACCTGGAATTTGAGCATTTCTTTCTTCAGCCTATGGACGGACCGGACGCGATGGGGCATACAGCCGCCGCGATAGACTATTGTAGGGCTCATCCGAAATGGCGGCTTAGCTTGCAAACTCATAAATTCACTGGAATTCCGTAAAAGATGCGTATTGTTAAAACCATTCAGTTTGATGCCGCTCATTATCTTTCATTGGAAAGTGATGCGCGCCCTTATGCCCGTATGCACGGGCACTCTTTTACAATGGAAGTGGAGATTAAAGGCGAGCTGGACGCAGAGCATGGTTGGGTCGCAGATTTTGGCGATGTGGCAGATGCTCTTGACGTGATCAAGGAAGCTTTAGACCACCGACTGTTGAATGAGGTCGAGGGTCTCGAAGTGCCAACGCTCGAAAATATCTGCTTATGGGCGGCGGCAAAATTATCGCCAGATTTTCCGGGCTTAAAACGCGTGAGCGTCTTGCGCCCGTCAAATGGTGAATGTTGCCATTACGACCTTACCGATTAATCGCACGGGCTAGATTTTTCGCCCATCTGCGAAAAGCAGTATTGGCGTCAGTCCAAATGCCGGCGGGGCGAAATGAATCATTGAAATTCGCTTGATATTCATCGCTTAAAGAGCCCAGAATCTGGCCTGTCCCGTCGCGCAGGACAAATGTCGCTGTTGCGCCGCCAGCATATTCAGAAGAGGTGCTCAAGCCTGGTTCATCGCTTAGATCTGCCAAAGTGGGGGAGCTGGATTGAAGTTCGCTTAACACAGTTTCAATCCGCAATGTTGTGGGGCCGGGAGCATCAACAATGTTACGGGTTTTTCCGATTTCCCGGATCAGCAATTCCTGCAAATAAGCTGCGCGCTTGTTCAAATCTCGTTCTTCAACCCGTCTTGGGGCATTGCCAATCCGGGAGCGGTTGCGATCGCGGTTAAGAAGGGAAGGGGCAATTTCCACGGGGGCAATATAGACGGTTTCATAGCTGGCAAGGTTAGCGCCCGGTGTCAGGCTTGCTTTATCAAAACCTCTAATCTGGGAACCTGTTGAATCTACGGTGACACAAGCAGAGAGAGCGACAGCGCAGAAGGCAAGAAGGGCGGCAATGGCAGATCGATTTAGCATAGGAGGGTTCTCTTTCGTCTTTGGGGCGTAGGCTTGTTGAGGACTTCTTACTTAGGATATAGGGTAGCTGAAATGATGGCCCATAGGAAATCACAGCTGCATGACCAAAGACGCCTCTTCGCCGCACCAGACGGCCCAAAAGGTCCATAAAGTGTCTTTGCGCGCTGCTTCTTTGGGGGCGCGAGCCGCCATCGGGGCCATTCGCGTCTATCAATGGACTTTTTCGCCGCTTTTCGCCACTTTTGGCTGGCGCTGTCGTCATTTGCCAACATGCTCTCATTATGGCTGTGCGGCCTATCGCGACCACGGCTTTTGGCGGGGGAGTTGGTTGACCTTATCAAGGCTTGTGCGGTGCGGCCCTTTTGGCACGGCGGGGTTTGATCCTGTGCCGGAAAATTTGGCTTCTGAAGGGTGGAAAGTCTGGCGGTATGGCCGCTGGACGGGGGCACATATGGCGGATAATCATGCCGCAAAGACCCCAAAACAGCCTTGAGCCTTAGAATACAGCCTTGAGCGATAGAATAAAGCCTTGTGCTAAGAAATAAAACTTTATGCGCCTTCAGAAAGTAACGGGCTATTAGCGAACTTAAAGATAGTCTCATGGACATGCTGAGTTCTTCCATGCCCTATTCTTTTTGGATCATCACTTTCGCCTTTTTTGCGGTGCCTTTTCTGGCGCGCACTTGGCGCAGTTATTTCATCTGTTTTGTCGGGCTGATTGGGCTTTTGATCGTTATGAAGTTTGCTCTTCGCCTGCCCATGCCGTTCTTTATTGTGACTACAACTTTCGCGGGTTTAGCGATGCGCGCCCTCACGTTGTTTCTGCGCAAAAAGACCCGTGCAAGATTAGCCGCTCAGGGCCTTGCGGAAAATGCCCGTGTGGCGGGGCGCAAACTGACCTTAATTGGGTTATTTGCGGGATATCCCGTCTGGATGGCGCTCGCGCAAAGGCTGGTATTTTAGTCACGGTTGGACTTGATGAGGCGGTCTTGAGCTGAAAAGCACATCCTTTTATTTGCCTTTTCGGAAGTTGAGCGGCAGACTTTACACATCAGTTTTACTTAAGGGTTCTCATGAAGCGCATTTCTCTTTTTGCCAGCATTTTGTTTTCTGCCGCTTTCACATTCGGGGTCGCCAATGCGCAAAATGCCCTCTCTACGCCGCCACCTGCTGCTGATGAGGATGAAATCCCTAGCAATGCCAGTTTAGTGGCGGACGGCTACATCATGTTGCAGCCTGAGGCCATTAAGCAAATGATGACGACTGCTGAATTTGTCCTGGTGCAGGAACTTCCCTTTAAGTCCGATGATAACGGGCCCGTTGATGGCACGCTGCAAGTTTACGCGTTGAATAATATGCCCTTCATTATTCTGCTAAGTGATTGTGATGCGACAGGTTGTTTCTTGATTGAAGGCGCGCACCCCATTGCGATGGAAGCTTTTGGCTTTTCGTCAAACCTCACTATTTTGAATGAGATGAACCGCAATTTGCCAGCAGGCACTGTCACAATTGAAGAGGACGGAAATGTTGCTGTGCGCTATCGTAGCAACGCTTTGCCAGAATGCGCCATGGCGTGTCGTGAGGCACAGTTTGGTGGCTTCTTAGGTATCATCAATCTGACATATACCTATTTCGATTATCAAAAAAATAATCGCTCTGTTTCCGATTGGTCTGAAATGGAACAATTTGCGAGCGTTCAGACGATGGGAAATGCCGTCAGCGATTTAACACTCACGGTCGATCCGCTTTCAGCAAGCTTTGCGTCCTCTGACGGCATGTCAAATGCAGTTATAACCCAGATTGTGGAAGACATTGCGAAAGTCAAAGGGTTGGAAATCATCCTGCCGGAGACGGCATTTCCAAGTCTTTTAGGCGAATAAAGCTGCTGATTATGATGCGGTTTGTGCTGAGATAAACCGCGTTAATTCTGCATAAACATCAGCCCGCGTCACATCATTGTGGATTTCGTGGGCGGCATTGCCAAAAAGTTGGATACGGCAATTTTGAGCTTGCGTGGCAAAGCTTTCTGTGGAGATCGGGCAGGTAATTTTATCTTCTTCTGAATGCATCATCAAAAGAGGCGTAGACCACTTTTTAGCATTGGCGAGACTCCATTCTCCCGCTTTAAGCATATCAACAGCCAACCCTGCGCCAAGTTGATTATGCACTAATGGATCATTTAAATATTTTTCGACCTCTTTTGCCATGCTGGATATTTGTTCTGTGTCAAGACCATTTTTTGCAGTGAAGCCGGGCATTATTTTGCGCAAGAGAGTAAGCACTTTCAACATTGCACGGGGCACGGGCTTGCCGGGGCGCAACAAAGGTGCTTGTGCGATAACGCCTGTAATCTCGCTCATGTCTCGAGTAAGCCCATAATTCAAAACGATCCCCCCACCCATAGAGTGCCCAAACAAATAAAGAGGGAGACCGGGATACCGCTCTTTTGCTTCCAAGAGAAGCGTGTCTACGGCATTCAGCATATGGGAGAAATCGTGACAAACGCCAGCTTTGGCATTTTGCATTTTGACCGTCTCGCCATGGCCTGGCAGGTCAATGCCCATACATGCAATGTCTTCTTTTGCCATGGCTTCTGCCATCGGCGAATAGCGCATCATATGTTCGCCAAGGCCGTGAATGATGGCCATCACGGCGCTGGGATGGGCAGGCGGCGTAAAGATGTTGCCGATGAGATTATCGCGTTGAAAAGAGGTCATCCGATCAGCCTATAAAAAAGCGACGAAAAGGCAACCAAACAGCGCAGATGTTTTAAACTTCTTTGACCATCTCGACGACATGTGGATAGGGAATAGTAATACCATTCGCATCAAACGCTTCTTTGACATCTTTGATCAAGTCAAATCGCGTCTCCCAATAATTATCTGATTTGCACCAGACCCGCATTTGGACATCAATAGAACT
>CALLVA010000099.1 GCA_938010655.1 uncultured Parvularculaceae bacterium | reverse complement strand
AAATCGTGCTACATCATAAGCACCACGGGCAGTCAGTCCCGCTCACACCCATTGCGGTACTGCCGCTGGAAAGTAATTTAATGAGTAAAGATAATGAACTCGTCTTCCTGCCTCTTGGCGGGTCGGGCGAGATTGGGATGAATATGAACCTCTATGGGCTGGGGCCAGCCCATGCGCGGCGTTGGATCATGATTGATTGCGGCGTCACTTTTGGGGGGCCTGAGACACCGGGCATCGATTTGATCACGCCAGACCCAGCTTATATCATAGACGAAATCAAAGGCGCGGCGCAGCTGGATGCGTTGATCCTGACCCATGGCCATGAAGACCATATTGGCGCGGTTGCGACCCTTTGGCCCTTCCTAAAATGCCCGATCTACGCAACGCCGTTCACCGCTGCTTTGGTTGAGCGCAAGTTCAAAGAAAAAGGTATTCTCGGCGCGCCGATGAACATCATCGAGATGGGCTCCCGCCATACGGTCGGGTTGTTCGATTTTGAAATGGTGACGCTCACTCATTCCATCCCGGAGCCAAGCGGGGTGATTTTGCGCACGCCTTTTGGCACCGTTTTGCACACGGGGGATTGGAAAATTGATCAAGACCCCTCATTAGGCCCCCTTACAGACTCTTCCACGCTCAAGAAAATTGGCGATGAAGGCGTGATCGCCATGGTCTGCGATTCAACCAATGTGTTGAGCGCCGGGGAAAGTGGGTCAGAAGCGCGGGTGCGCGATAGTTTGATTGAATTGATCGGCCAACAAAAAGGCCGCGTCGCCGTGACGACATTCGCGTCGAATGTCGGTCGCCTTGTCTCTATCTGTGAAGCGGCAATCGCCAATGATCGATCGATCTGTTTGCTCGGTCGATCGATGTTCCGCATGATGGATGTGGCGCGGGAAGTGGAAATCTTGCCGCCGAATATCAAATTTGTAGAGCCGGAAGAGGCGGGGTTCCTACCGCGCGAAAATACCTTGTATCTTTGTACAGGCTCCCAAGGCGAGAGCCGGGCGGCTTTGGCGCGCATTGCGCGAGATGATCATCGAGACCTTGTTTTGAACGAAGGCGATACCGTCATCTTCTCGTCAAAAATCATTCCGGGCAATGAGCGCGGGATTTATGATTTGCAAAACCAACTTGTAGATCAGGGCGTTCATATCATCACGGAAAAAGATGAATTCGTGCATGTATCCGGTCATCCGTGCCGGGATGAATTAGCGCAAATGTATGATTGGGTGAAACCGGACCTATCAATCCCGGTCCATGGCGAGGCGCGGCATTTGGAAGAACACGCGATTTTTGCCAAAGACCAAGGGGTCAAACAAGCCATCGCGCCGCGCAATGGAACCATGATCCGCATCGCGCCAGGCAAGCCTCGCATCATTGATGAAGTGCCCGTTGGCCGGCTTTATGTCGATGGGCATATTTTGCTGCGCCAGGGCACGGGCGTTATGAAAGAACGGCATATTCTGGCTGAAGGCGGGCATATTTCTGTCGCGATTGCCTTGTCAGAAAAACATCAAGTCTTGGCGCCGCCTGAAGTGAATTTACGCGGTATTCCCACAGAAGATATGAGCGGCGATAATATGCAAGAATTGCTAGAAGACGCCGTGGAAGACGCGCTAGACGCCATGCCAAAGCCGCGAAGGGCAGAAGATGACGAAATTGTCCGTACGATGCGCAAAGCTGTTCGCGGCGCGCTTCAACATCGTTGGGGCAAACGTTCAGATATATCTGTCTTGATCTTGAGGAGTTAATCATGGGGCCTGTTGGGGCGGTTATTATTTATCTCATCGTGTGGTGGGCGGTTTTTTTCGCCGTCCTCCCATGGGGCATGCGCGGCACATGGGAAGACCCAAACTCTGGCCCCAAAGGCGCAGACCAAGGCGCGCCGATTGATCCAAGATTGAAGAAGAAATTCATTCAAACAAGCCTCATCAGCCTCGGTATTTGGGCAGTGGTTTGTCTCGTGATTATTTCGGGTGTGATTGATTATCGGGATTAAAGATATTCTTGAAACGATCTACCGTGAAAATTGATCGGGGGACGCGCTTTGCTCCGGCGCTTTTATAAAACCTGCGTAGATCGCATTTTATTTAACAGGTGCGTTTAATAAAAAAGCCCCGCAGCATTTGCGGGGCTTTTTAAATTGGGAACTACAAAATCGGTTAAGCCGCAATCTGCTTCTTGCCGAGCGATTCAATCAGCTCAGCAATCGCGGCTGGTAAGTCAGCTTTGCGCACGGCGGCGACTTCTCGTGCCATACGGTCTAATGCGATTTCATAGAGCTGGCGTTCTGAATAGCTTTGCTCTGGTTGTTCTGCAGAGCGATAAAGATCGCGCACAACTTCAGCAACTTGGTTCAAGCTGCCAGAATTGATCTTCGCTTCATATTCCTGCGCCCGGCGAGACCACATGGTCCGTTTGATCCGCGCACGGCCTTGAAGAAGGACGATTGCTTTATCAATCTCAGCATTCTCTGAAAGAGGGCGCATGCCTTGTGCACCTGCTTTGGATTTTGGCACGCGCAAGATCATTTTTTCATGTTCGAAACTGACGACATAAAATTCGATCGCATCACCAAGAATTTCTTGCTTTTCAACTTCCTGAATTTTCCCAACGCCATGGGCGGGATAAATAACAAGTTGACCAACTTTAAATTTAACGCTGTCTGGCGTTGGTTTAATCAACGGCTTACGAACAGGGCGCCTTGCGGCGGCGATTGTTGGTTTGGCTTCTTCTTTTTTGGCAGCTTCTTTTTTCGCAGGTGCAGTTGTCACAGGCTCATTACTCTTTACGGAAGATTTTTTAGGTGTTGGATGAACACTGCTTTTAGGCTTAACCGTTTTTTTCGCAACCTTTTGTTTCGGTGTAGATGATTTTTTCTCTACGGTCTTTTTTGTCGCAGCGGTTTTCTGAACGGTTGCTTTTTTTGGTGCGGCTTTGGTTGTTTTTGATTTTGCCTTTTTGGCGGCTGTCGCTTTTGGCGCAGCAGCCTTCTTCGCAGGTGCTTTTTTAACAGCCGTTTTTTTAGCGGCTGTTGCTTTCTTAGGAGCTGCTTTTTTCGCTGGCGCTTTCTTGGCGGCTACTTTCTTAACAGGTACTTTTTTGGCAGCTGTTTTTTTAGCTGCCTTTTTGGTGGGCGCTTTTTTTGCAGTTGTTTTTTTAGATGCCGTTTTTTTGGCAGGTGCTTTTTTCTTTGCTGCAGCCATGACCTTCTTCCTTATTTTTGGTCTTGCTGGTGGCGTATCGGCGGATTACTCACGAAAATTTGTGAGGCCCGTTGGAAACGCCATCAGGAGAGTGTGGTTGGTTCTGGGAAGTTGATGAGTATTACGCGCCAGAACCTTTCATATAATGTGCCCAGCAAAATGCTGGCCCCTATCGCGACAGTTTATTAATCAATATTAACAGCCATCACCCGTAAGACCCTCTTATATCACATTTTTTAGGTAAAATCCACTCATGGGGTAAATGCGAGATTTACCTTAGCCAGACAGCAAAAAGGCGGGGTTTGAAGCCCGCCTTACAAGTTTTTTAGGGATAAAAGCGTTTTAGTCGCCTTCGCCGGGCTTATCGCTCCAATATTTTTCCAGCTTGCCTTCCTGATCGGCATATTTATCTGCCTCCGGGAGCGGGTCTTTCTGGGTCGTGATATTGGGCCAGCTTTCCGCGAATTTCGCGTTGAGCTCCGTCCATTTGCCATCCGGGTCTTCAGTGTCTGGTTTAATGGCATCTACAGGGCATTCTGGTTCGCAGACCCCGCAATCAATGCATTCTTCCGGCTTAATGACGAGGGTATTTTCCCCTTCATAGAAGCAATCTACGGGGCAAACCTCCACGCAGTCGGTATATTTACACATGATACAAGCATCGGTGACAACATAGGTCATCGGGCGCTCCTTCTACGAAAACAGGATACTTTTTTCGGGCTTATGCCCCGAAGAAGCGCTTCGGGCAACCCAGAAATTGATATGTTGAGAGCAAAAGAACGTCATGTTTCGTTGGATAGGATCTTCAAGTGACTGAAATTGTACCAATATCTAATTAGACGTGAAGGCCGTTTGTTCAAAGTGATACATAGGAAAGGTCAGGCGAATTTCAACTAGGGCGGTGTTTTGGTGTGATTTTTGCACTTTTTCTGACTAATCAACATGCTTCTCTACGAACGGGCTTTTAATCTATATTTACCATGATAGAATTTTAACCGAACGTGGAGAAATATATGCCACTTTCATATTTGTTTTAAAGCTGGGGCTTTTTTAAATGTTATCCGAAGTTCAAATGCTAAATCGTACTACGAATCACTTAGGCTTTAAGTCTGGCGTAAAGTCAGGGCCGAAAAGTGATCTTGCTGAACGGTTTTACGATAATGGGTATTTAATTGGTCGAGGCGCTTTTTCGAGCGAGGAAGTGGCGCAATTGCGGGGCATGTTGAGTGCGCTGTATCAGAATATTGATAGCCTAAAAGAGAACAAGTTTCGGGACATTGGAGCTTTAAATGGCTTGGATGTTGGCACACAGCAACCCGAAATTGATCGCCCAACAAATATCAACCCAGATTTGTTGGAAACGGCCATTTATCAAAAGTTGAAAAATGTTGCGTCCGAGATTTTGGGGCGGAATGCGAAATATGTTTTTGATCACGTGATTTGCAAAATGCCAGGCACCAAGGTGAAAACCGCTTGGCATCAGGACCGTGGCTATATGCTGGATAAAGTTGAGCTCAACACGGTTAATTTTTGGGTGCCTTTGCAAGACACAGATGAGCGTAACGGGACACTTGGTTATGTGCCCAACAGTCATCATGGTGATTTAATGCCTCACGGGAGCGAAGGGGTGCACCCTCATGTCCGCAAAGTCGAGCTTGGGGAAATTGATCCGGTTTATTGTAAAGTAAAAGCTGGAGATTTCACAGCGCATCACCCGCTAACCCTTCATGGGGCAGGGGCGAATTTAAGCGATACGCCGCGCCTTGCCTGGTCTGTACATTTCGGCGCTTATGGTCGTCTGGAATATTTGCGACCTTCCAATCTAGGCCCTGTGATCAAACGTCTGACGGGCCGGGACAAAGCCTAGCTTCGTTGGTTCACTCGTTTCATTAATTCTTCAGCCGTTTCTTTGCGTTCGGAATATCGATCCACCAAGTGGTCTGAGATATCTCGTGTGAGCAGGGTAAATTTTACCAATTCTTCCATGACATCCACAATCCGATCATAAAAGCCGGAAGGCTTCATTCTGCCATCTGGCTCAAACTCCAGCCAAGCTTTTGGCACGGAGGATTGGTTGGGGATGGTTATCATGCGCATCCATCGGCCAAGTACGCGCAATTGATTGACCGCATTGAAAGATTGCGAACCCCCGCAAACTTGCATGACGGCAAGCGTCTTGCCTTGCGTCGGGCGAACGGCGCCTAAAGAAAGAGGCACCCAGTCAATTTGAGATTTGAACACACCTGTCATGGACCCATGCTGTTCCGGGGAGCACCAAACTTGCCCCTCAGACCATGTCATCAAATCACGCAATTCCTGAACTTTCGGATGCTGATCATCGCTGCCGGGCAGGGGGAGGCCCGTTGGGTCAAAAACTTTGGTATCGCAGCCAAACGCTTTCAACAAACGTTCAGCTTCCAAGATTGCTTTCTTGGAAAAACTCTGTGGGCGCAATGACCCATATAAGAGGAGAATGCGCGGCGGATGCGTCGATTGTTTTGTGGGGGCAAGTTGGTCCGCCGTTGGTGTCGATAAACAATCTTCAGTAATATTGGGTAGGTCTTTATGTGACATAAGTCAGTCCCTAAAAAGCAGGCGGGGAAGCCCCCGCCCAATTTTAAGCAAAATGAAAGTTGTGTGTTAGCCTTTGCTCGCCACCCATGCATTAATCCGTTCTTCAACCACTTCCAAAGGCACTGGCCCCGAGATCAGAATGGTTTCGTGGAATTCACGAATGGAGAACTTGTCGCCAAGTTTGGCTTCTGCATCGCGGCGTAGATCAATAATTTTGTTCATGCCGATTTTATAGGCCGTCGCTTGCCCCGGATAAACGATATAGCGGTGGATCGCCGCAATACAATCGCCTTCTGGGTTTGGCGTATTGTCTTTCAGATAATCAATCGCGACCTGCATTTCCCAGCCTTTGGCATGAAGCCCTGTATCCACCACAAGCCGCGCAGCGCGCCACAGTTCCATGGCAAGGCGGCCAAAGTCTGAATAGGGGTCTTCATAAAAGCCCACATCTTTGCCAAGGAATTCAGAGTATAATCCCCAGCCTTCCGTATAGGCTGTATATCCCCCAAACTGTCGGAATTTTGGCAGACCTGTCATCTCAATTTGCAAACTACGTTGCATATGGTGGCCCGGGCTGGCCTCATGATAGACCAGCGCTTCAAGCTGATAAATCGGCATATCCGCCATATCTTTTAAGTTCGCATAAAAAATGCCGGGGCGAGATCCATCTGGTGCAGGCTGATTGTAAAATGCTTTTCCTGCAGAACGTTCGCGGAAAGGTTCCACCCGGCGCACTTCTACAGGGGCTTTGGGCAGGCTGATAAACAGTTCCGGCAAGCGCGGTTCCATCTGTGCATTATATTTGCGCGCTAGGTTCAAATAATCTTCCCGGCCTTGATCTGTGTTCGGATAATAGAATTGCTCATCCGTGCGCATGAAGTCGAAGAACTCTTGCAAAGTGCCCTCAAAGCCCACTTGCTTCATAATGTCTTTCATTTCCCCATGAATACGGGCGACTTCTGAGAGACCAAGATTATGCACTTCTTCTGCGGTCATTGTCGTTGTTGTGTAATTGCGCAGGAGTTCATTGTAATAAGGCTCTCCGCCCGGCATTTTTGCAACGCCATAATTGCCGCTAACGCCAGAGCCGATGGAGGCCGTCCGTTTTTCAAAATCA
>CALLVA010000098.1 GCA_938010655.1 uncultured Parvularculaceae bacterium | reverse complement strand
TTCGGTCTTGCATTTTAGAAGAGTCATCAGCTCAATTTGTTCTGCCATAACCAAATTCGGGCTAGGGGCTTGTTTTGAATTCGGTTTGAAGAGCAGGGCGCTACCGCCTTCTGTAAGCGAAACATACCAAAGATCACGCGCAGCAAAGCCAGCCCAATCAATCGTCCCCTGAAAAGAGTTTGAATCCTCAGCGCATTGGACAACCAGACGCTGCTCCCATTTTGCATTTTTAGCGATGTCCGTCGCTGCCGCAGCAGGCGAATTTACAGAAGATAAAACTAGAAATGAGGATAAGAGGGGGAGGGAGAGGAATTTTGACGGTCGGTTGAACATGGCGGAACTCCTTAAACATCTACTTTAATATAACGCAAACGATTATTTTCTGCCTTAAAAGGAGGAAAGGTTTGTCGTTCAAAACTATGATTTCAAGTCGTTTGTGAGGGGCCTCTTAACGCTTACTGGATTATTCAAACTTCGCCAGCAAAGCCTTTTCAACAGCGGGGGGGACAAAATCATTAATCTTGCCCCCTAGTCTTGCAATTTCTTTGACGAGTTTTGAGGCGATGGCTTGATGATGTGGGTCTGCCATTAGGAAGATTGTCTCGATGTCATCATTCAAAAAGGCGTTCATGCCGACCATCTGATATTCATATTCAAAATCTGCAACAGCGCGCAGACCGCGGAGAATGAATTGTGCCCCAAGGCTTTCTGCAAAATGAACGAGCAATCCATCAAATGCTTCAACCCGGATCAATGTGCCCGTTGCTTTAGCCACGGGCGCAAGCTCCTCTTTGGCCATGGCCACGCGCTCTTCAACGGAAAAAAGCGGTTTCTTGCCTTCATTAATCGCGACGCCGATCACCAATTCATCAACGAGCTTTGCGCCCCGCGCCATAATATCGAGGTGTCCATTGGTTATGGGGTCAAATGTACCGGGATAAAGGGCGGTGCGTTTCGCGGTCATTCTGAAGCTGCCTCTTCGCCAGATTCCCCATCTTCATTATCGTTATCGGTCTCTGAGACATATTCTACTGAGACAACTTTTTCATCTTCGCGGGTTTTCAGAACCGTGACCCCTTGAGTGTTGCGCCCGGCGATGCGGATGTCTTTAACAGGTGTACGGATCAATTGTCCGCCATCTGTGACCAGCATAATCTCATCATCTTTTTCAACAGGGAAAGACGCAGCAACATGGCCGTTGCGGGCATTTGTCACAATCGCGGCAATGCCTTTGCCGCCGCGGCCCGAAGTGCGATATTCGAAGGAGGAGGAGCGTTTGCCATAGCCATTCTCTGTGACGGTTAGGATAAATTGCTCCCGGGCGCCAAGCTCTGCGAGACGTTCGGAGGATAATGTGGCTGCTTCGCCTTCATCCGCACCCGTTTCTTCTTCTTCCCCATCCATAGCGCGGCGCATGGCGGCAGCATGTTTAAGATATCCGCGTGCCTCTTCCGGGGTGACATCAACGCCGTGTAAGACAGACATGGAAATGACGCTATCTGCGCCCAATTCTTTATCTTCCCCAAGCTTGATCCCGCGCACCCCTGTTGAGGTTCGGCCGCTAAAGACACGGATAGCATCCACAGAAAAGCGGATACATTGACCATTCGCTGTTGTAAGTTGAATATCATCTTCTTCGCGGGCGAGGGAGACGCCAACCAATTGGTCGCCGTCATCAAGCTTCATAGCGATTTTACCGCTCTTATTAATCCGCTTAAAGTCTGATAATTTGTTCCGCCGGACGCCGCCAGACTTTGTGGCGAACATAATATCCATTGTGTCCCATGCGTCTTCATCTTCTGGCAGCGGCAGAATATTGGTGATCCGCTCATCTTGATCAATCGGCAGCAAATTCACGAATGCTTTGCCTCTGGATGTCGGTCCGCCTTCGGGCAAGCGCCAGAGCTTGGTGTTATAAACCATGCCGCCAGATGTGAAGAACAGAAGCGGCGTATGCGTGTTGCCGATGAAGAGTTTCGAGACAAAATCTTCGTCTTTCATCTTCATGCCCGCGCGACCTTTGCCGCCGCGACGTTGCGCCCGATATGTGTCGAGCGGTGTGCGTTTCACATAACCAGAATGCGTCACTGTCACGACCATGTCTTCACGGGCGATCAAGTCTTCATCTTCCATCTCGAAGCCAGCATCCATAAAGATGGAGCGGCGCGGGGTCGCAAATTCGTCGCGCACAGCCCCAAGTTCATCCTTGATAATGGTGAGCACGCGGTCGCGATTGCGCAAAATGTCGAGGTAGTCTTTGATCTTTTCAGCGAGCGCCTTTAGTTCATCGCCGATTTCGTCACGGCCAAGGGCGGTCAGGCGTTGCAAGCGCAAATCAAGAATAGCGCGTGCCTGTTCTTCAGAGAGGCGCAGCGTATCATTTTCAGAAAGCTGCGAGCGTGGGTCCGCCACAAGCGCCACCAAAGGCGCCAAATCTTTCGCCGGCCAATCCCGCTCCATCAACCCAGCGCGGGCAGTTGCCGGGTCTGGCGAGCGGCGGATCAACGCCACGACTTCATCAATATTCGCCACAGCAATAGCCAAGCCAACCAAAATATGCGCGCGGTCTCGTGCTTTGCCGAGGTCATATTTTGTGCGCTTGGTGATCACTTCTTCGCGGAAATTCAAGAAAGATGACAAGACCGTTCGAAGCGTCATCTGCTCTGGCCGCCCGCCATTCAGCGCGAGCATATTCACCCCAAAAGAGGTCTGAAGTTGTGATTGCTTATAGAGATTATTCAGCACAACTTCCGGGTTGCCGTCGCGTTTCATTTCAATAACAACGCGAATGCCGAGGCGGTTGGATTCGTCGCGAATATCGGCGATGCCTTCAATTTTCTTCTCGCGCACCAAACCAGCAATCCGCTCTACCATCACGGATTTCGTCACTTGATAGGGGATTTCCGTGACGATGATCGCATACCGATCCTTTCGGATTTCCTCGATCTCACATTTTGAACGCATGATAACGGAGCCGCGCCCGGTCAACAAACCAGACTTCGCCCCGGCTTTGCCTAGAATAAAGCCACCAGTTGGAAAATCTGGGCCGGGGACAATCTCGATCAACTCCTGATCTGTGATTTCAGGATTATCAACCATGGCAACCGCAGCGTCGATCACTTCGCCCAAATTATGGGGCGGGATATTCGTCGCCATGCCAACCGCAATGCCGCCTGCGCCATTGACGAGCAGATTAGGGAAGCGGGCCGGGAGGACT
>CALLVA010000097.1 GCA_938010655.1 uncultured Parvularculaceae bacterium | reverse complement strand
TCAGGGGCGGTTGTTGAGGGGAGTTGGGGGTGGCCTCAGCTTAACGCTCGTCCGGGCCTTCTATCGTGTGGAACCGTGAGGGGAAGCATTAGACCTGCTGGGAGACTGGCGGTGAAAGGGAAAGGCAATCTCGCATAAAGCCGGGCGCGGGCGAGCATGTCTGCACTCAGTTAGTTTTATTTCCAGCGGATGTGACGTTCGCGCCCACCCTCGCAATTTCGCGAAGCGAAAATGCGAAACAGGCAACAGGCGTTTTCAAAGAAAACGCCGAGTGCCGCTAACCCCCGTATTTTTGCTACGCAAAATTACGGTTATCAACCGGGAAGCGCTGGCTTTGCCGGGGTTTTTCGCTGCGCTTCATTTTCCCCTAGAGACTCACCCCCAAACCCGCTACACCCGCGCCATGACACAGATTTCAGACACCCCCGCCGCCATCCATGAAAAAGTGCTCGTTGTCGATTTTGGCAGCCAGGTCACTCAGCTTATTGCCCGCCGCTTGCGGGAGATGAATGTCTATTGTGAGATTCATCCCTTCAACAAGGTCACAGAAGAGAGCCTCAAAGAGTTTGCGCCCAAAGCCGTGATCCTTTCCGGCGGGCCTTCCAGCGTGACCGAGGCAGAAAGCCCCCGTGCGCCGCAAGCTCTGTTTGAAATGGGCCTGCCGATTTTCGGCATTTGCTATGGCCAACAAGTGATGGTCGAACAATTGGGCGGCAAGGTCGAAGGCGGCCACCACCGGGAATTTGGCCGGGCGGTGATTGCGCCAACGGGGGAAAAGTCTGACGTTTTTGGCGGTCTATTTGAGGGAGACGAAGAGACCGTTTGGATGAGCCATGGCGACCGCGTTACGGCGCTGCCTGACGGGTTTAAAGTCTATGCTTCTTCGGACGGCGCGCCCCACGCCATTATCGCCGATGAAGCGCGGCATTTTTATGCCGTGCAGTTCCACCCGGAAGTTCACCATACGCCGAATGGCGCACAGCTTTTGCGCAACTTCCTGTTTGATGTGGCCGGGCTTAAAGGCGACTGGACCATGGCGGCGTATAAGGACCAAGCCATCGCCGCGATCCGCGAACAAGTGGGCGATGCAAAGGTGATTTGTGGGCTCTCTGGCGGGGTGGATTCTTCCGTTGCCGCGGTTTTGATCCATGAGGCGATTGGCGAGCAGCTCACTTGCGTGTTCGTGGATACGGGGTTGATGCGGATGAACGAGGCAGACGAAGTGCTGTCGTTGTTTCGGGATCATTATAATATTCCGTTGATCCATGCCGATGAAGGGGCGTTGTTTCTGGGGGAATTGGCAGGGGTCTCTGACCCGGAAGTGAAGCGCAAAACCATCGGCAAGCTTTTTATTGATGTGTTTGATAAACACGCAAAATCTGTTGGCGACGCGAAGTTTTTAGCACAAGGCACTCTGTATCCTGATGTTATTGAAAGTGTCAGTTTTTCTGGCGGCCCCTCTGTGACGATTAAATCGCATCATAATGTTGGTGGTTTGCCAGAGCGTATGAATATGAAGCTCGTGGAGCCTTTGCGCGAATTGTTCAAAGATGAAGTTCGGGCGCTTGGCCGGGAGCTTGGGTTGGACGAAAAATTTGTCGTGCGACATCCGTTTCCCGGGCCGGGCCTCGCCATTCGCTGCCCCGGCGAAGTGACCAAGGAAAAAGCGGATATTTTGCGCAAAGCAGACGCGGTGTATCTCGACCAAATCCGCAAGCATGGACTTTATGATGAAATCTGGCAGGCTTTTGCGGTGCTTCTGCCTGTGCGCACCGTCGGCGTTATGGGCGATGGGCGGACATATGATTTTGTGTGCGGGCTCCGGGCCGTCACATCTGTCGATGGCATGACGGCTGATTTTTATCCGTTTACGTCAGAATTTCTGGGCGAGACAGCTAGTAGGATTATCAACGAAGTGCAGGGGATTAATCGGGTCGTGTATGATTACACCAGCAAACCACCGGGGACGATTGAATGGGAGTGATGTTACCAGCTCTTTGAAAACTGAACGATGCCAGCTGTTTCGCCTTGGTTGATGCCTTGAAGGCTTCTGGCAATGTTGAGGCTGATATCAGTTTGGCGGTCCCCCGTGAGACGATATCCAATTTCCAAGTCTAAAGGTTTGGTGTTGCCAAAATCGGTGTTGACGGATTGGAACGTGGCGCGCTCTTCGAGTTTGTCATATTCCGTAGGCAGAAGAAAAGAAACATTACCGTCGACGATGGTGAGTGGTTGAGACAAGGAAAGGGCGATATGATCTTGGGACGTGAAAAAGCCAACCCGGTCAATCCCGATCGAGAATTGCTCAGAGCGCAAGCGCGTTACGGCAGATTGAGATGTGTCGGTCAGGCCCGTAGCATATCGCGAGGTGAGGTTCCATTGTTTGGGGAGCTGAAATTGGGTCTCAAAGGCGGCGTAAGAACTGGTGGCGCCATCAATGGCAAGCAAGCTTTCATCAAAGCGGCTGCCCAAAACCGTATCGCGTTCTTGGCGCAATCCCGCTTCAACCCGGACGGTGCTGTGCGCATTGGATTTCGTCAAGCCAAGCCGAGCATTGCTCACCCGCAAAGCGTCGCGCGTCCCGAGGAAGGTGCCGACAATATCGTCCATATCTTCCGCTTGCTGATCAGTTTGCGTTAGCAAAACGTCAAAGGAGAAATTATTAGAAAGGTCACGTTGAATGATACCAGACACAGTGTCCTGAGCGTCTGTCAAATAAGCGTCCGAAAAACTCTGACGAGATAGGGTTTGAAATCGCTGCCCGCCCTTGAAGCGCTGGTCCAAGCCACGGCCAGCAAAGCCAGCGGCGACAGCAAACTTCGTAGAAGCATCTGGCCGCGCAATCAAAGAAAGGCCTGCTTCGCGCTTGCTTTCCCGGTTCTGAATATCATCCCCGCGAAAAGCCGCATCGATATCCGTAATCGGATTAACCTCAGAAAGCTGGACATCAAACCGCAAATTCGGCGTTGCAAACCCGGCTTCATGACTGGTCACAAAAGGATTGAGCAAATTGGTCACGGCAAACTGGTCCCCCGTGGGGCGACCAAAAGCCTCGGACAAACTGATCTGGAAATCACGGTCAAAATCATCCAGCAAAATGATCTGCGTATCGCCAAAATCAAGACCAGCAAAAGCGCTGCCTGTCGCGCTCCCCAAGCTGCCGATAGGCACCGACCCACCAGCGGCATTAGGCACATTGCCCGCCCCAATTGGCTCAAGGGCTGCGCCAACATTCAACAGGCCGCGGCCAAAGACTTCGTCTGTGCCCGGATCACCGAGATCCGTTGCGGAAGACAGAAGAATATCCACGGTCTCTGCGGCGGAGAGTTGTGGCCACAAACCGCGTAGCAATGCGGCAGCGCCAGAAACATGGGGGGCAGCGGCGCTGGTGCCGGAAAAACTGCGAAAGCCGCCATTAAGAGCGGTGGTCTGCACGCCTGTGCCAGGAGCCACGATGAAGAAATTAGCGCTGTTGCCAGCTCGGTTGCTGAACCCGGCAATGCGATTGCTGCTATCCACAGCGCCCACAATAATCGAAGCGCCATTCGCCTCGCTTGAGGTTGCAGCTTGCGACGAAGGGGCGGGGTCTGCGAGGCCATCATTGCCAGCTGCCAGAACCGTCACGATGTCGTTGCGTGCGGTGAAGCCCAACAATCTCTCAAAGCCAGCCTGCGCGCCGTCTTCGTCACTGCTCAAGGATAAATTCAGGACAGCAGCATTCGCTCTGGCGGCGCGGCGCGCGCCATCAGAGATCGCTTCGCCGAGAATAGTAAGATCGTCATCGCGAGAATTGCCACGGAAGGAGAGAATATTGATCTCTGGTGCAACGCCGTGAATGCCATTGCCATCTCTGGCCGCGCCAATAATCCCGATCACGGCTGTGCCGTGGCCTTGGCTGTCATTTGCGGATAGCTCTTCTCGGGCTCGATCTTGCCCGACAAGTGCTTCAGTCACCAAATCTGCGCTGGCTTCGGAAATGCGTCCTGCAAATTCTGGGTGATCTTCATCGATACCCGTATCCACAACGGCCACAGTGACGCCCGCGCCAAAAGCGCCTTCCACAAAAGCGGGGATGACATTGATCTGTTCCAGTCCGCGCTGGTTCACATATTCAGCGGTGCGAAAACTCTCTGGGTCTGGTGTCGTGGAAGGCGGCGGCGGCGGGGGAGGCGGCGGCGGTGGCGGGGGAGATGGGGCAACGACAATCGGGTTCGTGCTGCTGCCAGAGCCTCCACTTGCGCAAGCCGTCAGGGCCAGCGCTGCTGTCGCGAGCGCCAAAAGAGACGCATTTGTCTTGTGCCAAATAGGCCCATTCAATCGCATCAATTCCAACTCCAAAGTAAAAGGGCAATCCCCGGCACATTGTGTCGTGCTAGAGTGGTGCAGTTCAAGAATTGTGCCTCAAATAATGGGGGGCGACCAGACAAGCTTCGCTCAAGATCTATCAATTTCCTGTGATATTGTGAGGTTTCAGGCCAATATGACCCCAAAACAGGGCCTTACTAAAGTCTGCTACCGTCAAAAGGGTATTGGAAGATGCGACAATAGCTGAACGGGGGTCGGGAGGCTTGTCAGCAGAGGCATAGCGGCTACAAGAGAATTTCAATAAAAAGGAAAATGGATATGGCTCTCTCAGCACAGTATGTTGATATTATTGCGCGCAACGGCTTGGCCGATATTCAATCTGCGAGGGGGGATAAAAGCCTTCGCGTGACAACGCCTATTACGGGCGACGAATTGATGAGCTTAAAACCAGACACGTCTCAAACGGTCTCTATTGCGATTGACGAAGCCAAGCTGGCTTTTCACAAATGGCGCAATGTGCCTGCGCCGCGCCGGGGCGAATTTGTGCGGTTGCTGGGCGAAGCATTGCGCGAAAATAAGCAGAATTTGGCAGAATTGGTCACTTTAGAGTGCGGGAAAATTCTCTCTGAAGGCCTCGGCGAAGTCCAGGAAATGATTGATATTTGTGACTTTGCTGTCGGTTTGTCGAGGCAGCTTTATGGTTTGACGATGCCGTCGGAACGCCCCGGACATCACATGCGAGAAACATGGCAGCCTTTGGGGCCTGTTGCTGTGATCTCGGCATTTAACTTCCCGGTGGCGGTTTGGTCGTGGAATACAGCTTTGGCGTTGGTGTGCGGCAATCCAGTGATCTGGAAACCCTCTGACAAAACCCCGCTGACAGCTTTGGCGTGTCAGCGCATTGTTAAAAAAGTGATGCGAGATTTTGAAGAAGCGCCGTCTGGCTTGGTGCAAACCTTGATCGGCAAAGCTGATATTGGAGAAGATTTGGTGAAGTCGCCTGATATTGCTCTTGTCTCCGCAACCGGCTCTACGCGGATGGGCCGGGAGGTTGCGCCAATTGTGGCTGCGCGGTTTGGCAAAACCTTGCTAGAACTTGGGGGCAATGGCGCGATGATCGTGTCGCAAACAGCAGATATTGATATGGCGGTGCGCGCGATCACATTTTCCGCTGTGGGCACATGCGGTCAACGCTGTACAACTCTCCGTAGACTGATTGTCCATGAGGATATTAAAGAAGAACTCATGCAGAAGCTGAAAGCCGCTTATGAAAGCGTGCGTATCGGCAATCCGCTTGACCCGGATACATTGGTTGGCCCGCTCATTGATGAGGCAAGTTTCAATCAGATGCAAAAAGCGCTGGAAGCAGCGATGGATCAGGGAGGCAATGTCCATGGGGGAATGAGGGTGTTTGACGGTATGCCAGATGCAGGGGGCTATTATGTGCAGCCTGCCTTGGTGGACATGCCAGCGCAAACGTCGATTGTGCGCGAAGAAACATTCGCGCCCATCCTGTATGTGATGAGCTATCGAGATTTTGAAACCGCGATTGAGCTGCAAAATGCCGTGCCCCAAGGTTTGTCTTCGGCCTGTTTCACCATGAATGTCATGGAAGCCGAACGCTTTCTCTCGGCCACAGGCTCTGATTGCGGGATCGCCAATATTAATATTGGTCCTTCTGGCGCAGAAATTGGCGGGGCCTTTGGCGGCGAAAAAGAAACTGGGGGCGGGCGCGAAAGTGGGTCTGACGCGTGGAAAGCCTATATGCGGCGTCAAACTGCAACCGTGAATTATTCCGGGACGTTGCCTTTGGCCCAAGGGGTCAAATTCGATATCTGATCTAGACCGAACAAGCGAGGCGCGTTACGCCTGCGCTAATTGAAAATGTAAAAAGAAGTAAGCGACATGCACGATATTAAATGGATACGCGACAACCCTGATGCGTTTGATGCGGCGATGAAACGACGAAAGCTGGCGCCAGTGGCGCAAAGTCTGGTTGAAGCCGACGCAGAATTGCGCGCCCTGACGGGGCAGATGAATGATTTGCAGCAAGAGCGCAACGCCGCTTCCAAGCAGATCGGCATGGCCATGGGCAAAGGCGACAAGGATTTAGCAGAAGAGCTGAAAGCCAAAGTCGCGGCCATGAAGGATGATCTGACGCGGGTTGAGGACGAGCAAAAAGCGAAGACGGCAGCATTAGATGAGCGTCTCATGGGCTTGCCCAATATTATGGATGCGGAAGTGCCAGACGGCGCAGACGAAGAAGAAAATAAGCTCTTGCATGAATGGGGCACACCGAAAAAGATCGACGGCGCAAAAGAACATTTTGAACTGGGGGAGGGGTTAACCTCTTCCACCGGGCCACAAATGGACTTTGAAGTCGCGGCGAAACTTTCTGGCGCGCGCTTTGTGGTTTTGAAAAGAGATTTGGCGCGGCTCGAACGTGCTTTAGCGAACTTTATGCTTGATCTTCATGCAGATGAATTTGGCTATGAAGAAGTGGTGCCGCCCGTCTTGGTCAAAGATGATGCAATGTATGGTACGGGGCAGTTGCCAAAATTTGCGGAAGATGCCTTCAGGGCAGGAGATAATTTCTATCTCACGCCAACCGCAGAAGTTACTCTTACCAATCTCGTGCGCGAAAGCATGATGAGCGCTGAAGAATTGCCCAAACGTTTCACGGCTTGGACACAATGTTTCCGGTCTGAGGCTGGCTCTGCCGGGCGGGACACGAGAGGGATGATCCGTCAGCATCAATTTTCTAAAGTGGAATTGGTCTCGATCACCACGCCTGATCAATCTGCCGAAGAACATGAGCGGATGTTAGGTGCGGCGGAAACCGTTTTGAAAAAACTTGAATTGCCGTTTCGGACGATGATGCTTTGTTCCGGGGATACGGGG
>CALLVA010000096.1 GCA_938010655.1 uncultured Parvularculaceae bacterium | reverse complement strand
GGGCGTGCGGCTGTTTCTTCTTCCCAATCTGTGACCATTGAGCTGCCCATATTCATCAGCATCAAGGTGACCACGGTTAGGGAGCCGACTAAGAATAAAATACAATTGCGTAATGACATTTACTCTTCCTCAAAGGTGAGTATATCACCTGGTTGACATTCAAGCACCTTACAAATTGCCTCTAATGTTGAAAAACGCATGGCTTTTGCCTTACCCGTTTTTAAGATTGAGAGGTTGGCAATGGTGACATTTACCGCTTCAGACAATTCAGTCAGAGTCATCCCGCGTTCAAGCAACATGCGGTCTAGTTTGACAGAAATAGTCATTAAACTGTGAACTCCTGCTCTTCGCGCATCCGCGCGCCTTCCCGGAAGACCTCTGCCAATACAGCAGCGATTCCGGCAGCGAGGAGACTGGTTAGGTTAATATTCCAATCATCCAAATCACCTGGCACAAGGGCGGCTATAATAAGTAAGATAATAGACGCAATTTGGCCCCAGACGAGATATTTGGCGATACGGCTCAAGCGAGTAGCATTTTCCGCCTCAAAGGGTTTTTCTCTTGAGATTGAATTTAGAATTTCGCGTAAGCGACTGATAACTTTAAAGGCAATATAAAACCCGACAAAAGAGGCTATGAGGCTAACAATGTCTGTCCAAGTGACATCGATATCTGCTTCGATGTTAACATCAGGATTTTCGCGCATTTGCTCAACCCATAGGAGAAATTGGTCCTCATATATGATCAAAGCCGAAACGCCGATGGCGACAATGACAATGCCGATCAGGGCAATAATTACAATGATCCTGCTAATATAGAGGATGATTTCCAGTGTTTTAGCGAGCGATTTACCCTTCATGACCAATCCTTAAAGTGGTTCTAAATTAGTGTGAACCGGGAGAGCAAGATTGCGACCCCCGGTTCATCCCCTCATAAGGCTAAGTTTATGTTTTTATTATTATAAAAGAACTTAACCTCTCTCCTCTTTTGTCCATTATAGTGTGATTGGCAGGTCTGCTAGCGCCGCAAAATAACCGACACCGATCATAATGCTGACCGTAAACGACGCTACGATGTTGACAAAACTACCCAGCGGCGGAATATTTGTATTGCGTTGATGTGACATTTCTCTTCTCCATGATTGATGTTGAACGCGAAAACAACTTAAGGGCGGCGGATCTTCCACATCTGTCGCCCCTTTTTATGGGGTCATTCTCGCTTTTGGTTTCTCTTCTCTTTTAACGCGACAATCTAAGGGCTCTTTGTTATTTTTGATCTTGTGTTTGTAATCCCTTATTGATATTCAATATATCCATATCGAAAAACAATGCAAGCGATATTTATCGAAAAACAGAAATAATTTATTGTTTTTCGATAATTTATTGATTTAACAGCCCTTTTTTCGCGAAAAAACTTCAAAAAATATCGGAAAGTCGACCATGAGACGTCAATTCAACGGAAATCGCCTTGTGATCGCGACCCACAATTCTGGCAAATTGGCTGAGATAAATGCGCTCATGGCCCCAAAAGGGATAGACGTTGTCTCTGCGGGAGATTTGGGTTTGCCCTCTCCTGAAGAAACGGGCTCTACCTTTGAAGAAAATGCTATTCTCAAAGCGGTGGCAGCTGCAAAGGGGGGCAATTGCCCGGCGCTGGCAGATGATAGTGGCTTGATGGTAAAGGCGCTGCAGGGCGCGCCTGGGGTTTATTCTGCTCGGTGGGGCGGGCCGGAAGGCGACTTTCAAAAAGCCATGGCATTGGTCGAGGAAAAGCTACAAGGGCACCAGGATCGAAGCGCAGCTTTTGCCTGTTGTTTGGCGCTTGCTTGGCCGGATGGTCATGTGGAAACGGTTTTTGCCACATGTGAGGGCGCTCTAATCTGGCCCCCTCGTGGAGAGCAGGGCTTTGGCTATGACCCGATTTTTGTGGCAATAGGAGAAGCGCGCAGCTTTGGCGAAATGACATCGGAAGAAAAGCGCAAATATTCTCACAGGGCCAAAGCTTTTAGCATGATGATGGATCAGTGCTTTGTTGGATAAACCACACGGCCTTTATATCCATTGGCCCTATTGCGCCAAGATCTGTCCTTATTGTGATTTCAATGTAACGCGATCAAGGGATGTGGATGAAGCGCTATGGCGAAAAGTCTTTTTGGAAGACATTGCCTTTTGGGCGGCGCGACGCCCGGGCATGCTGCAAAGCATCTATTTTGGCGGGGGAACCCCTTCTCTGATGCCAGCCACTCTCATTGAGGATATTGTCACGGCATGTCGGGATCATTGGTCATTTGCTAGCGACATTGAAATTACACTGGAAGCAAACCCAACGGATGCAGAATCTGCATTATTTTCATCATTTGCAGGGGCAGGTATTAATCGGCTTTCAATGGGCGTCCAATCTTTCGATGATCAGGCGCTCAAATTTCTGGGTCGCAACCATGACGCTGCTGCGGCGCGCCGGGCGATAGATGTCGCCATGAAACAATTCCCCAGAAC
Organism: uncultured Parvularculaceae bacterium; assembly: GCA_938010655.1. Classification (GTDB taxonomy): domain Bacteria; phylum Pseudomonadota; class Alphaproteobacteria; order Caulobacterales; family Parvularculaceae; genus CALLVA01. The sequence continues at coordinate 2,376 of CALLVA010000096.1, read as the reverse complement.
GACCTTTGATTTGATCTACGGTTTGCCTAATCAAAATGAGACTGCTTGGCAAAATCAACTTGATCAAGCAATTGAGACGGGAGCAGAGCATCTTTCCATGTATCAACTCACAATTGAACAAGGCACGGCTTTTTCCAATGCGGTGACCCGTGGCGAGTGGCATCCTATTGATGATATTCAAGAAGCAACGCTTTATGAAATTGCACAAGAAACTTGCGTCGCTGCGGGGCTTGAAGCCTACGAAGTGTCCAATCACGCAAAGCCCGGCGCAGAAAGTCTGCATAATAAAATATATTGGCAGTATAAAGACTATATTGGTATTGGCCCTGGGGCCCATGGGCGTATTACATTTAATGGTCAAAAACAAGCCACAGAAGGAATGCGGCAGATCAGTCATTATCTAAAGTCTGCAACACCAGAGCAGCGATATGACAAAACGCCCCTTTCTAGCATCGAACAAGCCACAGAATATCTGACGATGGGGCTGCGCCTCTCAAACGGTGTCTCTTTATCTCGATTGAAGAAATATATTGGCGCGCCATTATCTGAAACGGTATTATCAGATTTAGCGCAAGACAATTTGATTGCAATCAACGGCGATCAATTACAGGTGACGACATCTGGGCGGCAACTTTTAAACGGCGTATTGCTAGCCCTTTGCGCAGATTTTTGAAATCTTCGGCGCCGTCTAAATGCCAGAAATTGAACGAGCTTTTCTCTTGATTTGATTCTCATTGAATTTATTTGACGGTAAAGTAATCTGTCCTGCATCAGAATATCGTTGTTCTGGTATGGGAGGATAAAAATGATTAGAAAAATTTTCTTAGGGTTGGTGGCCATAATAGTTGTGCTTATTGCGCTTGGGTTTGTTTTGCCAGCAGATCGACATGTGGAACGATCAATCACCATGGACGCGCCGGCATCAGAAATTCATGCTTTGGTGAGTGATTTCGCCGCTTGGGATTCATGGTCGCCATGGGCGAAAATTGATCCTGATGCGACATATAGCCTAACGGGCTCTGGTATAGGTCAGACCATGACTTGGGAATCTGATCACCCCAAAGTGGGCAATGGCTCACAGACCATAACGAAAATAGAACCCGGCCACATTCAAACAAAGTTGAGCTTTGATGGCCAAGGCACAGCGACAGCAGATTTTACTTTTGAAGATGCGGGGAACGGCCAAACAAATGTTACATGGTCCTTAGACACAAATATGCGCGAAGGCGTACCCCTTTGGATGAAGCCTATGGGGCCTTATGTTGGGATGATGATGGACGGCATGATTGGACCAGAATATGAAAAAGGATTAGCCAATTTAAAAACCATTGTTGAGGCTAATTAAACTTTGAAGGCTTCTCCAATAAATTCTTGGATTGCCACATGGGCAGCTTCTTCGCGAGCTGCCCATTCTTTTTGATCAATGATGCCATAAGGCTTTTTCGTTTTTTGAACCATGGATAAAGCCATGTCAAAAAAACGTTCTCTTGTTTTAAGGTCAGCATAATAACGCCCGCCATCCTGTTCAAAAGGGACAGTGGGGGCGAGGAGTAGATAATAATCCGCAGCTTGATCATTTGAGACCAATGCCAACATTTCCGAGCTTTTATTTCCTAATAAGTGGTGCTCCCATATAGCGGTTTGAATACTGTCAGTATCTTCAAAGAAAATCGGTCCCGCATCTGCGCTTAACGCTTTTCGCATGGCGATATGGGTTTTTATCAATTGAAGAAGGTCTTCAAATGCCCAAACGCGCTCTGGTAATGGTTGCTTATAAAATTCATCATAGACCCGGCCATATTCCGGCATGATGCGCGTTTCATAATGCGCAGCAAGCTTACTGCCTAAGACGGATTTACCTGAACTTTCTGGCCCGAGAAGGCAAATGCGTTTTTGATAATGTCGTTGCACTGGCTTTGGCAAAAAAGCCCAATTCTCAAATATATTGTTTCTAACTTGAGTGCCTGAAATTGAATAAATATCTCTATTCGGATCAACCAAAACAGGTTTGGCACCTAAGACCCTCGCTAACTCAAAAATATATATATCAGACCCAAACACATAATCGATGGGGGCTGGGTGCGCCGTTTGGCATTCATCTTTCCAGATCGTCCAAAAATCAGGATGATCGGCAGGTTCCTGAGGGAGGTTTTTGTGAAGGTGAATTGTCTTGGCTCCGGGAATGCATTCTTGCACCCATCGGGCCCGCAAGATCCCCTCAATAAGTTCGTCATCTGTTGAACAGGTTAGGATGGTCATCTCATCGACCATGTTGCAGCCAGTCTCAGCCACGAAGATATGGCCTTTATGCAGCGGCATAAATTTGCCGAGATAAAACCCTCTTATCGGCTGATCAGTCATGTGGACTGACCGTGA
>CALLVA010000095.1 GCA_938010655.1 uncultured Parvularculaceae bacterium | reverse complement strand
GTGGCATGGGGGCAGCTTTGAGCGGTCTCTTATAAGCTATTTTAGACGCTGACTGTTTTTGAAAAACCGGAACGAGGCTCGCCTGAAAAAAGCTGCCTCGTTTTCTTTTGCCTTGCTCTCATGCGCCCTTTTCGCAATGATGCTGTATGGACGCCCCTCAAAATCCCCCCTCCACGCTTTCAACAGATGCCTTGCGCAGTTTGTTACAATGGTATGCTGAAATGGGCATTGAAGATGTTGTGGAAGCCGCGCCTACAGATATGCGGACATGGCATGCGCCACCAAAAATTGCCGTCGCAGAGTCGCCTTCTCAAAATCGACCTGTTGCGACCACAGCGCCACAAACACAAAACCCAAAACCCATACAACCAAGCAAAGACTTGCCCGCAAATGATGCGATTGCAGAGGCCACTGCCTTGGCGGCAAAGGCCAAAGACATTGATGCTTTGCGCGAAGCCATTCAGCAATTTGACGGCTGTCCTTTGAAGCCCGGCGCGCGCAATACTGTTATTGATGATGGTATTTTTGGCGCGCCACTTTTGATTTTGGGCGAAGCCCCAGGCCGCGAAGAGGACCGCATGGGCAAACCCTTTGTTGGCCGCGCCGGGCAATTGCTCGATAAAATGCTGGCAGCGATTGGCCATTCCAGATCGGAAGATGATCTCGCCCCGACCTATATCACCAATGCAATTTATTGGCGGCCCCCGGGCAACAGGAATCCAACCCCTGACGAAACCGCCATTTGCCTGCCTTTCGTGCACCGGATCATCGCCTTGGCCAAGCCAAAACTGATCCTCACATTAGGCAATGTCCCAACCCAAATTTTAATGCCAGGCGCAACAGGCATAACGCGTTCACGGGGCAAAATTGTTGAGATTGCGATTGAAGACCAAAGCTTCTCCGTGCTGCCAAGCTTTCATCCGGCTTATTTGTTGCGCTCGCCAACGCAGAAAAAATTGTCTTGGGAAGATTTAAAAGCTGCCAGAGCCTTTTTATAAGAAGCCGCGCCTTTCATCCGTCTTGCTCTTGCCAATTTGAGGCGAGATGCTGCAAATATTGTGAAGCCGTTTCAGAGGAACCTATGCCATGCGTCCATTTTTGATCTTGCCGCTCTTTTTGGGCCTCACCGCCTGTATCATGCCAGATACATCCCCGCGCCAAAACGGCAAAGTGGTCGGCCAACCAGCCGTGCCAGCCACAAAAGGCCCGTTTCGCATGTCCGGCTGCGACCAGATTATTCCGCTGAACGCTAAATCCGCCGCCGAGAGCACCGAAAAAGAGAATGAATATATTCAAGCAAAATATCCCGGCGCAAAAAAGCTAACGCAACGCTTACGAGATTGCGGCAATCGCAAAGTGGATGTTGTCACCATTGAAGAGCGAAATGGCACCAGACGAGAAATCTTTTTTGATGCGTCTAGCTGGTTTGGACTTGATTTGAACGATGCTCTTGATGGCTAAAATTTTTAGACGTCGCCCGTGACAGATGTATAAAAATTCGCCCGAGCCCAATCGTAAATTTCTTTATCAAGGGCGCATAACTCTTCTATACGAGACATTATTTCGGCATCAAAATTAATTTTTTCAGGGCGGGGCGTTGCGCCTTTGCCGGTTTTATTATCATGCCCAATATTAATCTTATGGCCCGTCAAAACGGTCATATCATCTGCAAAATCTGCCAGATTATCGGTGAAGCCAACAGCTTCCATTTTATCAATATTGCGCTTTGCGTGCCCCACCAGATGTTGAGCGCTCATATCAGCGTCCATCGGAACGCCGGCAAAATATTTTATGTATAAAGCCCCCATGGTCTTGGCGCGGGGGCGTTCTAAGAATTGTTCAACAGTCTCATCAATCCGCCCATGGCCGCCGCCGCCATTTAGATTAAACGAGAGATGAGAGACAAAGCGTTTCACAGGGTCGCGAAGAACCGTCACGAAATCATGGGTCTGGCGCCATTTTTCAAGGGTCCGCTCCCCCAAAGGCGCATGGCCTGTAATGCATTTATAGCCTGTCGCAAGACCAAGATGCAGCATGGTACGTCGCATTTCGCTGGCACGGTTTAAAATATCATGCCGCGTGGTATCATTCGGGGAAACGCCAAGCTCCGCGCAAGCAGCTTCAAAACTCGTTTCGGGCTGGACGATATAGCGAGACAAGCGAAACGCAGCGCGCAGGCCATTCTCAACAGAAGTCCCCCCGCATTTTGGCACATGCACGAACACGACACCGCGTTCATGAAAATGATCTGCAAAGCGCCTTGGGGGTAATCCATTTTTAAGATCGACCAAAGTTTCCCGCAGAAATGATTTTCGTCCAAGCATGTTTACATCATCCCCGATTAAGTTGAATTGACTATCGTTTCTATCGGTTAATTTTTTCTGCATATCTAACGGTTTAATATACACTTTGGCGTTACCAAGACCGCCTGTAAAAAGAGCAACTTAATGAATTTTCCCCCTTTAAAATCAATTCTCTCAGGAGATCGCCCGTTTTGGTCCGCTATGGGACAAGCGATTCTGATTTTCACAACGCGTTTTGGAGGGGCCGCCTGTAATTTCGTCTTTGCTCTTTTGCTGGCGCGGCTTTTCCCGAAAGCAGAAGTTGGGTTTATTTTGCTGCTCAATTCTTTCGTGCAACTCGCGGCTTTGGCGACGACCCTGAATGTTGAGAACACCGCCGTCCGCTTTTTGCTGCAGCCTTATACGAAGGGCAATCTCAGCGAAGCTCATGGCTTTGTTCGGTATATTAAGAGCTTATTTATCCGGCTATGCCCGTTCGTAATGGGGGGGATGATCCTTATTCTGGTGGTGCGGGAATATCTTGCTGCTGGGCTGAATGATGATGGTTTGACCTATTCAGAGCTGACCGCCATCGTTCTCGCTTCTTTGATGATCCCCTTATTTACAGGCTTGCGCCTTGGCAATCGCTATGGGTCTGCCCTCAATAAAGTCGTCGAATCGACATTGCCATGGGCTTTTTTCCGGCCTTTGGTGCTCGTGGCGCTGACGGCTGGCTTGTTATTATCAGATGTTCCGCCAAATGTGCCGTTACTGGTCATTTTTGCCCTGATCGGCGCTGTCATAGCTGTAGCGCTCCAAAAAGCTTTATTGCGCGGGATGATGAGCGATATTCATGCTGCTGAACCGGACCTTACCCGGAAAGACGAATGGAAATCGACCGCCCTATATTTGGCGGCTCCAGTGGTCTTTTTTGAATATTTCCAAAACCTTGTGCTGTTCTCCGCGGCATTTGGATTGGATGATAGCACGCTGGGTCTTTTGGCCATCTCCGTTCAATTTATTGGGTTTTTACGCATGGGAATCATGGCGGTAAACGCGTCCACCGCGCCCAAACTGTCTCGTGCCATCACCAAAGGCGAAGATGTGAATGCGCGTCGCTTATTGGCACAGACCACCTTGTTGAAGGCTGGACCGATGGTTCTGATCACCTTATGCGTCTGGCTGATCGCGCCTTGGCTCGTGTCCCTATTTGGTCCTGGCTATGAAGCAGCGGCCTCTGCCTTGCGGATTATAGCGCTATTACCGCTTATCTCTTCCATGGTGGGGCCTTCAGTTATGATGTTGAATATTGTCGGCCACCAACGCGCGATATTTAAATTATCACTGATTTGTTTGGCCATACTCGTTGTAGCTGTGCCTATAGGAGGCAAGCTTTTCGGGCTGGTTGGGGCCGCAGGCGCTGCCACCTTGGTCATGGCCAGTTGGGAGTTTTTATTATGGCGTAAAACGTGTGGCCTTACAGGGTATGACGGCTCTGTGCTAGGCGCCATAAGGCATTTACGCTAAAATCTCTGCGTGGGTAGGCCTGCATTTTCCGTGTGACGACGCAGCGCCATAAACACACCGACCCATAAAATCAGAGGGTTCATCAGCATCACCATGAAGAGTTCTGATTCGGTGAAAACCCGCGCCAACAAGATTGCGGCCATACCGATAAAGAAGGGATCAAGCTGCCTCTCCCGCTGCAACCAGTCAGACACTAACGCCTTGAGCGCGACCACCCAAGTGATCACAAAAATCAACACGCCGAAAATACCAATATGAACCCGCACTTCATAATAGGCGCTATGAAAATAGAAATTGGTCGCTTCCATTTGAAACATGCCCGCAATTTTCTGCGCGGCATTCATATTATTATTCCAAAAAGCCCCGGCCCCAACCCCAAGCATGGGATGCTCATCAATCTTCACTTCCGCGACCTGCCAAATATCGGTTCTGCCGGTCAGTGTTTTGTCCTTACCAAATTTGCCCAGCACCGCATCCACTGGATCAACCTTATAGACATTCGCCACCAACAGACCGCCGAAACTCATCGTGATCACCGCCATACAGACCATCAGCGCCCTGCCCCCTCGAAGGCGCCCTAAGCCGCGCCAAACAATCCCAAGGCCGAAAATAAGCGCCGCACTTCCGAGCATCAAAATCATCGCGGTTGCTGATTTACTGCCAATCAGGAGATAGATCGCTGGTGGCACCAAGACCCCTGCAAAAACTTTCCACCGCAGCGCATAGCCCGCTGAAATAATGATCGTCACAGACGCCATCATCAAGACCAACATCCGCATGCCCAGCACGTTCTTTTGAGGGAACACCCCTGTCATGGCGCGCCCCCCATCAATCCCCACACTATATTGAATATCCGGCGCAGCGGCGCTCCAGAGACATAAGAGCCCCCCGGAAATCAGCACCGCCACCACCATTTGACGATGACTGAGCCGCGACGCCGTCCACGCGGCAACCACCAACATCAGACCTAGAAAGATGCCATAACGGAGGCTTTGAAATGGGCTGCCAGACCAGAAAAAAGACATGATACAAAAACCGGGTAGTAGTAAATATACCCAGCCTCGTTTCAGAAGCGGAATGACATCTCGCCAGTGAAAAGCGACCATTAACAGCATCACACCCATCATGGGCAGGCGCAAAGGCTGCCCGATGGCAAATTCCATCGGCAAAAAGATCAACCAAAAAATGGTGATCAATTCATCAAAGATCGTCCCGCGCCCCTGCTGTAAATTTAGGGAAAACGCTTTTCGAGGAATGGCTGGTAAAGAAAGGCTCATATTCATTGGGTTATATCTGCCAATCCTTAAAAGATTGCCCCGTCCAATCGCGCAATGCCGCCACATCTTCGTGTAATTCAGTCTCCAGCCAGCGCATGACATTTGGGGGGAAGGCTTCCAGCTTGGGGATGGGTTTTGCTGGTAAGAGTGATTTCATCTTCACCGCCAAATTTCTAGGAATGGCACGGCGGACCATGTGCCCAACATGCGTTTTGCGCAATGAGAGCCAGAAGCTTGGGATCGCACTCAAATTTTCAAGCGCATTGGCTTTTAAGGGCTCCTGAAAGCCAGTCGCCCCGCGCTCTATTTCATGAGCTGTGATCAGGGGCACTTCCAGAAACATCCCTAATTCACCTAGCACTTTATCCATATTGTTTTTTATATCGTCAAAATCGACCACCAAAACCTGATCCCCAAAAATATCTCGCCAAGGCTGAGACTGCCAATCATAGCGGCTTGTGGCCAATATATGCGCCCCAATCTGCGAATTAGGCAAGTCTTCAGGCAATGGAACGTTCTGTCCAGACAATTTGGAGTGTTGATAATGGGATAAGGCGCGCTCAATCGGATCCCGAACAATATAAACAATTTTACAGTGGGGAGCTGCCTGCTGCACCCGTGTTGGGACATTTGGGAAGACGTCCCGCTTGGCATAATTAGGATTAATCTCGCCGCGCAAGGCCCCCTTATTATCAAAGTGGCTTTTGTACCAAGCCTCAGTCTTTTCCCCTGATATTTCTGGAACGAAATAATCAGTCTCTTTGATTGATGGCACTGTTACAGCGGCGCATTGGGCGAGGCATTCCTGAAGGCTTGTCGTGCCAGACCGCATCGCGCCAATCACCAGAAAGTCTATCATTCCGTCACGCTCAAAAGTCGGAAACCCAAAGCCGTCCCCCGTCAACTTTTGATCCGATCTTTCTTTCGGCCCAAACCCTGCATGGTGAAGCTTGTTGGTTGATATTAAGGTCATTGCAAAACCTATGGAAGTTGCGTCATTTCAGATCAATTCTTCCTTAAGCTGCAAAGGGTAGGCCAAATGATAAATTTATTGTACAGATTCAAGAGCCTGCAAAGAAAGCGCATTGCCGTTAAATGACCCTCTCCCCTGAAAATCTAACCGCCCTTGCGCAGCGCATTATTGTCGTCGTGCCTGTTCTTAATGAGGCGGACCATATTGAACACTGTTTAGCGGATCTCCTGTCAGGCGATGCGGCTTTGAGCGCTTGCCAGATTATTGTCGCCGATGGCGGGAGCCAAGATGGCACACAGCGCATTGTTTCTGAGCTGCAGGAAAAATGGCCTAATGTTTCGCTGATTGATAATCCGAAAAAATTACAAGCCGCCGGGGTAAATGCGGGCGCTATGGCTGCTTCGCCGGAACGTGATATTCTAATCAGATGTGATGCCCATTCGGCCTATCCGCCACGCTTTTTGCTGGATGTCGCTGCTAAGCTTGTTGAGCTTGATTGCGACAGTGTTGTGGTGCCGATGGATGCGCGGCCTAATGGTACTGGCTGTTTTGCCAAGTCCAATGCATGGATTGTGGACACGCCTCTAGGCTCTGGCGGCTCTGCGCATCGTGGGGGGCAGAAATCCCTATTTGTTGATCATGGCCACCATGCTGCTTTTTGGCGCGCGCGCTTTCTGGGTCTTGGCGGGTATGATGAAGCCTTTAGCCATAATGAAGATGCAGAATATGATGCTAGATTACGCGCCGATGGGGGCAAAATCTGGCTGGAAGCAGGGTTGCGCATTGGCTATTTCCCCCGCGCGTCTGCTAAGGGGCTGTATAAACAATATTGGGGATATGGACGAGGCCGGGCGCGGAATATCCGTAAAAATGGCCAAATGCCACGACTGCGCCAACTGATCCCGGTGATCCATGTTATCGCCTTGTCGATAAGTGTCCTAGCCGCTCTGGTTATTCCATGGACACTGATATATCCCCTCTTTTATGGGATGGTGCTTCTTCTTACATCTCTTGCTATGGTGGCGCGGCATAAATCTCTCTGTGCCCTTTGGAGCGGTGTTTGTGTTGGCGTGATGCACCTTGCTTGGGGCTCTGGTTTTATAACCGAAATGATTTTCGGAAAAAGGCACAAAGGAACGAAACGATGAAAGTCGCTTTTTTTGGTCATGATGCTGGGGATGCAGCCGTGAAACGACGCGTCGCCGCTTTTGAGCGCGATGGTGTGGATGTTGTTGGGCTGATGATGCGCCGGGGCGACGATGCGCCCCGCGCTTGGGAAAATATTGATCTCGGCCAGACCTTTGATGCGGCATATAGCCAACGGATGAAAGCAATGCTGGCCGGGGCGAAAATCGCAAGTGCCGAAAAAGAAATCTTGGCGTCTGCTGATATTTTCTATGCGCGCAATCTCGACATGCTGGCTTGCGCCTTCATGGTGCGGCGATTATCGAAAATTTGCCGCCCCGTGATTTATGAATGCCTGGATATTCACACCATGATGACAGGTGGAAATCAAAAAGCGAATTTGATGCGCAAGGCAGAACGCGCCTTATTGAAGCGCTCTGAAGCTTTGGTGGTCTCTTCGCCGGGCTTTGTGCGCGACTATTTTGAGCCAGTCCATGGCGAGGCGCTGGGCGCAGAAATGCCCCCCGTCTATCTGTTAGAAAATCGGTTAACAGATGTCGGATTACCAGAGCGTCCAAAACTCATTTCACCTTCAAAAGGACCACTACGTATTGGCTTGTTTGGCATATTGCGATGTCAGCGCTCCATCAATCTGCTGATTGCTTTGGCTCGCCAATTTGGCTCTGATATTGAAATTATCCTTCATGGCAAACCAGCGGAAGACCAAGTGGTGGATCTGCCATCCCAAATTGCGCAGGAGCCAAATGTCTCCTTCGGCGGGGCCTATCAATCGCCAGAAGATTTGCCGGGTCTTTATGAGAGTGTAGACCTCATATGGGCCGGGGATTATTTTCAGGCCGGCGCCAATTCTGACTGGCTATTGCCAAATCGACTTTATGAGGGGGGATATTTCGCAGTCCCGCCAATTGTCGCAGAAAATTGTGAGACAGGGCGCTGGGTGGCGCAGCATCAAGCTGGCTTTACCATAGAGGCTGATATTGAAACAAGCGCGCCAGCGCTGATCAAAAAGCTCTTGGCGGACCGCTCGCCCATCGCAGCATACAGACAGGCGCTCATAAATCTGCCCCGCTCTGTTTTTATTGAGCCAGAAGGCGAATTGCACAAAATGCTTTTAGGGGCGCTTAAGACAGATCAGGCTGCGTGAGATGAACGAAGCTATTCTCATTGATGTCTGCATGGCCACTTTTCGCCGGGACAGCGTGGTGGAAACCCTGCGCTCCCTCGCGGCGCAAAAATTGCCCTTGGGCGTGAAACTCCGCGTGATTGTCGCCGATAATGATGAAACCCCTTCTGCGCGCAAGGCCGTTGAACAAGCCGCAGCGGCGTTGAATCTAGACGCGATTTATGTTCACGCTCCGGCCAGAAATATCTCCATTGCGCGCAATGCCACATTAGACGCATCA
>CALLVA010000094.1 GCA_938010655.1 uncultured Parvularculaceae bacterium | reverse complement strand
CAATCCAAACGCGGCGCAGATTTTACGCAAGTCGGCACCCTTGAAGGGATTGATGTAGAAACTCAAGGGCGTGGCATTGAAGCGCAACTTTTCGCCACGGTGCTTGGCTCTCGCGATTGGGAAACAAGAACCGACGATATTTCCATCGAACCAAGCGCAAATATTTATTACCGCTTTTCGCCGTCCCTCACGGGTACTTTGACGTTGAACACGGATTTTTCTGATACGCCGTTGGATAGTAGACAGGTCAATACTGGGCGGTTCTCCTTGTTCTTCCCGGAAACGCGCGATTTCTTTTTGCAAGATGCTTCCGTTTTTGAATTTGGCGGGCGTGTTTTTGATCGCCCGAATGGCCTTCCTTTTTTCTCTCGCCGTATCGGGATTGTTGATGGCACCCCTACTGATATTGTGGCCGGCGCGAAGTTAAGCGGACAGCTCGGTCCTGCAAATATTGGGGCGTTATTGACGCGTACGGATGAAACATCAATCATCGAGGATGATGAGAGCGAGACAATTTATGCCCCACAGAGCTTGGGAGCACTTCGCACCTCTTTTTCTGTTTTAGATGAATCAAAAATTGGCTTGGTCCTCACAAAGGGTACACCTGATGGCTTAAGCGAAAACCAGGTGGGCGGCGTTGACTTTCAATATCGAAATTCCGCTCTTTACGATGGGGTCATCATAGGCGCAGATTTTGTCGGCGTACAAAGCTCTTCCGACGATGAAGACGGCAATTTGCTCGGGGCTAGCGCACGATGGGAATCGCAAACTTGGAACGCATTATGGCGTTTCAAACAAATCGATGAGGCCTATAGTCCTGCTTTGGGGTTTTCCAACAGGCAAAATATCAATACCCATTTTGGGCGCGTCTTTCGAGGGTTTAATTCTGAAGACAAGTTCTTACGGCGCTTTGAACTGGGTGTATTCACCGGCAGAACGGACCAATTAGAGGATGCCCTTGCCGATGAAGATGATCTTTCCAGCCAAATTATTGAAGGTGGCACAAAGCTAGACAGTTTTACTGGCGGCTTCACTTATATGCGGTCGCAAACCAATGATGAAATTTTTGCGTCTCATGAAAAGTCTTTCACGCTGATTGAGACAGATTTTGATCTCGCCGATGAAGTGCTGATCCCGGCTGGTGAATATGAAAATGATAAATATGAAATTCGCTTTGAAACAAATGGATCACGCACCTGGTCTGGCGAATTATTCCTGGAAACAGGCTCGCTTTATAATGGTACACTAAATGTTATCGCCTCAGAAGTGGCATGGCGACCAAATAGACATTTTGGTATTGAACTTGGGCATTCTTTAAGAGCCTTTGATCTTCCCAATGGCGAATTAGACATTCATGTCGGTAGCTTGGAGACGGAATATAATTTCACGCCCGATATGAACCTCGAAGCTGAAATTCAATACGATAATGTGTCTGAACAAATGTCGATTTTTAGTCGATATCGTTGGGAAATGCAGCCCGGTCGAACCCTTACGGTTTCTCTAGGCCATGGTGCAGAGGTCGCTGAAGAACGTTTTCCTCGAGATTTCGTCTCTACAGGGACAAGTTTCAGCATTCGTTTTGGCGAAACATTACGCTTCTAGCGCGAAGTTCATCTATTGACTTTGCCGTTTCACAAAAGCTGCATAATCTGCAGGCGTATCAATCCCCGGCGGAGCGGCGTCAATGATATCAATTGCCATATTGTGCCCTGCCTCCAAAATGCGTAATTGCTCTAATTGCTCAATCCGCTCCAAACGACTTGGCGGCATTTTTGCAAACTGCAATAGACTTTCTTTCGAAAAAGCATAAAGCCCCACATGTAAAAAATAGCGGCTCGCATCCCCAATCGCCCCGCCTGCATCCCTTGGATAAGGGGATAAAGCTCTGGTAAAATAGAGCGCTCGCCTTGTCCCATCTGCCAAAGGGGATGTCATTACAGCCTTGACAGCCGCAGGGTCTGTTGGAGAGCCCGCGCCGTCAGTTAGGGCAAACGGGCACGCTAATGTTGAGGCAAAAACAGGGGTTGGTCCCGCCATGGCCGTTCTGTGGAGGGTGATCAATTTTTGCAAGCTCTTCGGATCAATTTCAGGTTCATCACCTTGTAAATTGATTATGACATCTGCCTCAAGATGTTCCGCAACTTCAGCGCAGCGCGCAGATCCTGTTTCATGGTCCGGATCCGTCATCACGACATCGCCGCCAAAATCTTCTACAGCTCTTTTAATACGATCATCATCCGTCGCCACGATCACATAAGTCGCACCCGCTTGGGCCGCTGCTTCATATGTATACTGAATAAGAGGCTTACCTGTTTCTTTTAATAAAGGCTTGCCGGGCAAACGCGAAGAATTATACCGCGCTGGAATAATAATCGCCGTTTTTGCATCTGCCGTCATGCAACACCTCGTTTGGGCGAGGCAATTATATCCGCAATCTTGATGAGGAGTAATCCCGTAATGAACCCGATAGTGACCCCAGAAACATTCGCCATCAAATCCAGAAAATCATTTGATCGGTAAGATGTGAGACCTTGAAAAAATTCCAGCACGCCGCTCCAGGCCATCACCGCTGCAGCCGCAACCAACATAGACCCAAATAACCGAACCGTCCCAAGCGCGACCCCGCCGCCTAGCACACCATAAGCAATAAAATGAGAAATTTTATCGGCATAAGCCTCATCGCCCAATAAAAATTCTGCTAGCCACCGCGTAATATCCATCCCGCCGGGAACATCATCCGGGTCCGGTATTAAACTCAGCACAGAAACCGCAATAAACGCGATGAAAAACAAGACACGGAACGTTTTTTCACGCGTCGTCAAAGAAGATATCGTCATGATGCAGATTTATCTTTCAATTGTTGTTCCCAAGAAATCGCGCTTCGCACAATAAAATCAAGATCGTCATATCGCGGTGTCCAGTCTAATCTGGACCGGATCGCTGCATTGTCCGCAATAAGCAATGGCGGATCGCCAACCCGGCGCGGGCCGTCTTCTTGTGGTAGGGTTTTGCCGGTAACCCTTTCAGCAGCATAGGCCACATCCAAAACCGACGCGCCTTGGCCATAGCCCGCATTCAGCGTCACAGACTCGCCGCCTGCCACCAAATAATGCAAAGCACATAAATGCGCCTCGGCAATATCCGTGACATGTATATAATCACGCACCGCAGTGCCGTCTGGTGTTTGATAATCCCGACCATTAATTTTCAAAGCTTCTTCCCTTGTGCCCACGGCAATTTGCGCGACAACTTTTATTAAATGTTGGGGTTTGCCCAACTCACCAGCGCGGCCTTCAGGGTCCGCGCCTGCGGCATTAAAATAGCGCAAAGTGACAATGCTAAGGCCATTTGATGTTCCCACATCAAAAACCATTCGCTCGGCCATGGCCATGGAAGCCCCAGAAGGCGTGATCGGATTGAGCTGCTGTTCTTCTGAAATGGGAATGCGCTCTGGCTCGCCATAGACCGAGGCAGTTGAGGACAAAACAAAATGTTTCACCCCCGCGCGGCTACAAGCAGAAATGAGAGCGAGCGCGCCCACAGTATTGTTCCGGTAAAACGTTAATGGGTCATCGACAGATTTGGGCACACTCCCCGCGCCCGGAAAATGGATCACCCCGGTCACGCCATGTTCTTTGAATACCTCGACCAATCTGTCAGTTTCTTCCAGTGCCACATCGAGCACTGCTGCGCCCTTGCCTTGCAAGGCTTCTGGCAAATCGCCTTCACGATCAATCGCTAAAAAATCAAGCCCCGCATCCATAAGGCTTAGCAACATATGCGTGCCCAAATAGCCCGATGCCCCAGTGACTGCAATGACCATGATGTCTCTCATCCCTTAAACAGGCTCACAAATGCCTATTGTTGGATTAAACTAGAGCATACCGCGCCGGGGCGGAATCGAAAATTCGCCCTATTTTACGCATTTTCATCACTTTACTTTGAGGCGCAGCTTCTTTCCCGGCGAGCCCCGCCCGTTTAAAATGCAGAATTGTGCGATACTGCTTTCCAAATTGCGCCACGTCCCCTAAATCTTTGTATTATGGCTGGTTTAGCATCCATTTTTCGACCGAAAGACAAAAATCGCGCCGGACATCCGAGCGCGCCTGAGAATATGCGCCTTTATGCCATTGGCGATATTCATGGCCGGGATGACCTCTTGGCTGTCCTATTGGATAAAATTTCCGTTGATGCAGCTGGCGCGCCCTATCGCCTGATCTTTTTAGGAGATTATGTTGATCGGGGACCAACCTCAGCGCAGGTCTTGGATCGATTGATCTCCTTAAAATCAGAACGCCCTAATTCTGTTTTCCTGATGGGCAATCACGAACAAGCCATGCTCGACTTTCTGGCCAATCCAAAAGAAATGGAGTCTTGGCTGGATTGGGGCGGGATGGCCGCGCTGGAAAGCTATGGCATGGCTGAACCGCA
Organism: uncultured Parvularculaceae bacterium; assembly: GCA_938010655.1. Classification (GTDB taxonomy): domain Bacteria; phylum Pseudomonadota; class Alphaproteobacteria; order Caulobacterales; family Parvularculaceae; genus CALLVA01. The sequence continues at coordinate 379 of CALLVA010000094.1, read as the reverse complement.
AATGGTTGATGTGCTTGCGATCCGCGAAGAATTTTCGACCATATTGCCAGAAAGCCATTTGCACTTTTTGCTCGGGTTAGAGCTTTGCTTCACCTGCGGGGATTATATTTTTGTCCATGCAGGATTGCGCAGCGGCATTGCTTTGGAAAATCAATTGGAAAAAGATGTGCTTTGGATCCGCCAGGATTTTTACAAAGCAGACCCTGTTGAATGGGCTGGAAAATGCATTATTCATGGCCACACACCGACGCAAAAACCAAAAGATTTTGGCTGGCGCGTCAATGTTGATACTGGCGCGGTTTGGACAGGCAAACTCACCGCCGTATGTCTAGACGGCACAACCCGGCGCTTTGTCACAACGTAAAAGTCCGCCTTCAAA